>CACLTT010000003.1 GCA_902609885.1 uncultured Candidatus Hydrogenedens sp. | reverse complement strand
GTGACAAGTTTATAATATGACTGTTTTTAGATTATATAACGGTTCAATAATGAAAGAGGAGCTTGAAAATTACCATAAAAAAGAGCATGCCAAGCGGTATGGAACAAATGCAAAATATAAAAAGAGCTCTTTTAATTTAGGATGGAGAGTTCAGCCGATAACCTCCATTAAAGGCAGACGGAATTATAAATGGGGCCGTAAAATATCAATTCACCCAAATAATTTGGCTAATCCTTTTACAAGGCGAGTTCCATCATTAATAGATTTCTTACAGACTAAGGAGCCAAGATATTTATTTTATACATTAGAGGATTGGGAAATTGATAATACTAAAGAACTGACTATAGAGTCTGATTTAATTATTAAAGCAGCCCTATACTGGAGGCTTATGATCTTTACAAATAATTTAAATGAAAAAGAAAAAAAAATGGCAAAACATTTTTTAAAAACAATATCAAATATTTCACAAAATAAATTAAAAAAACAAAATTATTGGCTTTACAAAGATGGTCTTATGCATATTTATGACAATAATAATTTTAAACTGAAAGAAAATATTTTTAATAAGACTTTATATTATGAATTTTATATAAATTTTAAAGAAAATTTAAAAATTTATTTTAGAGAATCAGACTCTATTATGGATATTGATTCAAAAAAACAATACTGGATAAAAGTTTATAAAACATTTAGTAAAAATAAAATAAATAAATTTAAAAAATCATTAAGTTTTATCAATTTTGAAAATAAAGATGATATTATAATACTTTTTTTATATTTGAATCATATTTGTTTGAAGCCTGATAAATCAGAGCCAATACATAGTGAGATTGATTATGAGGTTTTTAGATGTTTCACAAAAAAATATTTAGATAACAACTCTTTTAATAAGAATCTAATTGATAATGTATCTGTAACCTTGACTAGTTAAATTTAAATTCTGCAATATTTATTGTATGTTTTTATATGACCCTAACGTATTTGTTTGTAGCTATAGGTGGATCATTAGGAGCTTTAACTAGATTTATAATAAATAATCTAGTATCTGTTGAGCTTACCGATAAACCTTATCTCTCTACTATAATAGTAAATGTAATAGGATCCATATTGTTAGGTTTTTTCTATTATGTATCTTATAGTTTGGAGTTGAAACCAAACATCAGGGAATTTTTTGTTGTCGGCTATGTTGGATCCTTAACAACTTTTTCTGCTTTTAGTTTTGAGTTTGTTAATATGCTAGATGAAAGAGATTTCATGAAGGCTTTTGTATATCTTTCTCTAAATCTGATATTAGGATTTTTATCAATTTATTTATTTTTGAGATTGATTAAAGATTTTTAAGATAAATATTTTACAGCTTTATTTACACCCTCTAATGTTAATTCATACATTTTATTTTTAGTTAATTGCCTTATATAATCAATAGATTGTGAATAATCCCATTCTTCAGAATTAACAGGATTAAGCCAAGCTAGTTTGTTAAAATGATTTAATAATATTCCAAAATAATATTCACCTGGTTTTTCATTATAATGTTCAATTGATCCATTAATATGTGTAACTTCATATATGCCCATAGATGCATCACCAACTATAATGATTTTATAATCCTGTGAATATTTATTAATAATTTCAAACAAATTTATTGTCTCATTTCTTCTAGAATTATCTTTCCAAACCCCTTCGTAAATAAAATTATGGAAATAAAAAAATTCTAAATTTTTAAATTCATATCTAGCTGCTGAAAATAGTTCTTCGCACATATTTACATGAGGGTCCATAGACCCGCCAATATCAAAGAATATTAGAACTTTAATTTGATTTTGTTTTTCAGGCCTGGTTTTAATATCTATAAATCCTCCATTATTTGCTGTTCTTTTTATAGTTTGGTCAAGATCAAGTTCTTCATTACCTTGTACTCGTGCAAATTTTCTAAGCTTTCTTAAAGCAATTTTTATATTTCTAGTTCCAACTTCTACATTATCATCTAAATTTCTGTACTTTCTTTCATCCCAAACTTTAGCAGCATAAAAATTTCTATTACCATCTTGCCCAACTCTAATACCAAAAGGATTTGATCCATATGCACCAAAAGGCGAAGTTCCACCTGTACCAATCCATTTGTCGCCGCCCTGATGTCTTTCCCTTTGCTCATTAAAAGTTTCCATAAATTTTTTCATTAATTCTTCAAGGTCTTTAAGTGATTTAATGTTATCGCGTTTCTCTTTTGATAATGATTTTTCAAATTGCTTTCTAAGCCACTCCTCTGGAATTTCATTTTTTAAATATTCTAAATCAATACTTTCTATACCTTTAAAAAAAATGCCAAATGCTCTATCAAATTTATCAAAATATTTTTCATCTTTGACCATTATTGATCTACTTAAAAAATAAAAATCTTCAGTTGACTTATTGATTAAATTCGAATCTAAGGCTTTTATTAAATCCAAAAGCTCTTTAAGTGAAACATTTACACCAGATTTTTTAACTGTATTAAAAAATTCAATTAGCATTTAATTCTCTCTTCTTAACATAAATCTTAATCTTTCAAGCATTTGGACATCTTGCTCATTTTTTAATAGTGCTCCATGTAAAGGAGGAATAGCTTTCGTTTGATCTCTTTCAAGAAGAATATCTCTAGGTATATCATCTGAGAGTAAAAGTTTAATCCAATCAATTAATTCAGACGTTGAAGGATATTTCTTGAGATTTGGAACTTCACGTAAATCAAAGAAAACACTTAATGCTTCCGATAGTAATTTTTTTTTAATTTTTGGAAAATGAACATTAACAATTTCCTCCATCGTTTTTTTGCTGGGAAAATTTATATAATGAAAAATACATCTTCTTAAGAAAGCATCTGGTAATTCTTTTTCGTTATTAGAAGTTATGATAACAATTGGTCTATTTTTAGCTACGATATTTTCTTTTGTCTCATAAACATAAAATTCCATTCTATCTAGTTCTTGTAATAAATCATTTGGAAATTCTATATCAGCTTTATCAATCTCATCGATTAATAATACGACCTTCTCTTTAGATGCGAAAGCTTCCCATAGCTTGCCTTTTACGATATAGTTAGAAATTTCTTTAACTCTTGAATCGCCTAATTGTGAATCTCTTAGACGAGTTATAGCATCATATTCATATAATCCTTGTTGAGCTTTAGTTGTGGATTTAATATGCCATTTGATTATTTCAGTATTCAAAGACTTAGATATTTCTTCGGCTAAAAGAGTTTTCCCTGTCCCTGGTTCACCTTTTACTAATAAAGGTTTTTCTAGTGTTATCGCAGAATTTACTGCGAGTTCCAAATCAGGTGTTGTTACATAATCTTTTGTTGATGTGAATTTTCTCATATAATTATTATAATTGTTAATCAAAAATTAAAAAACTATAAATAAAAAAAGGTAGTATTAAGAAATGATTGATAAAGGTATAAATTCGGCGAGACAAAAAAGAAAAAGCTCTGAAGCTAGATCAAGTTTAATGGTTTTTCCAAATGATACGAATGATTTTGGCACTATGTATGGTGGAAGGTTAATCGAATTAATGGATATGGTTGGTGGGATTTGTGCACGAAGATATACTGGAACTAAAGCTGTTACTGCATCAATTGAAGATATGCAATTTTATAAACCTATAAATAAGGGGGATATTATTGAAATTACTTCTAATGTAATCTGGACCGGGACAAAATCTCTAATTGTTAAAACAAAAGTAACTAAAGAGGAATATACTGAAGAAAAAACAGTCTGTTCTAGAGCTTATTTCTGTTTCGTAGCTATTGATAAAGAAGGTGTTCCTGTTGTTGTTCCAGAACTTCTTATTGAGAGCCTTAATGATAAGAAGAATTATTCAATCGGTCAAGAAATAAGAAAAAGACAAAAACTAGAAGAGAAAAGGTTTCAAATAGAATTAAAAGAGAATTTATGATTAAATGAATAATTTTAATTTTATTTATTGGGATTTTTCCCCATATATTTATTATTCAGATTTATTTCAAATCAGAATCTACTCTATATTATTTGGCCTTGGTATTTTGTATGTTTTTCTAAAAACAATAAAAGTATTGCCAGCCAAAAAACATCAATTAGAAAGTTTTTTATTTAAAACTATAATATTTACTATAATCTTCTCAAGAATCTCTCATTGTATTTTTTATCAATTTGACTATTATTCAAGTAATTTAGTTGAAATTTTTCTTCCCATTAATTTTAATGAAATGACTTTCGTAGGATACCAAGGCTTATCAAGTCATGGGGGAATGTTCGGTCTATTATTGTCTTTTGTTTTTTTAGATAAAAAAGTTTTTGATATTAATGAAAAATTAAAAATTTTTGATGTTCTAATCTATCATTCTTTAATATTAATGTGCTTAATTAGAATTGGTAATCTCTTTAACTCAGAAATAGTTGGTAAAGAATGTTCTGAATTTTTTTGCTTTGTTTTTCCAGCTTATGATTTTATACCAAGATATCCTACACAATTATTTGAGGCTATAATTTATCTTTCTATATTTTTCATATTCAAATTTCGTTACGAATCAATATTTAATAAATTAGCGCCTGGTTTTATTTCAATATTAATATTATTTTTATTATCATTATCAAGATTTTTTATTGAGTTTTTAAAAGTTTCAAATACAAATATAGACATTGGTTTTTTAAATATTGCTCAAATATTGACTATGATATTGGTGATTTTTGGTTTAATAATTTTTTTTAAAATTAAAACAAATTTGTTTAAATAAAATATTAAATAGATAATCTATTTAATATGAGTTCAACAAAGTTTAATTTTAACAAAGAATTATTGGAAAGATTTATCAAAACAGCGCAGCCTTATTTTTTCCCAGTATCTCTTAAGAATTCAAGGTGGAAGCTTTTGGCCTTAATTACTTTGGCTATACTCTCAGTTATATCAATAAGTCATTTCTTTTTAATTTTTCTAGGTTTTATTTTAGAAATATTATTTCCATCCTTTATTAATGAATTAGCTCCACAATTTAAGGTCTATGTAGAAGGGTTAAAAAGCAATGGCCTTATTATTTCGTCTTTGACTATATTATCTTTCTCTTCATATTATTTTTTTATTAATTTAAAAAATATTGGAAAAAACTTAAAACCTTGGATATTACTTTTCACAATTATTCTATTATTATTCTCAGTTACCGGACTAAATGTTGGACTTAGTTATATTTTCAGATTTCTAGATACTTCTTTAAATACAAGGGAAGAGGGGATTTTTTGGGAATTCTTATGGGTTTATGGAATAGTCGTTTTATTCGCTGTTCCAATAATCGCTTTCTATAGATTTACAAGACTAAAATTTGGGAGATATTGGAGAGAGTGGTTGACTGATAATTTCATATCACGTTACTTTCAAAATAGGTGCTATTATCTTTTAGACTCTAATTCTGGTGTTTCCGACATAGATAATCCAGATCAAAGAATTTCAGAAGATATAAAATATTTCACATCTGTTACTTTAGATTTTTTGATTGATACACTATATGCAATTTTGACAGTTGTTTCGTTTAGCGCAATTTTATGGTCAATATCTAAAACTTTAACTTTGGGGTTATTAATCTATGTTTTTATAGGTACTTGGATTGCTATTTTGACTGGAAAGAGGATGATAAGAATTTATTATGATCAACTGAGGCTTGAAGCTGATTTTAGATATAGCATGGTCCATGTTAGAGATAATTCAGAATCAATTGCTTTTTACAGAGGTGAAAAAAAAGAAATTAAAAATATAATAAAAATATTTTCTAAAGCCTTGCTTAATTTTGACTTGCTAATTATCTGGCAATCAATAATTGATTTATTTCAATTTATGTATTCAAATTTAATGAGATTTCCAGTATATATCTTAGTAGCACCATTATATTTTGCTAATGAAATTGATTTTGGAACCATAACGCAAGCCTGGATTGCTTTTTTCCAAGTATTTGGGGCATTGTCAATTGTAACAAACCAGATTGAGAATATATCCGCATTTTCTGCGAGTATCTTCAGGCTTGGAAATTTCGATAATGCTATGAGTGAAATTCCGTTGAATGAAAAAAATAATAAGAATAAAATAAATTATGAATTATCTGAAAAAATTTCATTAGAAAAATTATCATTAATGACTCCTGGCAGCACTAAATTTATTATAAATGAATTAAGCTTTGAACTTGAAGATAATAACTTATTAATTAAGGGGCAAAGTGGTGTAGGTAAAAGCTCTTTATTAAGAGCAATTGCGGGCATATGGACTCTTGGAAAAGGAAGTATTTTTAAGCCAGACTATTCTAAAATTATGTTTTTACCACAAAAACCTTATATGAATTTGGGTTCTTTAGAAGAACAGTTAAGTTATCCAAAGTCTAAAGGTGAATTTTCATATGAGGAAATTAATAATGCATTGAGCAAACTATCACTTGAACACTTGATCAGAGAGCATGGTTTAGATTCAGTTAAGGATTGGTCTAGAATATTATCGGTTGGTGAACAACAAAGATTGGGATTTGTAAGGATATTATTAAATAAACCAACTATAGTTATTTTAGATGAATCCACTAGTGCGTTAGATGAATTGAATGAAGAAAATGCTTATAAACTTCTACTGGAAAATTCGATAAAATATATTAGTGTGGGACATAGACCGAATTTAACTAAATATCATCAAATCTCTTTAACATTGTTTGAAAATGGCACACATAAAATTGAAAAAATTTAAAAAATATTTGACATAAAATATTAAATGGGTTTAAATAAACTCCTATGAAAGTTGTTAGCTCTATTGGTTCAATGAAAAAAAGGCATCCCGATTGCCAAGTTGTTAAACGTAGAGGAAGAATTTATGTTATTTGTAAATCTGATCCCAGATTTAAAGTACGTCAAGGCTATAAGAAAAAAAGAAATAAGCTTTAATATATATTCCCCATAGGATTATAAATTAATTCATATATGCCATTGCTTTCATCAATTATTATATGTTTGAACTCACCAGTTGGAAACTTCTCCTCAAGCCAACCACTAGCCTGTTCTAAGCTAGCTTCTTGAGCTTTAATATCAAAATTTAGTGGATCAATATTTGCAATAGAAATTGTTTTTTGTATTGCGTTATCATATGATTCCGCATCCACTAAAAGTTCTTTTGTAAATTGTTTTGTAAATTTGTTAAATATTTCAACAAAGTATGGTGTATGCTTAATTGCCATAATATAAACTTATACTATATATTCATATTCGTAAAATTAGTCCTCGTAGTTAAAGGGATATAACAAGGGATTCCTAATCCCTAGTTTCGGGTTCGAATCCCGGCGAGGGCATAAAGTTTAAATTTCTTGACATATTACATTTTAAAATAAAAAATATTTTTATGCTTAAATCTGAATTAGAAGAAAAAATATCAAAGATTTTTAAATTTGAAAATGAAACATCTCAAAAAATTGTTGATACTCTTATTAATTATATGTCATCAGCTATATCTAATAATGATAGAATTGAGATAAGAGGATTCGGTAGTTTTTTTAAAAAAGAATACAGAGCTTATACTGGTAGAAATCCTAAAACGGGGGACCAGGTAGATGTTCCAGAAAAAGTTCTACCTTTATTTAGACCAAGTAAAGAACTGTTGAGCAAACTTAACGATTCAAAAAATGATTAATATTGAATTAAAAATATATCCTGACGAATTATTAAGAAAAGTTTCTAAGGAAGTTAAAAACATAGATCAAAAATTATCAAAAATTTATGATGAAATGTGTATTTTAATGAATAATGAAAAAGGTATTGGTTTAGCAGCACCCCAGATTGGTATAAATGAAAGATTTTTTATATCTAAGGATTTTTCGAACGATTCTGATAAAACTATTATTTTCATTAACCCAGAGATAATTGAAGCAGATGATATTGTTGAGTCAAAGGAAGGATGCTTAAGCATTCCTGGTCATTATGATTATGTCAAAAGAAACAACAGAATATTAGTATCTTATTTCGATTTATCTGGGAAGAATGAAAAAAAAGAATTTTTAGATATGCAGTCTATTGTTTTTCAGCATGAGCTTGACCATTTGGATGGCATTCTTTTTCCTGATAGACTTCCAAAGATAAGAAAAGATATTTTTTTCAAAAAAATTGATAAAGAATTTAAAAAATAAATTATTTATTTGGGCTTAATTTTTTGGATAACTTATTTTTAATCTTTATTGCCTCATTAGACAATTTTGAATTTTCAGATCCTAACAAGAAGCGCTCAAGTCCACCAAGTTTATTTAATGTTCTCATTGTACTGGCGGCAATTTTGACTTTAAATTTTTCACCCAAAGTAGTGCTATTTAATGTCACAGAATGAATATTAATGTTAAATCTTCTTTTAGTTTTATTATTAGCATGACTCACATTATTACCAGTCATGAATCTTTTACCAGTTAAAAAACAAACTTTTGACATAATTAACTCCAATTTAAAGTACTTATACTACCTAGATAATCTTGCCAAAACAATTTTTTTATATCTTTTTAAATTAATTTAAATAAAATGTAATTAATGACAAATTTATTAAAACCCGAAATAAGCCCTTTTATTGTTATGGAAATTCTCGAGGAAGCGCAAAAACTAGAGAGAATTGGAAAAAAAATTATTCATCTTGAAATAGGCGAACCTACCGAAGAGGTTGATGAAAAAATAGTCAAAAATGGGTTGAAAGCTTTAAAAGAGAAAAAATATAAATATTCTAGTAGCCTTGGTATCCCCGAATTAAGAAAATTAATATCGGATGATTACAAAACCAATTTTAATTTAAATATTCAACCCGAAAGGATAATTGTAACCAGTGGAAGCTCTGCAGCAATTTTACTAGCAATCCTATCATCTACTAAGATAAATGAAGAAATAATTATTATTGATCCGCATTATCCTTGTTATCCACAAATTATAAAAATTCTTGGTAGAGATATTAAGACTTTTAAAACATATGAAATGGAGAATTATCAAATTGATATTAATAAGTTAAAAAAAATAATATCAAAGAAAACCAAAGCTTTAATAGTAAACTCACCCGCCAATCCAACAGGGGTATCACAATCAGACTCCATTTTAAAAAAGCTAAGTAACCTAAATATTCAAATCATTAGTGATGAAATATACCAAGGGCTTAGTATTGATTACCCACTTAATACCATCCTTAAACATGATTTAAGTAATTCGATTGTAGTTAATGGATTTTCAAAATATTATTCTATGACAGGCTGGAGACTTGGATATCTTATAATGCCAAAAAGATTAATTAGATATGCTCAAAAATTACAGCAAAATATGTTTATTTGTGCACCGACTATATCTCAACATGCTGCTACTGGTTGCTATAAAATATCAAAAAAGAATAAAGACTTTCTAATTAAAAAATATAAAAAAAATAGAGATTTTTTAATTAAAGAACTGAAGAAAATGAATATTGATATTAATTATAAGCCTGATTCAGCCTTTTATATTTTTTGCGATATGAGTAATTATACAAAAAATTCTTTAAATTTATGTAAAGATATATTAGATAAAGTTGGCTTGGCACTAGCGCCTGGCATTGATTTTGGTAAGGATTACAAAAAATTTATTAGGATTTCTTATGCGTCAACATTTTCAGATATTCAAGAAGGGATGGCTCTCCTTCATAGTTATTTAAAAAAATATATAAAATAGATCTTCTATGGTTTAATCTTTATATATGGATAGGAATAAATTAGTTTTTGCTAATTGGAAAATGAATTTAGATATTAATTCTAGCACTAAACTAATAAAAGAAATTTTATGTAGAAATTTAAATTATAAAAACATTGATGTTGTTGTTGCGCCCCCATTCGTTTACTTGTCAGAGATAAATAATATGCTCAAAAATTCTCAATTAAGATTATCATCACAAAATGTTTTTTATAATGATAATGGGGCATTTACAGGTGAGATTTCGCATGAGATGTTAAAAGATTTAGGATGTGAGTGGGTTATGATAGGTCACTCTGAGAGGAGGATTCATCTCTTTGAAACTAATGAGATGATAAATAAAAAAATTATTTTTAGTTGTAAAAAAGACTTTAATGTAATTTTCTGCATCGGTGAGTCATACGAGGAAAGACAAAAAGGAAAAACATTTGACGTAATTAAAAATCAACTTAACGAATCTTTAAAAAATATTGAAAATAAATATCTGCATAAAATTGTTATTGGCTACGAACCTATTTGGGCAATTGGATCAGGATCCATCCCAGATCTAAAAGATATTCAAGAGACACATAATTTTATAAATCATCATCTTAACGAGATTTACCCTAATTGTGATAATTTGCCCAGAATTGTTTATGGCGGAAGTGTAGATGATTCTAATATCGATTCTATAATGTCCTTAAAGAATGTCGATGGGGTTTTGGTAGGAAGTGCTAGTCTAGATTGTAAAAAATTTTGTGATATTGTATTAAGTGTTGGAAAGTAATATGATTGAAACTATTAAAGAGAGTCTTATAATTTTTCATGCGGGTGTTTCAATTCTGCTAGTTTTATGTGTTCTTTTTCAGCCTTCAAAAACTGATGATCTAGGCTCAATGTTTGGTGGATCCTCAGAATCTGTTTTTGGTGCAGATTCATCTTCTTTTTTGAGAAAATTAACAATTTGGTTAGGAGTTATTTTCTTTATAACTAGCTTAACTCTGGGCTTTATGTATTTAAAATACGATAAAAAAACCGTAATTGAAGAAAAAGTAAGATCTATTGAGAAGCAAGAAGAAGTATCAGACATAGATTAAATTTTTCTAATATGACTTCCTAGACCGTTCATGTCCAGATGTTGATATTGATTTTTGATTAGTTAACATAAAAAAAAAGAGAGTAGGAGGTGACTAAAATGCCATATGTAATTGCTGAGCCATGTGTTGATATAAAAGATAAATCATGTGTTGAAGCTTGTCCTGTAGACTGTATATATGAAATTGATGACCAATTAGTTATTAATCCTGAAGAGTGTATAGATTGTGGTGCATGTGTAGACCCTTGTCCTGTTAATGCAATCTCGCATGAGGATGAATTGCCAGACAAATGGTCTTCTTTCATTGAAAAGGCTTCAAGCGTAAGCTATGAAGACTTAAATCCAGCTCAAAGAAAGGGATAATTTAATGGATATATGCAATCTTCATGAAGATCTAAATGTTGTTTTTCATGACAGCTTACATGAGTTAAGTTATAGTTCTGATTTCGAGTTGCTTATAAAGCTCATTTTATCCCCGAGAGCTAACGAAAATAAAGTTAATCAAATAGGAAATTTACTAATTAGTAAATTTCCTAACATTTATGACTTAAATAATGCAAATTTTCTTTCGGTTAAAAAAATAGTTAAGCCTATAGGCTATTATCATCAAAAGTCTTTACGATTAAAAAATGCATGTGATTTTATTATCAGTCAATGCAGGGGAAAGATTCCAAAAAAATATAATGACTTAATTCAAATACCTGGAATTGGTGATAAATGCGCAAAAAAATATTTGAGTTTAATAAATAAAGATGACTATATTATAATTGATGCACATTTAATTAGAGTTTTAACAAGATTAGAACTAATTTCACCAAATTCTTCATATGTTCAGATAGAAAATTTCATAAAATCTAATTTAAAAAATTCTAATTATACTGATTTTTCAAACCTTTTAAATTTATTTGGAAAAAAGCTTTGTAAATCAAGAAAGCCTGAATGTACAAAATGTCCTTTTAAAAATTTTTGTAATTTTTTCAACTAATTGCATAATATTTAGAATGAATATATGTGTAATTGGTACTGGCTATGTTGGCTTAGTTACAGGGTCTTGCTTATCTGATAGTGGTAATAATGTCACTTGCTTGGATATTGATTTTGAAAAAATAAATTCCTTAAAAGAGGGAAAAGTAGGAATATATGAACCAGGATTAGAAAGCATAGTATCAAGAAATTATAAGGCCAAGAGACTAAAATTTACAACCGATTATAAAGAGGGAATACAGGGATCAACAATTATCTTCTTGGCTGTTTCTACTCCCCCAAAAATTGATGGATCAGCTAACCTTGAGTATATTAAAAATGCATCTAAAGAATTAGCAAAGCATATAAATGATTATAAAGTTATTGTAACAAAAAGCACTGTTCCTGTAGGTACTACACATCTGATTAAGAAAATAATTTCGGAAATTACTGATGTTGATTTTGATGTTGCCTCTAATCCTGAATTCTTAAAGGAGGGATCTGCGGTAAATGATTTTATGTTTCCTGATAGGATAGTTGTTGGAGTTGAGTCAAAAAAATCTGAACAAATCTTAAGAGATCTATATGAGCCTTTTATGAGGAAGGAGGATAGGATTGTATTTGTAGATATCAAGTCTTCAGAAGTATCGAAATATGCTTCAAATTCAATGCTCGCTACAAGAATATCTTTTATGAATGAGATAGCGAATTTATGTGAGGAAGTTGGAGCTGATATTGGTAATGTCAGAAAAATTATGTCTAGAGACAAGAGAATAGGTAAAGAATTCTTGTATCCTGGACTAGGATATGGTGGGTCATGCTTCCCTAAGGATATAAAAGCATTAATTGAGGTTGGTAAAACCAATAACATAAATATGGATTTATGTTCTTCAGTTAATAAAGTCAATATTGATCAGAGGGAGATCTTTTTCAATAAAATTAAAACTTATTTTAAGTCTTTGAAAGGTTTGAATTTTGCAATCTGGGGTCTATCATTCAAGCCAAATACAGATGATATTAGAGAAGCTCCTTCAATTGATATAGTGAAAAATTTACTTGATAATGATGCTAAAGTTTCCGTAAATGATCCTGCTGCACTAAATAATTTTAAGAATTTATTTGGCAATAAAATTCAATATTTTGAAAATAACTTTGATGCATTAAATGATGCAAATTGTTTAATAATTAATACAGAGTGGAGTATTTATCGACAGCCTGATTTTAATACCATAAAAGAAAGAATGAAAGATAACGTAATATTTGATGGAAGAAATTTATATAATCCAAAGAAGCTTAAAAGTTTAGGCTTTTATTATTCGAATGTAGGCTATTCTCCAAAAGATGAATAAAGAATTAAATTATAATTATGACATTTCTGCTCTTAATGGAGTAGGGCCAAAGATAAAAAATACTTTAAACTCTATTGGTTTGAATGATCTTTCAGATTTAATTTTTTATTTTCCTCGGAAATATAATGATTATAGAAGTTTAAAAAAAATATGTGACCTTCAAGATGGTGAAGAAGTTACTATAAAAGGAAAAATTTTATTTTCAGGTCTACTAAAATCAAGAAGAAAAATCTATGAAGTTGTTATTAATGATGGTTCAAGAAATTTTAAGATAACATGGTTCAACCCAATTTATGGATATTTGAAAGAAACATTCAAATTAGACTATTGGATTGTAATTTCTGGTAAAGTTTCCCGAACGAAAAGTTCAAAAATTTTTCAATTAATTAACCCCAGCCCTGATAAGTATTTTGTATCAAATAATTCTGATAGTTTAAATAATTTTGCATCAATATATCCTATATATTCATTAACTAAAGGACTTACGCAAAATAGATTAAAAAAATTAATATTCGAAGTAATTAATAATATTAGACTTGATGATTTTAATATTTTTTCAGATGATCTATGTAAAGACTATGATTTAATTAAAATTGATAATGCTCTAAAGCTTATACATGCTCCAGATAATTCTTTGCCTATGGTGAATATAGATTCTAAAGATTCAATATATAAATCATTACCGCATAAATCAATAATTTTTTATGAATTTTTATTGCTATGTCTCGGCTTAAAATTGTCAGAGGATAAAAAAACAAAAAAATCATATAAGCAACATATTATAAAAGTTGAAAATTCTATGTATAAGAGGATTCTTAACAATTTACCCTTTTCTTTAACTGGATCCCAAAATAAAGTTTTAGATGAAATCATTAATGACATGATGCTCCCAAAACAGATGAATAGACTTTTACAAGGTGATGTGGGAAGTGGAAAAACTATACTTGCATTATTAGCGATGGCAATCAGTTATGATAATGGGTTTCAATCTTGTTTGATTGCTCCTACCGAAATATTAGCTGATCAACACTACTTATATCTTAAAGATTATATACCCAAAGAAGAGTTAATTTTATTAAAATCTTCAATGAAAGCAAAAGAAAAAAAAACAATATTAGAATCAATCAAAAACGGTAAATCTAAATTTATAGTCGGTACTCACTCGATATTTCAATCATCTGTTAATTACAAGGATTTAGGATTAATTGTTATTGATGAACAACACAGATTTGGAGTTGAGCAAAGAAAACTGATGATGGATAAAGGAGAGTCCTCTGACATATTGATAATGACTGCAACTCCAATACCTAGGACTTTGTCCTCCATATTATTAACAGATTATGATATTTCTGTAATCGATAAAATTGAACATAGAGATAGAGATGTTGAAACATCCATTATAAAAAAAAATCAGTTTTCTAAACTGATTGATTTCATTGATGATCAATTAAGTCAACATAGACAAGCATTTTTCTTATGTCCACTAATTAATAAATCTCCGAATGAGGATTTTGAAAATTTAATGGATTTAAAGTCCTTACAGAATATTTTAAAATCAACAAATCTAGGTAAGTATAAATATGAAATTTTGCACGGAGATTTAAATACTGACGAAAAAGATCAAATAATGACTATGTTTAGATCAGGAGAACTTAATTTTATAATATCTACAACAGTTATAGAAGTTGGTGTGGATATTCCAAATGCTAATATAATGACAATTTTTAATCCAGAAAGATTTGGATTATCTCAACTTCATCAACTCAGAGGTAGAATTGGAAGAGGAAAGCACAAATCATATTGTTTTCTAATAAATGATGGTAATATAAATGAAATTTCATTGCATAGAATAGAATCTTTTACAAAAATATCAAATGGTTTTGAATTGGCTGAGAAAGACTTGCTACTCAGAGGACCTGGTGCTTTTTACGGTGCGGGCAAAGAACAATCTGGTAATGTATGGAATTTAAATTTTGCAAATATAAAAAGAGATATTGATATTCTAAAAGAGGCTAAGCTGTGCTCAGATAAAATAGAATCCTATTCAATATATAAAGATGATAAGCAAAAAATATTAAAGAATATTGAATTGATATGGGGAAAAACTATTAATCTTACAAAAATATTATAAACAGTTATAATTTTTTATGGCTGAAAGTATATGTTCTGCAAGTTTTGGTGCTGGATGTTTTTGGGGAGT
Source organism: uncultured Candidatus Hydrogenedens sp. (assembly GCA_902609885.1). Taxonomy (GTDB): domain Bacteria; phylum Desulfobacterota_D; class UBA1144; order UBA1144; family UBA1144. The sequence continues at coordinate 140,351 of CACLTT010000003.1, read as the reverse complement.
TGAGAATAATTTCATGCAATTAGATGGAGTTTTAGAAACATCAGTTGGGTATATGGGCGGAAAATTCAAAAATCCTACATATTTTGATGTTTGTTCAGGTATGACAGGTCATGCAGAGGTTGTGAACCTTAAATATAATTCTGAAAATTTATCTTTTAAAGAATTATGTTTATTCTTTTTTTCTTTACATGATCCAACAACACTTAATAAGCAAGGCCCAGATGTAGGAACTCAATATAGATCTGTAATATTTATAAATAATGATGATGAAAAGAAAGTTGCTGAGAGTGTAATTCTTGAGTTAAATAAGGAAAAATTTAATGACTCTATTGTTACACAAATATGCGAAGTATCTGACTACTATTTGGCAGAAGAATATCATCAGAAATATATTCTAAAAAATAATTTAACTTCTTGTGGAGGATAGACTATGAATTCAGTAAAAACCTTTTTTCTACTAACTATAATGACAGGCTTTTTTCTTCTTATTGGGAGAATGATCGGTGGCCAATCTGGAATGATGATTGCGTTTATTTTTGCAATTGTAATGAATTTCGTATCATATTGGTATTCACATAAGATAGTTTTAAAAATTCATAAAGCTTCTTTAGTAGATGTTGAATCTAATGTTTATAAATCTTTTCAATCTTTGCTATCTAAAGCTGATATTAAGGGCCCTAGATTATATATTTACGATTCAGATGAACCAAATGCTTTTGCAACAGGTAGAAATTTTGAAAACTCGGTTGTAGCTGTTTCTTCATCACTTCTTAACACACTTAATAAAGAAGAAATTGAAGGAGTTCTAGCTCATGAGATAGCTCACATAGAAAATAATGATATATTGATCGCCTCTGTCGCTGCAACCTTTGCAGGTGCAATTAGTATGATTGCTAGTATGCTGAAATGGGGACTTATTTTTGGTGCTTTTAGAGGAAACAGAGAATCTGGTAGTGCAATTGGACATCTTTTAATAGCTATACTTGCACCTTTGATTGCACTAATTATACAAATGGCTATATCAAGAACAAGGGAATTTAAAGCTGACTATACAGCCGCACAAATTACAAAAAATCCTAGTGGTTTGGCTTCTGCTTTAACTAAAATTTCAACTTACTACTCAAGTAATAAACTTGAAAGAGATCCAAGCACTGCAACAAGCCATATGTACATTATCAGCCCACTTGCAGGCGGTATTGGTAAACTATTTAGTTCTCACCCTCCCATGGAAGAAAGAGTTGAGCGGTTAAATAAAATCACTTTTTAATATTATATTTAGGTAAACCAATTTTTATCCAAATCATTATTATTAGTATACTTATAATTGATAAAATAATATTTTTATCTAGCCCATAATAACTTTCTTTCATATAAATTGCTCCAGCTAATATAGCACCTATTGCATGACCCATGAAGTTCATTATATAGAAAGGTCCATTACCGGTAGCTCTTAATTCACTTGATACATTTAAAGATAATAGGCTAGGCAATATTGAATTAAAAACAGATATACCTAAGAAAAATAGAATACCTAATATGTATAGTGAATAAATATTCTCTGGCATTAAACAATAAGCTAAATAACCAAACATTAGAAATAACCATCCGAATCTAATTATCAGACTTACTTTATTAATTTTCTCAAAAAATCTTACCGATGGATAAATAAGAAGTGCAGAAGGTAAAAATATTTTTAAGTATATGATAAATAATTCATCTGGGCCTGCACCTAAATTTTTCCAAATCAAAGGATAAATATAAAGCATAATACTTAGAACTAATGATAGAAAAAAAGAACCTGCATATATTTGAATTAACTTATGATTATAAGATATTTTAATTAAAAAATTTTGTTCCAATTTATTTTTATCCTCCGGATAATAAAGAAATGTTATTATTGAAGCTACTATTCCGAAGAAAAATAAAAGAATAAAAAGAGATTTAAAAGAATATATAGTTGTGAAAAATGGACCTGCAATAAAGCCAATCACAAAAGTAATACCAACAGTAATTCCCATTATAGTAAAAGCACTAGCTCTGTTTTTTTCAGATGTATTTTCAGATAAAGTAGCAACTCCAACAGAGCTTATAGCGCCTAATCCTTGGACAATTCTTCCAATTATTAAAAAAATAATATCATTCGCATAAAAACATAGTCCACTGCCAACAATGAATAATAACAATCCAAATAAAACAATTTTTTTTCTACCAAATTTATCACTTAGATAGCCCATTGGAACTTGCATAACAGCTTGGGATAAAGAATATGAACCAATTGCAATTCCAGCCAAAAAAGCAGAAGAATTATTATATTCGGATGCATAGATACTAAAAATTGGCAGCAATATAAAAAGACCCATAAGTCTTAAAGAAAAAATCAAACTTACAACTAAAGTTGATTTGAGTTCATGTTTTGAGAGAGACATAGGATTATATGAAATATATCATAAATTATTATGAATAGTGTTAAATAGAGAATTAGATTCATCTGTGTTAGATTATCAAAATGGGAGCAAGTATAGCTTATATAAAAACCAAAAACCTTGAGAAAAATTATTCCCTTTTAATAGATAAATATGGACAAAATAAAAAAATAATAGCAATTGTAAAAGCTAATGCATATGGACATGGAGCTAAAGAAATTTCAAATTTTTTAGAGAGTAAAAAAATATCCTATTTAGGTGTAGCTAACTTAAACGAGGCGCTAGAATTAAAAAAAAATAGAAGTAATGCCAAAATATTAATAATGGGTTCAATTACTAATGAAGAGATCGTCAAGGCAATAAAATTAAAAATTGAATTTACTATTTACGATTTTTCACAAATTAAATTTTTAGATAAGCTTAAAAATATTAAAATTAATTTTCACATAAAAATTGATACGGGAATGAATAGGTTAGGTTTATCAAAAAATGAAATTGCTCAAGCTGCTAAAATATTCTCTAAAAATAAGAATTTTATTATGAAAGGGATTTATACTCATTTTGCAGAAGCAGACAAGAAGAAATCTGCTTTTACTAAAAAACAGATTTCAACCTTTAAACACTGTGTTGAATATTTTAAAAAATCTATATCATCAATTGATTTTATTCATGCTTCTAATAGCTCAGGAATCATAAATTATGAGGATGATTTTTTTAACACTATAAGACCAGGATTATTTATTTATGGATTATCGAATGAAAAGAATCTAAAACCTGTAATGTCTCTAATGACAAAAGTTATAAAAATTCGTAAATTAAATAAAGGTGACTCAGTCAGCTATGGACGCACTTTTATTGCAAAAAGAAAGATGAAAATTGCCGTTATTCCATTGGGGTATGCTGATGGACTTCCAAGATCTCTTTCAAATAAAGGATATCTATTTTGTAAAGGTAATAAATGTAAAATTATAGGCAGAGTTTGTATGGACTTGACCATGATTGATGTCACAAATGTTAAAAATATAAGAATCGGAAGTAATATAACTATATTTGATGATAAAAATCAGACGGCTATAGATATAGCTAAAATAATTCAGACTATTCCATATGAGGTTGTTTGTGGAATTAGCAAGAGGGTAGCAAGATTACATATTTAAAAAATTTTATTATATTTTTTTTATTATTGACTTTACTTAATTCTGCTGAAGAAAAAACTTATTTAGGACCTTTTATAAAAGTTGACAAAGATGAGGAATCCAAAATTTATGCTTTTAGACCTTTATTTTATTATGAATCTAATTATGAATTAAAATTCAAATCTCTGGATATTATTTACCCACTTATGGGGTATTCTGAGGACAGTCAACAAACGCAATTCAATGCTTTGTTTAGATTGATAAAATATAGTAATTATACGACCTATGATGATACCAATAAAAAAACTTTTGAAATTTTCCCTATTGTAGATATAGCATGGGGTGGAGATAAAGATGATAATTATTTTTCGGTATTTCCTCTATTTGGAAGCATAAAAAATAAATATGCAAAAGAAAAAATTAGTTACTTTATTTTTCCAATTTATATGAAGACATATAAGAAAAATTCATACAATACACATTTTTTATGGCCCTTCTTCTCTTCAACTTCGGGTGAATACAACAAAGGTTTTAAATTTTGGCCTTTGTATGGATCAACAATAAAGGTTGATCCTGATAATTTACAAACGGTTAAGGAATCAAAGTTTTTTCTATGGCCTTTTTTTACTTTTAAAAAAGATAATACTACTGGTATCAACTTAGAAGAGAATAATTATTGGCCAATATATTTAAAAGCAGAATCAAATGCTCATAGTTCAACAACTTTTTTATGGCCATTTTTTAATATTTATGAGGATAAACTCAGGGATCAGAAAACTTACAATATGCCTTGGCCTATAATACAATATAAAAGTGGTTCAAATATCAAAAGCAAAAGATTCTTTCCTTTATATTCTTACTCAAAGTCCAAATATGTAGAAAAAGGCTTCTTTATTTGGCCTTTGTATAAATATAAAAATGAGATATTGGCTTCAGAATACTTCAAAACAAAAAGCTTTTTATTTTTTCTATATAAACAAGATTCATTTTATAGTCTTTCGGATAACAAAATAAACAAAGAATTTTCAAGTCTTTGGCCAATATATTCAATTGATTCTGATAGAGAAGGTTATGATTTTAGAATGTTTGCACCTATTGAAAGTTTTTTCTCTAAAAATGCGAAAATAAGAGAAATTTGGTCACCTCTATGGTCAATTGTAAGAATTAAAAAAGAAAAAAGTAAATCAAGCACTTCTTTAATATTTAATTTTATCAAATATTCAAAAGATGAAGAAATTGATGAAAGTAGTTTTAGTATAAATTTGCTAATTCCTATAATATCTAACGAATCAAAAAAAGATTCAAATGAGTTCAGTATTTTAGGTGGTTTTTTTGCTTTTAAAACTGGTGAGGATGCTAAAATTCGCATATTATATATTCCAATAGATTTATGAATGGAATATATAATTTTTTTAATGGTGTTGGGCAATTTTTAAGTCTCTTTTGGGCAACTCTTTGCTCTTTAAAGTTTTTTTCAAAATCATTAAATAAGATATTTTCACAATTATTTGATATGGGAAATAGAACACTTCCTGTAGCAGCCCTTATTTCCCTTTCAATTGGTGCTGTTCTCGCACTACAAACAGGTATTCAACTATCTGAATATGGAATTCAGGATCGTATAGGAGGGATAGTAGGAGTTTCTTTATGCACAGAATTAGCTCCTGTTATGGCAGCTATATTAATGGCAGGTAGAGTAGGATCTTCAATTACTGCAGAGATTTCTACTATGAGTGTTTATGAAGAAATATCTGCTTTAAAAACTATGGATATTGATCCAGTAAAATATTTAGTTCTACCCAGATTTATTGCATGCTTAATAGCGTTGCCTTTCTTGGTAATTTATATGGACCTAATTGGTTGGCTTGGAGGTTCATTTGTTTCAAATATGAACCAGACAATATCCGTTTCATTTAGTGCATTTTATAATGATTTAAGTCAAGTTGTTACATTTTCTGATATAGCTTCGGGATTAATTAAGTCTATTTTTTTCTCAATTACAATATCGATTACATCTTGTCTGGTTGGACTAACTACGGAGGGTGGACCTAGAGAAATTGGAACATCAGTAACAAAATCTGTTGTAGCATCATTTATTGCTATTTTGATTCTTGACTATATTTTAACTAGATTTTTAATATTGGTAGGATTGCTCTAGAGTGGAAAATAATATTTATTTTAGTAATATTTCAAAATCTTTTGATGGAAAAATTGTTTTAGACAACTTATCTCATGGTTTTAAATTAAATCAAGTACATGTAATACTTGGTAAATCTGGAATGGGTAAATCAGTTTTACTAAAAATGTTAATGGGTTTAATGAAGCCCGATAGTGGTAGCATTCTTATAAATAATATTAATTTAGATGATGTTAGAATTAAAGAGAACTTCAAAACTTCGTATGTTTTTCAGTTTTCTGCATTATTGAATTCTTTGTCTGTGATTGATAATATAACTTTATATCTTGATGAAAATAATATTGACACTAAAGAAAATAGATTAAAAAAAGCATATAAGCTTCTTAATGATCTGGGTGTGGAGCAATCTGCTGATAAGATTCCATCTGATCTTAGTGGAGGAATGAGAAAAAGAGTTGCAATAGCTAGATCTTTAATAATTGAACCAGAAATATTATTATATGATGAACCAACAGCAGAGTTAGATCAGATAAATACTAAAATTATCGCAGATATTGTTATAGATCTGAAAAAAAATTCTTCTATTACACAGCTCGTAGTGACTCATGATATATCTTTTGCCCTAGCTATCGCTGATACTATATCAATACTAGATCAAGGAGTTATAAATTTATCAGATAGCCCTGAAATTATAAAAAAAACCAATCATCCATTATTAGACCCTATTGCCTAATTTATTTATGTATAATGTTATTCATGAATAAAAACTTTCAGATGGGAATATTCTTTATTCTTGGAATAGTAATTTTGCTAGTTCTTTTTGAAGTTGTCTCTGGTGTTTCAATCTTAAAAAAGGATAAGCTCTATTATACATATTTTCAGTCTGTTGGGGAGTTGCGCTCAGGTAGTCAGGTGAAGCTTTCGGGTGTTAATATTGGTAAAGTAAATAGAATTTCTCTTTCGGGCCAGAATGTAGAGGTACAGTTATCAATAGATAAAGATATCATTATAAAAGAGGATTCAGTTGCATCTATTAATATGACTAGCCTTTTGGGTTCATCTTATATTGGAATCACTTTTGGGGATGTTAACTCTAAGATTTTAGCTGAGGGTGGGATTATCAACTCCGCACAAACTGTAGATTTCAATTCATTAATTTCAAAACTAGACAATACAGTAACTATTTTTAACAATCAATTTTCGGGATACAGCGATAAGATCAATTCCATTCTTTTTAATTTGGATGACATAATTTCAAATATTGCAAATTCTAAAGGAAGTGTTGGTAAGTTGGTAAATGAATCAGATTTGTATGATGAGCTAATAAAAAGTTTGAATTATTTTTCAAGCATATCAAAAAAAATTGATACTGGTGAAGGTACCCTTGGAAAACTTATAAATGATGAAGAGATTTATGTTCAAGCTAACAAGACATTAAAAACATTAAATTATCTAACAGAGAAAGTTGCTACCGGCGAGGGATCTTTAGGCAAGCTAGTTAATGATGATAAATTATATAATTCTATAAATGAATTATCAGAAAATTTAAATTCTGTAGTTGCTAAAGTAGATTCTGGTGAAGGGACTCTGGGGAAGCTTGTTAATGATGATAGGCTTTATTATGATGCCCTGAATTCAGTTAGGAAATTAAAGAATGCTGTTGAAACTCAAGAAGATTTAGCTCCGCTGACCACTATTACAGCAGCTTTTGGAGTCATGACGCTCTTTTAATATGCCAGTATATGCAACCAATCCAATATACTCTAGAAACTATTCTATAGAGGAGTTTTATGAAGCGGGAGTATCATTGCTTGGTTCTGAAGTTAAATCTATAAAGTCCGGAAAGTTTAGTATAAAAGAAAGTTATGTAATTCTCAGACGTGGAGAGCTTTATGTGATTAATTCATATATTCCCAAATATTCTGCCTCATCTTTTTTTACTCATGATGAAAAAAGAGATAGAAAATTGCTATTGAAAAAGTCAGAGATAAGGAAACTTATTGGAAAAATAAAGATTAAAGGATACGCTTTAATTCCCACAAAAGTATATTCAAAGAAAAATTTAATAAAAATTGAATTAGGACTCGGCAAAGGTAAGAAAACATATGATAAAAGAGCTGATATAAAGAAAAAAGAAGTTGATAAGCAAATAAGACGTGATTTTAAATCAAAATTAAGCATTTAAATTTTTAAAATATCATCTATACTCCTCTTTTTGGGGGCGATTTGGTTTCGACGATGATTTTGCATTTAAAAGTAGCATGTCGAGAGCTAACTCGTTAATCTGGCAAAAGCACTATAAGTGCCGAACCAATCAATCAACTTGCTGCCTAAATAGTGTAGCAACGTCTTGCAGTCTTTTCTCATAGGGCCTGTTAAGATGAGGATAATATGAGACTAATTTAGAATTTTCTCCTAATTCTATATTAGTATATAAGGAGATCGAGATTTTTTTCTTTTTTTAGCTTGGAAAAAATCTTTAAATAATAAGCTTAAATAAGCATGTAGAAGCTCTTATTTAGCTAATTTTCGGACCTGGGTTCGATTCCCAGCGCCTCCACAAAATATTCTATTAGGCATTGTGATGCAAAAAGTATTAATTGGAACTAACAATAAAGGTAAAGTAAAAGAATATAAGTTTTTCTTATCCAATTATTTTGATGTTTTAACACCAGCAGATATAGGAATAAATTTTGATATTGCAGAAACCGGCACTACTTATGAAGAAAATTCGCTTTTAAAACTGGAATTTCTTAGAAAAAAGGATTTAAATATGGCGATCTTATGTGATGATTCAGGATTAGAAATTGAATCTTTAAATAATGAACCTGGAGTATTTTCAGCTAGGTATGCAGGTGAAGATTGCTCGGATCAGGAAAATATAAATAAAGTTTTAAATAATTTAAATGGAAAAAAAAATAGAAAAGCAAAATTTATCTGTGTGATATCCTTTTTCTATGATAAATTTTCTTCTTTTCCTAGAATATTTAGAGGTGAATGTCATGGTTTAATACTTGAAAATCAATCTGGTAACAGTGGTTTTGGTTATGATCCTATATTTTACTATGAAAATTTGGCAAAAACATTTGCTAATTTATCTGAAGATGAAAAAAATAAAGTAAGTCATAGATCTATGGCTATGAAAGAATTATTTTCTAATTTAAATTTTTGATTGTAAATGCTTTAAACATTAATTATTATCAAAATATAATCCAATGAAAAAGAAATCTACTAAATATATTTTTGTAACTGGGGGTGTAATGTCCTCTCTTGGAAAAGGTCTTGCTAGCGCTTCGATAGCTGCGCTGCTTGAAGCCAGGGGTATAAGAGTTTCTCTTCAAAAATTAGATCCTTATTTAAATGTTGACCCTGGAACAATGAATCCTTATCAGCATGGTGAAGTATATGTTACTGATGATGGTGCAGAAACTGATTTGGATCTTGGTCACTATGAAAGATTTACAAATGTTATTACAAGTCAAGATAGTAATGTAACAACTGGTAGGGTATACAATGAAGTAATTTCTAAAGAGAGAAAAGGAGATTATTTGGGTCAGACTGTTCAAGTTATCCCTCATATTACAGATGAAATAATTAGGCGAGTATTCGCATTAAAGGGTAAAAGTGATGTAGCAATTGTTGAAATTGGTGGAACTGTAGGGGATATAGAAAGCCTTCCTTATTTGGAGGCAATCAGGCAAATAAGAACACAGCTAGGTAAAGAAAACGCGATTTTCATACATCTTACGTATGTTCCTTATATTAGTGCTGCAGGAGAATTAAAAACTAAGCCAACCCAGCACAGTGTTAAAGATTTATTACAAATAGGTATTCAGCCTGATATTTTGCTATGTAGAACTGACAGATTTTTATCAAACGATATAAAGAGAAAAATTGCTCTTTTTTGTAATTTAAATATTGAATCAGTAATTACGGCCTTAGATGTTGATGTTATATATGAAGTGCCTTTGATATTCCACAAAGAAGGTCTGGACGATATTATTCTTGAAACTCTAAGAATATGGACCAAAGAACCCGATTTATTTAAATGGGAAAATATAATTTCAAGAATAAAAAAATTGAAATATAAAACTACAATCGGTGTTGTAGGTAAATATATTGATTTAAAAGATGCATATAAAAGTCTTCATGAGGCGCTATATCATGCATCTTATGAATCAAATACACATTTAACAATTAAATATATAGACTCAGAAGAATTAGAGCAATCATCAGCAAAAAAACTTTTGGCTGGCTGTGATGGAATTCTTGTGCCTGGAGGTTTTGGTGATAGAGGATTTGAGGGCAAAATCTCTGCAATTCAATATGCAAGAGAAAACAATATTCCTTTTTTTGGAATCTGCCTAGGCCTACAAATGGCAATTATTGAATATGCAAGAAATGTTTGTAAAATTAAAGATGCAAATACAAGAGAGTCTAATAAAAAGACTAAAAATTACTTGATAGATATTATGAAAAACCAAAAAAATATAAAGGAGAAGGGCGGAACTATGAGGTTAGGTAAATATCCTTGTAATTTAAAAAAATCTTCTAAAGCTTATAGTGCTTATAAAAAAATAAAAATTTCTGAGAGACATAGGCATAGATATGAGGTAAACCCGAGCTTTCATTCAAAATTAAAAGTTAATGGATTAATTTTAAGTGGACTATCACCTGATGGAAAACTAGTGGAAATAATAGAATTAAAGAAACATAAATGGTTTTTAGCATGCCAATTTCATCCAGAATTTAAGTCAAAACCATTTTTATCGCATCCACTTTTTAAAGGTTTTATAAAAGCGTCAACTAATTCTAAGAATGACTAAAGAGCTCCAGAAATACTATTTACTTATTAAGAACTCAAAATTTTTTATAGGTAGAATCTTGACGCAAGATTCTAAAAAAAGAAATGTTGAGTTAGAGCTAAATAATCAAAAAAGAACTATTTGTAAAATTAAAGATTTAATAAAAGAAATTAGCTTAACCAATTCCTTAGCAACAACTAATAATTTTGAATTGAGTAATTTATGGTCAGACTTATCAAAAAAAGCTCAAATTATTTCTACTAATGAATTTATGAATTTTGCTTTAAAGAAATATAAAATTTATAACTATTTAGACTTATGCAATTTTATTGAAGAACTGAATCTTGATTTTACTTTTTTTAAAATTCTAAATTCTGAATCAATTTACATAAATAGCAAAGAAGTGGTAGAGAAAATAAATATAAAAACAAATAATAAAATTAATAATCAAAATCTTAATAAAGAATTTATAGATAAGTTAAAAAATAAATTAAAAATTGATACTATAAAATATCGCTTACAGTTAAATAATATAAAAAAATTTTTTGAAGGAAAAAAGAAGTATGATAAAAACTTAATTAACAAAATTTATGAGGAACTCAATCTAAACAACAATAGTTTTATCTATTTTCTAGTGGATAACAATTATTTCACTATGGAGCAAATAATAGGAATGAAATTTAATTTGGATAATACTTTTTTATATAATTTTAACCTTTCTGAAATTAATAAAATAAATTCTGCAGAAATAAATGCCTTCACGATAGATGATGAAAATACTAAAGATTATGATGATGCGATATCTCTTAAATTTCATGATGATCATGTGCTAATATCAATTCATATAACAAATTTTTCCAATTTTATTGAGTATATGTCAGAACCTGAGATTTTTGCACGAAATAATATGCAAACTATTTATTCACCTTATGGAAATTATAATCTTTACTCTGATGAAATAATTGATCAAATTTCATTGATTAAAAATAATCTTAGAGATGTAATTTCTATTGTTTTTAAAGTAGATAGAGAATATAAAATATTGAGCTATGAATTGATAAAAAATAGAATTCTAATTGAAGAAAATTATTCTTATACTAATGCTGAATCCCTTATAAAAAAAAATGAAAATTTTCAATTTCTCAAAAATTTTGCCGACTATCAAAGATCAAAAAGATTAATTAATGCTGACTTTGCAGAGTTTAATAATGATATATCTTTATTTTTGGATATAAATAAAAAATTACAAATTAAAGTCAGTAACCTCGAGTCGCATAAAGTAATTTCTGAACTAATGATTTTAGCTAATAGTTACACTGCTGACTTTATGCAATTAAATAATATTTATTCAATCTATAGGAAGCAGGATGAATCTATAAATCTCATAGTTGATTCAATAGATAGTGATAATTCATTTAAATTTTTTAGGAATGTATCACCTATCAAAATTTCTACTGATAATGGACCACATTGCGGCCTAGGCGTTGATAATTATATACAATTTACATCTCCTATTAGGAGATATTACGATTCCATAATGATGAGGCAATTAAACTCTTTCTTGGATTGTGGTAATGTATTTTTTTCAAAGAACGATTTAGAGAATATTTTGAAATCCACAAATTCTGAACTAGAAATATCAAAGAACAAATCTAAAAATGTATATAAATTTTGTGCATTAAAATATTTATATGATAGTTGTCAATATGAAAGTGATGTTTACGTATATAGCATTTTGAAAAATGATTATATTGTATATTTAAGTGAGCTAAATATTTTTGATGTAATAAGTAAAAGCCAGTTAAAAAAAACATATAAAATTAATGATAAAATAAGTATTAAATATGATTTTATAGATCTTTTAAGTTTGAATATAAGAAATATTGAGGAGATTCTATAGACTTTTTTACCTTTTTTTTCAACCTTTTTTTTGTTATAATTAATAGGATTTAAAAGTTAAATATATTTATTTTTCCATAGGGAGAAAACAGTGTCCAAAGATATTTTGAATATTATTGATAGTAGAACAGGTAAATCGTATGAATTAGAGATCAATGATGGCAATATTCGAGCCAGAGATTTAAGGCAAATTAAAGTTAATGAAGACGAATTTGGAATGATGAGCTATGATCCTTCATTTGAAAATACTGCTTCATGTAAAAGTAGTGTAACTTTCATTGATGGTGACAAAGGAATTCTTAGGTATAGAGGATATCCAATTGAGCAACTAGCAGAAAAAAGTTCTCAATTAGAAGTTTCAAAACTTTTAATTGATGGAGAATTACCAAATAAATCTGAATTAGATAAATGGGTTTCTGATATTAAAAGTTTTAACTCTGTTCCAAATCAAATAGAGAAAATAATTACATCTTTTCCTGAAAGCTCCCACCCAATGGGAGTCTTAATAAGCTCAATTGCGGCATTGAGCACATTTTATCCAAATTCAAAAGAAATAACAGATGATAAAGAGAATTATGAAAATATCTGTAGACTCATTGCTCAAGTTCCTATTTTAGCAGCTTACATTTACAGGCACTCGCAAGGACTAAAAATTGTACCCCCTGATAATTCACTTAGCTACTCAGAAAATTTTCTAAATATGCTTTTTGATGGTGATGAAAACAAACTTAATCCAGAAATAATAAGTGCTATGGATGCTCTATTTATTTTACATGCTGATCATGAACAAAATTGTAGTGCTAGTGTTATGAGAAATACTGGCAGTTCTGAGCCTGATCCATACTCTGCAGTTGCTGCTGCAACAGCAGCTTTATATGGACCTCTTCATGGTGGAGCCAATGAGGCAGTCTTAGATATGCTATCTAACGAAATTAAATCGGTTGAAAATATACCAGATTTCCTAGATAAGGTTCAGAAGAAAGAAGCTTTGTTAATGGGGTTCGGTCACAGGGTGTATAAATCTTATGACCCTAGAGCAAAATATATCAAAAAAGCTGCTGATAGTGTTTTTGAAAAGACTGGTACAAATCCCCTGCTTGATATTGCTCTTAAACTAGAGTCGATTGCTTTAAGTGAAGACTATTTTATTCAAAGAAATTTATATCCAAATGTTGATTTTTATTCTGGATTAATCTATCAAAGCATGGGAATTCCAAGCTCTATGTTTACAGTTCTTTTCACTATTGGTAGAACTCCTGGGTGGTTAGCACAGTGGAAAGAATTCTTAAATGATAAAGACCAAAAAATTGCAAGACCAAGACAAATTTATACTGGATATGATTCAAGAGATTATCAAGATTTAGAATCTAGATAAAATATTAATTAAATTTGGATTTAAGCCAATTAGTAGGATTATAGTAATGCAAATACTTAGTATTAATTTTTGTTCTGGTTCAATATCAAATTTATCCAAACTATTTATATTCTTATCAGAGAAAATGTATCTAATTAATTTTAAATAGTAGAAAAAACCAATAGCTGCTCCAATTAATATTATGGATGAATAAAAAATTCCATATCCTTGGTAGATAAGTATTACTATATTAAACTTTCCCCAAAAGCCAGCTGTCAATGGAACACCAGCTAATGAGAGAACAGAAATAGTTATTATTATTGATAGAAAAGGAGAGTCTTTATATAAACCTTTTAAGTCCTCGACATAAAATTCAAATTGGTTTTTGTTGAAATTGCTTATCGAAGAATATAAACATAAATTAGAAAAAATATAAAAGGTAAAATAAATTAGAATAAAACTGTATGATATTTGCATATCGAGTATAGAAAATAAAATCATCATTCCTGCATGAGGTATTCCTGAGTAAGCAAGTAATCTAAATAAGTTTTTTTGTTTTAATGTTAATATTGAGCCATAAATTATTGAGGATAATGAAAAAATTATAATAATATTTTTTAAATATGGGATATTATCGTAAAGGTTCTCTGTGCTAACTAAACTTATTAATAATGAAATTACCGCAATTTTTGGAATAGTACTCAAATAAGGAAGAATATTTGACGGGGCTGATTGATAAGTGTCTGATAACCAGAAGTGCATAGGAATTAAGCCCGTCTTAAAACATATTGATAAGAAAAAGAAGAAGAAAGATAATATTGATAATACATCTGATGATAAAGAATTATCAAAACTTATTAATGTTGAATTTGTCATACCAAAATTTAATACAGCAGAAAAAATAATAAGAACTGTAGATAATGTTCCAAAGAAGAATAATTTAGTTGCCCCTTCTACTGCAATATTACCTTTGGGCCCCATCGCAGTCATTAAATAAATTGGTATACTCATCAATTCCAAGCCTAATATTAGAGTAAAAAATTCTCTGGCTGAAATTGTTATCAAGGCTCCAAGCATGGACATTACTAATAGAAGTGAATATTCTCCAATAATCTTTGAATACAGACCGTCATTTTTTTTACTTATAAAGCAAATTGAGACTAATGATGAAGCTAATATTAATATTTTAACAGCCTTAGTAAATTCATTATTTACCAAAGCCCCATTCATATAATAGATACTTCCAGACTGGTCTGCTAGAAAAAATATTGATATGAAAATTCCAAATATAATCAGCATAGAATTAGTTTTTGAAAAATGCTTATGATCAATTAGAGAATTTATTAAAATTAAAAAAAGTGTAATTGTTATGGATATCTCAGGTAATAAGCTATGAATTATATTTCCCATTATCTCATTACTAACCCTTTGTAAGAATCAAATAATATGTTTTGTATAAAATTAGGATAAATTCCAATAAATAAAATTAAAATACATAGAATAAAACATATTATTATTTCATAATTATCCATATCGAAAAATTCGTTTAAATTCGATTTTAACGTAAATATACAATCCTTAACTACTCTGAACATATATATTGTTGTAAGTAATATTCCTAATATTGGTATAGATATCATTAAAATGCCAAGTTTTGAAAATTCAAAATATTTATAAATTCCATTGATTATCATGAATTCAGATACAAATCCACTTGTTAAAGGAAATCCAATACTGGCAAAAGCTGTAAAAATAAAAAAATAAGAGAGAATAGGTGAGCAATCTAACATTGAGTTTAATTGGGATATCATCCTTGTTTTTTTTATTCTATAAATGACGCCAACTGTGAAAAATAATAAACAAATAATTAAACCATGAGATATTATCTGGAAAATTGCACCATTTATACCAGTTTCATTACTAGTCATTAATGCTATAAATATATATCCAATATGAGATAACGATGCATAAGCAGCAACATATTTTAAATCATTTTGACGAAGAGCTGTGAATGCACCATATACTATATTCACAGAAGCTAAAAATATAATTATATTTGAATAATTGAAAGTAATTTCATTCATAATGGGTATTAGAATTTTTATAAATCCTATGACTCCAATTTTCATTAATATTCCAGCAAAGATAATTGAACCTGCGGTGGGAGCTGTTCCATGACCATCAGGAGCCCATGTATGAAAAGGCCATAATGCAGAATGAGTTCCAAAACCTATCAGTAAAAGCCAAAAAACAAAAACCGAATTATTCCCAGTAGTTATATTTGATATTTCAAAAGATCCCGAGGAGATTCCTAAAATTGCCAATCCAAAGAAAATTAAAATTGATGCTACAAAGAGGTAGATAGTTATTTTATATGATCCGTATTCCCTTGAGCCAACATTAAAAAATTTAAGAATAGTTGCAAAAGGTCCTGACACTTCTCTTTTTAGGTTATAGCCAAAAGTTGATATCATTAAAAAAATTGGAATCGCAGCAATTTCGTAAAATAGAAAAAAAACGAACAAGTTATTACTTATAATTAGACCATTTATTCCAATTGAGATTAAAGATATTAAAATATTGATTTGCTTATGTCTTGTTAAATTTTGATCGTATGAATCAGAAATTAGTTTAAAATTTAAAGTTGAAAAGAGTGCAGTTATAATCGTTAAATGTGATAATATTAACAACAATATTGATATCCTATCAATATTAAAACTCATGTTAACATCAAATGCCGGTATTAATGTATATAAATTTATATATAAATTATCAAAATTTCCATTATCTGCAATTTGTTGATTAAAAATAAAATAAATAATAATTCCTAATGATATACTCATGATAATAATAGGGTTAAATTTAATTATATTTATATTTTTGCTAATAGATAATGTGACAACTGAAACTAAGGGTAGTAATAAAATAAAAAATAAAATCATATAATTTCCTAAATGTTAAATGTGATTCCAAATAAAATAATCGATAAAATAATTAGTATCAAAAATTTTGATGCATAACCTCTTATAAAACCATCTTGTATTTTTTGAAAATAATTTGATGTAATTACCATAATATATGGAACAAAATTCACAATTCCATCAATGATATTTCTATCAAACCATGCAACGAAACTTCCCATTTGAATAAATATTTTTCTATATATATGTCTATATATATACTCTATTTCAATAAAGCTTTTTATAATATTTATACTTGTATTACTATATAATCTTACTTTATCACTAAAAAAATAATTAATAGTGATGAAAAATATTACAAAAGACTGTAATGATATAAGTTCAATTGTTGAAATATTCTTGAAATTTATATCAAGAAATTCTTTAAAAAAGTCAAAAGTATAGAATCCAGTAAGAGAAAAAAATGCTAACATTCCCAATGGCAACAGATAAAAAATATCCTCTTTAAAAATATTATGCCCAATTCTCTTGAAATTTATTATATTAAAAAATAATTTTGAGGAATACAGACAAGTAAATAATACAGAAATAATTAATATTAAAGAATCAAATAAGCTCCTATTATTTATAAAATCAATAATTATATATTCTTTTGAAAATGATCCGGTTAGCGGATAGACTCCTGCGAGCGATAAGCAACCAATTGAAAAAATTATCCCATAAGGTGAAAAGAAAGACAGTCTACCAGACAACTTGTTAATCGAAGTTTCATTAAATTTTAAGATTAAATAACCTGCCATCAAAAAAAGTAAAGATTTAAAAAAACTATGAGAATATAGATGAAAATAGCCCATTTCTGCAGCTGAATTCCCAATAGGGATTAACATAAATCCTATGTGTGATAAAGTTGAATATGCCAAAATGCCTTTTAAATCACTTTCATAAAATGCATAAATTGAACATATCAAAGAAGTAATCAGACCCACATAAAATATTGTATCTTTTATGAATGGATAGAACTCAATTGATGAAGATAATTTGAACAATAAAAATACTCCAGCAACAACCATAGTTGCGGAATGAATTAGTGCCGATACTGGTGTAGGGCCTTTCATAGCACGAGGTAGCCAAATTATAAAAGGATATTGTGCACATTTTGTAAAAATTCCAATCAATATAAAAAACAAAGCTAAATTATCAGTGTAGTTCTTGGAATTAATTAAAAAATTGTTCACTGAGCTTATATTTAAGCTTTGTGAGCCTAAATAAATAATTATAAGCCCCATTAAAAAAAATAAATCACCAAATCTAGTAATCCAAAAAGCCATAGTTGATGAGTAAATAGCTTTTAAATCAGAATTATAATAAGCAATAAGAAAAAAAGAACATAATCCTAAGAATTCCCAAAATATAAAACTGCTCAGTAGGTCATCAGACAAGCTAAATAAAACCATTGAGGATATAAAGATATTTAGAAAAATTGAATATCTAAATTTTCTTTGATAACTTTCATTTAATATAAATTTATAAGAATAAATTAAAACGCATATCGAGATAACTAAAACAATTAGGGACATTAATACATTTAAATAGTTAAATGAAAAGATTAAATTTATTAAACTTGAATGAATCTTAATATAACTAAATTCTATTTTATCTAATGATCCATAATTAAAAAATAAGATTATAAAACATATTGAATGAAAAATTATAGGTAAGATAAAATATCCATCATAAGTTATTTTTTTATTAATTTTCAATTTAATAAAGTGAAATACAATTACACTAAGTGGCGAAGCTAGTAATAATATAAATATTAATTTTTCCATTTTAATCCTTTAAGGCTTTTAAATCACCAATGTCAATAGTCTTGTTCAGTCTTTGATTGAGAATAAATATTGCTAATCCTACAGCTACTTCACAAGCGGTTATAACCAGAATGAACATTATTAAAATATCTGCAAGGTAAGACTGATGAGATTTGGCTAATACTATAAATATTAGATTAATTCCATTTAAAATTAGTTCTATGCCAATTAATAAAGATAAAATATGTTTTTTGCTTAAAAGCATAAAGATACCCAATGAAGATATTAATAATGCAGAATAGATTAGTATCCAAAACATTAAGAATCTCCCTTGCGTAGCTTTAGTAATGTCAGGCATCCAATTATTGTTCCTAAAAGTAAAATTGAAGCAATTTCCAAAAGTGGATACCACTCTTTAAACAGTGTTGTGCTTATCGTTTCTGAGCTAGGTACATAATCTAATTTGAAGTTTAATGACAAGTTTTTCATTATTTCTGAATTTGTAAAAACATATGATGTAATTAGAAAAAAAAAGAAAGATATTATTAATGCTTTAATTGGCGAGCTAAATGTTTGAGAAAGGATATTATAGTCCCAATCTGCTGTCAATATGACAGCAAACAGGAAAAGAATTAAAGTTCCACCTGTATATAGAAGAATTTGGATTATACCTAACATTGTTGATCCAATAGATATAAAAACAAATGATATAAGAAAAAGAGTGACACCAAAGAAAAATGTTGTTCTAATTATTTTAGCACTTAAAGAACACATTAAAGCTGATAAAACTGCTAAAACTGAAAATATTATCACGAGGGTACTTATCATTACTTGTTATCCTTTATTCTAGGTTTATGGGACTCTTGCAATAAACTTCCTTTTGCCCATGACTCATCATAAATTTTAGCATTATTCATCATTTTTGATTTTGTTAAATAAAGATCTGATCGAAGAGTAACAGGTTTAGCCGGAACTCTCATCATTATAATAGCATCAACAGGACAAATCTGAACGCATAGCTCACATTGTATACAACTCTGAAGATCAAGGAAAAAACTTTTCGCAAAACCTCTTCCATCTCGCTTCTCAATTTCAATATCAATTATATTAGAAGGACATATTTTCTCACAGAGTTTACATGCTATACAATTCTCTTCACCAGTTTCATTATTTTCAGTCAACCCAAAAGTACCTATACGTAGTTTGTTAGGCATTTCTCTTTTTTCATCAGGATAGCTAAGAGTAACAGATCCTTTGGTAATATTACTCATTGTGAACTTTAAATTTCTTAATATATTTCTAAATATTTTTATAATTTTCATAATTACATATCCATATAATATTTTAAAACACAAGATGCTAAAAGTAGTAAAAACGATATTGGTATTAAATTATTCCAATTGAATTTTAGCAATTGATCAATTCTAATTCTAAAAAAACTCCATCTTACAAACAATACTACTGTAAATAAAATTAGTGCTTTTATGATTATTAAAAAATTACTTTCAAAGAAAAAACCATTAGGCCCACCTAAAAAATAATAGACCCCAAGACTGAAATCCCAAATAGATGAACATATTCAGCTAAATAAAATAGAGCAAATTTGATACCCGAATATTCAGTTGTATATCCTGAAACCAATTCTGATTCTGCCTCGGATAAATCAAATGGTATTCTGTTGCCTTCAGCTAAAGAGGAAATAAAAAAGATTATAAAGGTAATTTGTCCGATTATGGGATAGAAAATAAACCAAGAATTTTTCTGATAACTTATAATCTCACTAAAACCAAGACTCCCCATAATTATACATGGTACTAATAGAGTTATAATAAGTGGTATCTCATATGAGATAATTTGTGCAATTATTCTAATAACCGATATTAAAGCAAATTTATTATTAGAAGACCATCCGGCTATGAAGATTCCTACAATAATTAAAGAACTAATAGCAATAAAAAGCATAAGTGCTAGATTTGTGTTAATCATTTGATTATCAAAAATAAAAGGAAGTAAAGCAAAAGATGCAAGGCTTACAACCATAACCCATATAGGTCCAAAATTGAAGAGTAGTCTATCTGAATTTTTAGGACTAGAATCATCTTTAAGCATTAGTTTTAAAGCATCCGCAAGCGGCTGTAATAATCCATGAGGCTTGCCAACTAAATATGGTCCAATTCGCGATTGCATTTTTGCAGCAACTTTTCTTTCCAACCAGACCAAATAGGCGACAATCAAAATTAATATAGAAATAGTTTTGAATATTGGAAGAGCAAACTCGATAAAAATTCCCATTATCTATCAACATCTCCAAATACAGGATCAAGAGATCCCAATATGACAACCGCATCGGCAATATAAGTACCGGGCAACAATTTTTCCACAATTGATAAGTTACTAAAAGAGGGTGCTCTGATTTTCATTCTATAAGGCATTGAGCTACCATCAGATACAATAAAAAAGCCTAATTCCCCTCTTGGAGATTCAATTGCTTTATAATGAGACCCTTTGGGTGGCTTTAAAAGTTTTGCACTCTTTAATGGTTTACGAGAGCATAAAGCTCCCTCAGGAAGAGAACTTAAAACTTGTTCTATAATTTTAATGGACTCTAAAGTTTCTTTCATTCTTACAATAGTTCTATCATAGGAATCTCCATTCGAACCCATTGGAATTTCGAATGAAAAATTATCATATACTTCATATGAATTATTCTTGCGAATATCATAATTAATACCAGAACCTCTTGCTACAGGCCCTGATCCGCCAGATGATAGAACTAGATCTTTTGAAATAACACCTATATTTTTTGTTCTTTGCATGAAAATTTCATCATTAGAAATAACATCAAAATATTCAGTAAGTTTTGGTTTTAAATACTCTATTAATTCATGTGTTTTTTTCAAAGATTCTTCGTTTACATCATAACGCACACCTCCAACTTGATTCATATTAGTATGAAATCTGGTTCCAGTTATGGTTTCAAGTACATCTAATATTTTTTCTCTTTCCCTAAAACAATATAGAAACAAACTAGCTCCACCCCCTAAAGCACCTCCTAAATCTAATCCATATGTTCCTAAAGCTACTAAATGAGAACTAATTCTTTGCATCTCTGCGATTAAAACTCTTAAATAAGATGCACGTTCAGGCACCTCAATATTACACATTTCCTCAATTGTATTAATAAACCCCAAAGAATTCGAAGTAGGTGAAAGATAGTCATCTCTTTCTAAAACAGGGGGGATCATATCATAATCAAGATTTTCTGATAATTTTTCAACACCTCTATGCAAATATCCTAAGTATGATTCCACATGATTAATTCTTTCACCTTCTAAGTGTAATTTTAGTCTAAATACACCGTGTGTTGAAGGATGTTGCGGTCCCATATTTAAAGCGAGATCACCAAAATCTTTTTCTATAATTTTGTTTTCCAAGATTCATAATCCTCTCTCGATGGTCTATAAGGTAATTTTGCTTGTTCCATTTTATAATCTTTTAGAAGTGGATATCCAACCCAATCATCTGGCATTAAAATTCTTTCAAGTTTAGGGTGATTTTTAAATTCTATACCGAACATGTCAAAAACTTCTCGTTCTTGCCACTCGGCACCTGGATAGATTTGAGTTATTGAGTCAATTTTCTTTGATGAATCCAGCTTTACATTTATTTCAACTTTTTCATTATTATTATTTTTTGTAAATAAATAAGTTAAAACAAGGCTATCTTCAAAATCGGTTGCGGTAATAAAATTAATATAATCATAGCCTTCAGATTTAATTTCTTTGCATTTATTAATTAGAGAAAGTCCATCAATAAAGTTTTCGTTAAATAATATTTCTTTTTTCTTAACCTTAATCTCATCTATGTTAGGCCTCTCCGAATCCACAGAATTGAATGTTGGATTACTTTTACCATTAGAAATTATATTTTGTAATTCCATAATTCCATCAATAAAGGCTTCTGGGGTAGGAGGACAACCAGGTACGTATACATCAACTGGAATTATCCAATCAACTCCTGGTACTACACTGTAAACATGTCTATAATGATCACCGGATATTGCGCAGCTTCCAGCAGCAATTACCCACTTCGGACCTGTCATCTGATCATATAGAGTTTTAATTCTTTCACCCATTTTCACAGTAACGGTTCCAGCCACAATCATTAAATCAGCTTGTCTGGGGGATGCTCTTGTTATCATTCCTAATCTATCAAGATCATATCTAGACGAAAAAGTTGCCATCATCTCAATTGCACAACAGGCTAAACCGAAAGAAAGAGGCCAAAGACTTGATTTATTTGCCCAATTGAATAGATCTGCAGTCTTTGTAATAAATAAATTAGCTCCAGGAAGCTTCATAAAAGACCCTATGTCTTTTAATGTTTTTTTTACATCTCCCATTTTAAGAACCCCTTTTTATAAGCATATATCCAACCAAGGAAAAGAATAACAATAAAAGTTATAAATGATAAATAGATTTCTGGTGAAGGATTACTTAAGCTTAAAATCCATGGAAAAACAAATACAAGTTCAATGTCAAATAATATAAAAATTAGGGCTACTTTAAAATAACCTATTGGAATTTTTGTCCATGAATTTTCTACGCTCGGTTCTCCACATTCATAAATACTATCTGAGGTTTGATTGGTATATCCAGCTATAAATCTTACGATTTTTGAAGTCAAAATCATAACGAGTGGTAAAGAAAGAATCAATACAAAAATTATTAAAAAGTAAGGGTAATAATTCATAGCAATTGTTTAATATTTTTACTGATAATAGGCTAAAATCAATTTTTAGTTGTCTTACCCGCCTAATTGTTTACTTATTATAAGATTATAAACATAATCAATAGTTTCTGTAACTTCATGAAAAAAAACCTCTATGACTTTTTGATCTTCATTAACAGAGGTTATTTTTTTTGATATTTTTTCAATAAGTTCATCTTTATCATCATTTGAAATAGTCTCTAACAATGACACATCTTGAAGATCAATTCTAAGCTCATTATATTTGATTTTATATATGGCTTTTAATTCTTCAGTTAGTTTGAGATTGCATCTAGATATAGCCTCTTTAAGTAATGAAAATATGTAATTATCAAACATTTTTAAATGTATTAATTTTAGTAACTATTTCTACTAATAATGAAATAGTATTTTTAATATCCTTAATTTTACAAATTGAGCTTGGACTATGTAAATATCTTACAGGGACAGACAAGACAGTAGCTTTCGAACCATTACCTGTAACTTGAAAAGCAGTTGAGTTGGTTCCACCAGCATTCTTAGCAGTTAATTGATAGGGTATTTTTTTCTTCTTTGCAATGGATTCTATAAAGCTATTTAATTTCCTATCAGCTATTAAATATTTATCTGAAATTCTTATTTCTGGACCATTATCAAGACTTGCTAATGATTTATAACTTGGAACTCCTAGCAAATCATTGGAAACAGTTCCTTCTAAGGCAATAGAAAAATCTGGATTAACTTTTGAATTAATTATTCTAGCACCTCTAAGCCCCATTTCTTCCTGTACAGAAGCGGATACTGTAAAATTACAATTTAATTTCTTTTTAGATAAAACCTTTACTGCTTCAATTAAAACAAAAAGTCCAACACGATCATCTAATGCTTTTGACAAAACTCTGTCATAACCTATTTCGCAATTAGTTGAGAATGTTATTTGATCGCCAATATTGATGAATTTTAAAACATCTTTATCTTTTAAACCAGTGTCAATGATACAATCTTCGACTTGAGTAATAGCGTCACTTTTATTCGAAATATGAGGAGGTATTGCAGCAACAGTAGCTTCAATGGCTTTTTTTCCCCAAATAGTAAGTCTTTGACCGTAAAATAATTTTGGATCAATACCGCCCAGAGCTATAACTCTTATCATTCCATTATTCTCTATATTAGAGACTAAAAATCCAACTTCATCCATATGTGCATCCACTAATATTGTTGGGGCTTTTTCAATTTTTTTATTAACTGTAAAAATATTATTACCCATGGCATCAATTTCATGTGATTGGCATAAATTTAAAATATTATTTTGGACAATTTTGGCAATTTCATCTTCTAATCCTGGTACACCTGGTGTATCACAAAGTTCTTTTAGTAATTCTAAATCCATGTTCTTATTATATATAAGATTTTATTTAGAAAAAGAGGAATATTTAATAAAATTAGATAATTTAGATATTATGAAGAAAAAATCTAAAATTTGCCCTGTATGTAAAAGAGAATTTGAAATAAGAAAGAAATGGAATAAAATCTGGGACCAGGTTAAATATTGTAGTAAGAAATGTAGGAGAAGTAAGAATTAATATATTAGCAGTAATTAATAATGATTATAGAATTGATGATAACCCTTTTTTATCTAACAATCTATTTGATAATAGAGATAGTCTTAGTGTTCTTCTTTGGATAAAAAAATACGATGATACTAAATTTGATAAAATATCATATAAAAGATTCCAACTTAAAAAATATTCTGCTATATCTTTAGGAAATAAACTTATTGAAAAAAATATTTGCCCAATCTACAGGATTAACGATTGTTTGCTAGAAACTATTAAATCGGAGATTAAAAAAAGAGATATAGATAAAATTATTATTAAAAATCCACGCTACGATTCAGAATCTAAAATAATTGAAAATTTACATTTAAATTATCCAAATTTATTAATAATTTGTGAGCCGTCGGCAAATTTAATTGATCAAGAGTATTTTATTGATAAATATGGTTTCCCAAAATCTTTTACAAAATTCAGAAAAATTGTTGAAAAAAATAATTATGTTCTAAACCCCATCAATACCAGAAGAAGTTTGAATATTTTTCCAAAGATTAAATATTGCGAATCAAAGGTAGAACAAATATATGATATAGAGAAGTTTTCTCTGAAAAGTTTTATTGTATACATGAAAAAATTTCTATCCTCATATAAAGAGACAAGGGATCAACTTTACGGTAACAATATATCATCTCAACTATCTGTCCCTTTATCATTAGGCCTGGTCTCTCCAAGAAGAATTTTACATTTCATTAATGTATTTGAGAAAAAAGTCATATCTAATCAGTCTACATATTGGTTAAAACTTGAACTTTTATGGAGAGAGTATTTTAAACTCCTTTCTTTCTATCATGGTTCTTCAATTTTTTCTAGAAAGGGAATATCAGATATTTCAGCGAATAGTAAAGTAGATTCAATTATAAATATAAAGTTTGAAGACGATTTAATTCAATCTATAAACAATCAACTTATAAAAACTGGATTTATATCGAATAGAGCGCGTCAAATATTTGCAAGTCATTTAATCTATAATCTTAATATAGATTGGTTATCAGGTGCCTATTATTTTAAAAATAATTTAATTGATTATGATACTGAGAATAATTTTTCTAACTGGATGTATATTGCTGGGGTTGGTACTGATCCAAGAGGTGGAAGATTGTTTAATTTAAATAAGCAAAAATTACTTTATGATTCAAATTCTGAATATAGAAAAAAATGGCTAAAAAATTAAATTGTATTTTTATCAATAAATTCTTCGGCTTTTTTAAATATCCTCCTTTTTCTATCTAAATTAATTTTATTTAAAGTCCTGATCATTATAGATAATCTTGGATTGCTTTTAAAAAAAGACTTATTTTTATCAATAAATCTCCAATATAACCCATCCATTGTTTCGCACCAATCACCCTTTTTAAAGTCCATCATCTTTAGAAAGTAATTTGATCCACATATGTATGGTTTTGTAGCAAAAATTCCACCATCGCTATAAAGACCCATTCCAAAAACATTTGGACTCATAACCCATTCGTAGGCATCTACAAACATTTCCATAAACCACTGATAAACTCTTTTTGGTTTGATTTCACATAAATTCATGATGTTACAGAGAATCATTAATCTTTCAATATGGTGAGACCAACCATACTTAATTACATTTTTAATTGCAAAGTCTAAAGGTGGAAGCCCAGTATTACCATCATACCAGCTTTGCTTCATATCTCTTTGATGTGAAAAGAAATTGTTATTTTCTAATTCTTTATCAAAATTATTATAAATTCCTCTCATAAACTCTCTCCATCCAATTAATTGCCTGACGAAGCCCTCTAAGGAATTAATTTTAATTTTATTTTTAATATCATGATTTATAACTTTTTTCATTATAAGTTCGGGAGTTATTAAGCCTATATTTAAATAAGGGCTCATAGCACTATGAAAAAGGAAATTGTCTTTATGGCTTACAGTGTCTTCATAATCACCAAATAAATTTATTTTTTGTTCTATAAATGAATCAAGGGCTTTTTCAACTTCATTGTGGGTTTTGAATAGCCAAAAATTATTAGTATCACCAGGGTTATTACGAAAAAATTTATTTATAACTTTGGATACCTCTTCAGTTATTTGATCAGATTTTGGAAAGAACATTTTTGGTATATCTAAATCTTTAGGAAGTTTTTTTCTATTTTCTTCATCAAAGCTCCACTTCCCACCGGTGGGAGATCCATTTTTTTCCATTAGAATATTAAGTTTTTTTCTTGTTTG
Organism: uncultured Candidatus Hydrogenedens sp.; assembly: GCA_902609885.1. Classification (GTDB taxonomy): domain Bacteria; phylum Desulfobacterota_D; class UBA1144; order UBA1144; family UBA1144. The sequence continues at coordinate 113,307 of CACLTT010000003.1, read as the reverse complement.
TTTATAATAATTAGCCATTAAAGGCTTTTTGGTATCTTTTAAATAATTACTAAATTCCTCTTTTGTATTTATAAACATTGGTGATTCCATTATATTCCAGTGAATTTTTTTAATTTTTAAAAATTTAATTATTTTTTTTTCAAGATATTTATTCTCAACTTCAAAGGAGGATATTTCATTAATCTTTAAATCTTCTATTAAAGTTTTAAGACTAGAAAAAAAATTTTTGGATTTGTTGTCATCAAGCTTAAAATAATTTAGTTTATATTTCTTCTTGATCAAATTTTCTTTAAATGCTCTCATCGAAGAGAGCATAAATAGTAATTTCTTTTTATGATAATTAAACTTTGAACACATTTGCATGCTTTCACACATGAAGAAGCTATGGTCATTTTTAAACTTTTTGAAGTTTTCTTCAGGAAATTGATGATTACCAAAGATTATAAAAAGTTTCATAAGTTTATTATAAATAATAAATTTTTTTTAATAAATTAAATGATTAGCCAGAATATTCTACAAAATTTCTAGGTGTTTCAAAAAGTCTAATACTTAGTTCCAATTTTTTATCAATTTTTTCTCTTAAGATGCTCCATATAACAACAGCAATGTTCTCGGCGGTAGGTATCAAATTCTTGAATTCTGAAGTATCAAGGTTTAAATTTTTATGATCAAATCTACTACAAATATTTTCTTCAATTATGTTGCTCAAAACTTTCATGTCGACTAAATATCCTGACTCTGGATCAATGTCTCCTTTAACTGTAACTTCAAGATCATAATTATGTCCGTGATAATTTTTATTATTACATAATCCATAAAATTTATCATTTTTCTCATCACTCCATTCAGTATTATGAAGTCTATGAGCAGCATTGAAATGTGATTTTCTAGTTACAGATATCATCTTTGTAATAATTCTATTTTGTATCCATCTGGATCTTGAACAAAAGCTAAAATTGAATTGCTTCCTTTCATTGGACCAGGTTCTCTACTTATGATACCACCCTTTGATTTTATTTCATCGCAAATTTTATATATATCATCCACTCCAATTGCAATATGACCAAATGCTGTTCCAATATTATATGAATCCACATCCCAGTTATAAGTTAATTCTAAAAATGGCTCTTCATCATCTTCATTGATAGAAAGGAAAGCCAAAGTAAATTTACCATGTGGATATTCTGATCTTCTCACTAATTTTAGCCCAATAATATCTGTATAAAATTTAATAGATCTATCTAAATCTCCAACTCTGATCATTGTATGTAAGTAGTTCACATCAAAATTTTAATTTATCAAATGAATGAAGTAAAGTTATAAATATGAGCTTATTGTTTAGTTGTAAAAATCTTAGTAAATATTTTTATGAAACAAAACTTTTTGAAAATATATCTTTTGACATAGAGGAAAATTCTATTTTTCAAATAAAAGGACAAAATGGAACTGGGAAGACAACGCTCCTTAAAATTATTGCAGGTCTGGATACTGATTTCGAAGGAGATATACTTTATAAAAATTCAAAGTTATTTAATGATAAAACTAGATATTTGAAAGAAGTATTATTTCTACCTGCTACTCCTTCTTTTTATGAGGATCTCACTGTTGAAGAGAATTTTAATTTCTTAAACAATTTTTATAATTTTAATATGAATAAAATTAAAAATAATTTGTTTAAATATGAATTAATCAAGGATAAAAGAATTAAAAATTTATCAGATGGCCAAAGAAAAAAGATTCAATTATTATTTGCCATTACATTGGATCATAATGTATTCATTTTCGATGAACCTTTTAATTTTCTTGATACTGAAAGTCAAAATGAACTTTCAGATTATTTCACAAATTTAAAAAGTAATAATAAAACAATACTTTTTTCTGATAATTCAAAAGTTTCATATCAGTTTATAATATCAGATATGGTTAACCTAGATGATGTTTAAAATATTAAAAATTATTTTTTTTAAGGATGTTTTAATTGAGATAAGAGAGAAAGGTAATTTTTATTACATACTTATTTTGAGTGCGGTATTTAGTTTGGTTTTTACTACATACTTAGATTACAAATATATTTTATTTTCTTTTTATATAACTTTATTGATTACAAGTATGCTGGTTAATCAAAGAATATCGAGACAAGAATTAGGAAAGAATGATGAACTAATTGTTTTTAGTCTACCATTTGATTTATCAGTCTTTTGCATTGCTAAAATAATATTTAATTTTGTTATTTTTATTTTCCAAGCATTATTACTGTTTTTTTTGTATAATTTATTTTCAAATTCTTATTATATTGAGTTTAATTATAATTTTATTTTATTTACTATTATATATATTCTAGGTCTATCAATTTTTTTTACCTGTTTCTCCTTAATGCTTGAAAGAATAAAAGGCGAAGGACAGTTTATGTTCATAACTATTTTACCTCTAGTTGTTCCTTTTTTATTTCTTTCTTTTAATACACTAAACCAATTATATTATTATGAATTCAGCGAATTTATTAAATTGTTTAATTTACAACTTTTAATAGCTTTCGACATACTTTTATTTGCTGTATGCCCAATTTTATTCAGTTATGCTTTGAGAAGGTAATATATAATGTTTGTCCGAATAGCTTATCTAGTTTTATTTTTATCAATGCCTCTTGCAATTTATTTGAATTATCTTTATGCACCAACTGAAAAAATTATGGGTGATGTCCAAAGAATTTTTTATTTCCATATGGGCTATGTACTTGTTTTTACTATAGCTTTTTTCATGAATTTATTATATTCAATAAGTTTTTTGATAAATTCTGACAAAGCTTTTTCGTTTAAAGCATATTGTCATGCTGAAATTGGTGTATTATTTACTTTTTTAACAATTGTCTCAGGAATGTTTTGGGCAAAGCCAGTTTGGGGTACCTGGTGGACTTGGGATCCTCAATTAACTACTACATTTATATTATTGGTCTTGTATGGTAGTTATCTTATTTTTTATAAATTTGCACTTAGATCAAATATGCCAAAATACGCATCAATATTTGCTATTATTAGCTTTATTGACTTACCAATAGTATATATTTCTGTGAGAGTTATGAGGGGTATTTCACCAGTTGTTTTTGGAGGTGATGGGGGAGGAATATCAGATAAAATGATGGAAACACTCTTAATAACTTTATTAGCTTTTTTCAGTCTTTATATTGTATTAGCTGATATGAGATTAAAACTAGATAAAACTTGAATGATTGTTAGAATATATTCATGATTATTGTTATTGATTCTTTAAAATATCTCTTTTATTCGCAAATTGCATGTTGGATTATATTGTTTGCTTATATTTTTTATCTAAATAGTAAGATTAATAAATCAAGGAATAAATAATAATGAGACCAAAAATTAAGCTTAGAATATTGACTTTTGTCATTATAGCTTTTTTTTCTTTTTTGATTTTTAAGGCTGTTGATTCATCATTAGTTTATTATTTAACTGTTAATGAGGCTTTAGAGAGAAATAGAGATTTCCCAAGATATAAGCAATTAAGAATATTGGGAATTGTGAAAGAGGGTTCAATAAAAAATAATCTGGATGGTTCTATTGTTTTTGAGATAGAAGAATTAGGAAAAACAATTAAGGTTAAATACAAAGGAATAATCCCCGATATATTTGCTGATGGAGTCGAAGCGGTAGTTGAAGGAGACTTTCAAGACTCTATATTTAGGGCGGATAAATTATTTGCAAAATGTCCTACTAAATATGAAGACGAGGAATATAGAAAGGAGCAAAGTTGATTAACATAATTGGAGATAATCTTATTTTTATAAGTTTTCTTTTTGTTTTATTATCTTTTTTATCATACGGTTTCTCATTTTATAAAAAAAACAGTTTGTCTTCAGAACTGGGAAGGCGTTCATTAGCCATTGTCTTGACAATTCTTACAATTACTATTTTTTTATTAGAATTCCAATTGATAACAAAAGATTATACTAATTTATATGTTGCTAAAAATGTCAGTAATGACTTAAATACTATTTTTTCAATTACATCTTTATGGGCTGGCCAAGCTGGTTCCTTGCTGTTGTGGACATGGATCTTAGCAATTTACTTATTTATTGAAAATAAAAAAAGTTTAAGTAAGTTGATTCCTGCATCAAGAATAATTGGGACCTTTACACTTGGTTTTTTCATATACTTAATCTGCTTTGTAGAAAATCCTTTTGAATCAGCAGACAAAATTTATGATAATGGCAGAGGTTTGAATCCTATTCTTCAAAATATTTATATGTCGATTCATCCATTGTCTTTATATCTAGGGTATATAGGCATAACAATTCCATTTTGTTTTGGTATTGCTTCTATAATTTCAAAGGATAAATCAAATGATTGGATAAACGAATCAAAAAAATGGACATATTTTTCATGGACTTTTTTATCTATTGGTCTTTTATTAGGTTCAAGATGGGCTTATTTAGAATTAGGTTGGGGTGGTTATTGGGCTTGGGACCCTGTTGAAAATGTTGCTTTGATGCCGTGGCTGCTATTAACTGCTTTTATTCATTCATCATATGCACAGGAACAGAAAAAAGTACTAAGAAGGTGGAATTTGTTACTTATATTTTTAGCCTTCTTTTTGTCAATCTTTGGGACTTTTATCACACGAAGTGGATTAATATCCTCTGTACATTCTTTCGCTCAATCGAGCATAGGGAATTACTTTATAGTATTTATTATTTTAATTCTTATATCCTCAGCTTTTTTATATTATAAAAATAAAATTTATATTGAATCTGAAAAAGAAATAAAGTCACTGTATTCAAAAGAGAATTTTTTTGTATTTAATAATATTTTATTTTTAGTTATTACCTTTACAGTTCTTGTGGGTACCATTTTCCCTATAATATCTGAATTTTTTACTGGGAAAAGGATTTTGGTTGGTCCTTCTTTTTATGATTTAGTTAATTTTCCAAATGTGCTTATGCTAATTTTATTAATGACTTTTGCACCATTTTTACCATGGGAGAAAGGCAACATAAGACCTATATTAAGATATTTAAAAATTCCTTTTTTAGTTTCTTTAGCATTTTCTTTTATTGCATTTCTTAAGTTTGAATCTTTAAATATTTTTATAGTTTTTTTATTATCATTAACTACACTTTTTTCTGTCTGTAAAGAATTTATTATTGATTTAAGAATAAACAAAAATTCTATTAATAACAAATTTCGAAGGTACTGCTCATTTATTGTTCATTTTGGAGTAATTATCATGATAATGGGAGTCTCTTTTTCCTCTAACTTTGAAAAAAAATATGATATAACAATGAGTGAAGGTGAAGAAGTTTTATTTGGAAATCTTAAATTACGACTTGATGATATATATGAAAAAGAAACTCCAGCAAAAAATATAATTGGTGCAAATATTGTTCTCAGAAAAAATAATAATTTATATAATTTAACTCCAGAGCAAAATTTTTATAAGTATGAAGGTAACAGAGAAATCAATAAAGAAACTGAAGTCGCAATCCATTCAACCTTTTTAAGAGACTACTATTTAATTCTTGTTGATAAGAATTTGGAGGGTGAATTAAACCTTAAACTTTATATTAATCCACTAGTATCTTTTTTATGGCTGGGAAGTTTAATATCCATTATTGGTGGATTCATGCTATTTTTTAGGAGAAAATTAAATGATTGATTCAGTTATACCAGTCTTAATATTAATTTTATCATTTATGTATATTCTGAAGCCCTTGGTTATTCAAAAAAATAAATTTAAAAAATATGATTGGGAATCTGATGAAAAATAGTTCGTTAATAATCTTATTTTTATTTTTTTTCTTTATAAGTTATTTTTCATATTCCATGACAGATGAGGGTAGGAGTCTTTTTGTTGAAAAGCGATGTGTAACTTGTCATGTTGTTGGCCGCGGGGTATTTGTGGGTCCGGATTTATGGAAAGTTAATAATAAATATTCAAAAACCGATATGATCAGTTGGATATCTAATACAGATGCTATTTATGAAAAATATAATAAAAAACCTATTAATTCTGGATATCCCCCGATGCCTAATATGGAAATCTCTACTTCTGAGTCTTTAAAAATCATTAATTATTTAAAAAGTTTAGATTCCTCAATTAATCCTGGTACGAGTGTTAAATTGAAAGGCGAAGTAAAAAATTTTTCAAATGAAAATGTTCAGGATTATGAAGTATCATTGGAATCTGTAATGGCGGAAAAAGTATTAAATCAAAAAAAAATTCTAACAAAAAATGGTTTATTTGAAGTTAATAACCTAAAAGGCAATATTGCATATAGGGTGAAAATTATTCATGATGGAATAGAATATTCAACCGACAAATTTTATTATATGCCAGAAGAAAATTTTAAAGATATTGATTTAACAATATATGATTCATCACAGAATCCTGATTCTATTGAAATCAAGTCATCTCATATAGTTATAAGCTATGATGAAGAGAGCAATAGCCTATTATTTGCTGAGATTCAAAATGTTAATAATAATAGTAAATATATCTATGTGGGCTTAAATAGTCTTATTGAGCAAAAAAGAAATATTATTAAATTTTCAAAGTTTTCAAATATTGAGAACTTATCATTTCCACATAGAAGTAGTGAAACATTTATAATTAACGATGATTCAATAGTTGAAACTATACCAATGCCACCTGGGCAAAGAAGAATTGTATTTACTTATACTAAACAGTTAGATTTTTTTAATACAAAACTTGTTAAAAATTTTTTTAATACTATTCAATCATTAACAATTATTATCCCTGAAGATAAAATTAATATGAAAGTTAAGGGTTTAAATTTTACAAAATCTAAATCAGATATAAAAGAACTTAAAGATGAATCATATGTCACTTATTCATTTAATAATATATTTAAGAATGACAATTTAGAACTAACTTTTTCCAAACCTTTTGATAATTATATATCTACAAGAATAATTATTCTTATTATTTTTTTAATATTTTCTTTTATAGTATTTTTATATTTATACAAAAAAAATATTTTTAAGATTTAAACAATGAAATGAATCCAATTGCTAAAATATTTGCAGTTAAACATTTCAATATATTCTTTCCCAAGGAAATAGATTCAAATCCATTTTCTTTTGCTTTCTCTATCTCATTTATAGTGAATCCACCCTCAGGGCCAAGAATAATATGAAAATCATTAAATCCCTTAAGATTCTCAATATTTATAATATTTTCAGAATTCTCATAACATATTAATTTTTTCCCCTGAAAATGATTATTAAAAATTTTGTTAAACATTATTGGCATATTAACTTTCATCAAATCAGTCCTACCGCATTGTTCAGTAGAATGTTTTATAATTTCTAGCCATCTTCTTTTTAGTTCCTTAGTTCTTTTTATAGTTCTTTCAGATATTATGGGAGTAAATGCTGTCACACCAAGCTCGACATTTCTTTCAATTATTTCATCTAATATATTTCCTTTCGGAATACATTGGTAAACAGAAATTTTAAAATTATTTTTTTCTTTTTCCGGGATTTTATATAAAACTTCTAACTCACCGAATTTATTCTCAATATTTTTTAATACGCAAAAGAAATTTCCTGATTCAGAATTAAAAATAATAAAATTTTCATCTTTTTTAATTTTTACTACATTTACAATATGATTATATAATTCTTTTTCAATTTTTATTTTTGTGTCAACTTCAATTCGATATGGATAATAAAATCTTCTCATCTTGTTTTAATTAATTCATCCACTAAATTATCTATTGTGAACTTTGATGCAATTTTAAAAGGCTTTATTCCATATGTTTGAAGGGTTTTAGCGGTAATTGGTCCAATACAAAAATACTTAATATTTTTTTCTTTTTTAACTTCTTTTGGATTTAGGAATTTAAAAAAATTTTCAACAGTTGAGGAACTAGTGAAAGTTACCCCAAATACATCATTACCTATAATCTTTTCTTTTATTTGATTTTGTATTTTTTTACTAGGTAATACAGACTTATATATACATAGTTCCTTAACATCATTGTTTAATTTACTTAAACCCTCGATTAAAATCTTTCTAGCATTACTTGCTCTTGGAATTAAAATTTTTTTATTCTTAATTTTTCTTTTTTTGAATTCTTGGATTAAGGACTCCGCTACAAATTTTTTTGGGATAAGATCAACTTTAAGACCTTTCCTTACAATACTTCTTGCTGTTTCACTACCTATTGCTGCTATAGATGCATTTCCCAAATATCTTAAATCTTTTTTTAATTCTAAATATTGTTTAAAGAATTCTTCTACCCCATTTACGCTAGTGAAAACCAGCCAATCAAATTGGTCACTTTTTTCTAATATATTATCATTTTTTTTATTTTTTATTGTTTTAATATCAATAGTTGGAATCTCAACTGCTTCGCCACCATTTTCATAAATTTTTTCAACTAATGTACTCGAATTTTTTCTAGCCCTGGTAACAACGATTTTTTTTCCAAAAAGTGGTTTTTTTTCGAACCAAATTAAATTTTTTCGATATTTACAAACATCTCCTATTACAATGATCGATGGTGATTTAATATTATTCTCTTTAATTTTGGAAGATATATTTTTTAAGTTCCCCAAAACTGTTTTCTGTTTATAATATGTTCCCCATTGTATTGCTGCTATTGGAGTTTTTATGCTCATGCCGTTAAAGATAAGTTTGTTTATATTTTTTCTAAGATTCTTAGTACCCATTAAAAAAATTATCGATTTAGATTTAGATAACGAAAACCAATCTATTGAAGATTCATTTTTATAAGGATCTTCATGACCTGTTACGATACTTAACGAACTTGTATTATCTCTGTGAGTTATAGGAATTCCTGCATATGCAGGGACAGCGATTGCAGATGTTACACCGGGTACTATTTCGAATTTAATTTTATTTTTCTTTAAATACTCTGCTTCTTCTCCTCCTCTTCCAAAAAGTAAAGGATCACCACCTTTTAGTCTAACAATTATTTTAAATCCAGATTTAGCTAATGAAACAAGCTTATTATTTATCTGAGCTTGTGTCATGGCTTTAAAACCAAGCCTTTTTCCAGCGTTTATTAATTTACAGGTTTGTTCGCATTCGTTTATAAATATAGGGTTTGATAAATAGTCATAAACTATTACATCAGCAGTTTTTATTAATTTTTTTGCTTTAACAGTTATAAGTCCTGGATCTCCTGGTCCAGCACCAACTAAATAAACGGTTGGTTTCATAGTAACAAAGCAAACCAAAAAGATCCTTAAAAGTCAATTCTCAACAATTCCGTTACAATATATATATGAGTCAATTTAAAATAAAGGTGGGATATCAACCCCAAGGAGACCAGCCAAAATCAATTGATAGATTATCTAAAAATGTAATCTCTGGAAGAGATGCGCAAACACTATTGGGTGTAACAGGAAGTGGTAAAACATTTACTATTGCAAATATGATCGAAAAAGTTTCAAAGCCAACTTTGATTATGGCTCATAATAAAACTCTGGCCGCTCAACTTTATGAGGAATTTAAAGTGATATTTCCTAACAATGAAGTACATTACTTTGTTAGTTATTATGATTATTATCAACCCGAAGCTTATATACCTTCATCTAAAACCTACATTGCAAAAGATTCAAAAATCAATGAACATATAGATCGCCTGAGACATTCAGCCACTAGTGCTTTATTTGATAAAAAAGATGTAATAATTGTATCAAGTGTTTCATGTATTTATGGAATTGGCTCCCCAAAAGAATATTATGAAATGATAATTAAAATTAATGTTGGTGACAACCTTGATAGAGAGTCTTTTCTTAAAAAATTAATAGAAATTCAATATGAAAGAACTAGAGTGGAACTTCGAAGAGGGAGTTTTAGAGCCATTGGAAATTATGTAGATATTTTCCCTTCAAATCTTGAGGATATTGGGTTAAAGATTAAATTTAATGATGATAAAATTGAAAAAATTTTTTTAATTGATCTTTACTCTGCTGATATAATCAATGAAATTAAATCATCAGTTATTTTTCCTAGTTCTCATTATGTTGTTGAAAAGAAAACAACTGAGCAAGCAATCATATCAATTGAAATAGAATTGAAAAAACAATTAAAATTTTTAAAAAAAATTGGTAAGCTCGACGAATATAAGAGACTTGAGGAAAGAACTATCAGAGATATGGAGTTGATGGAGATAATGGGATTTTGTCCAGGAATTGAAAACTATTCTATGCATCTTGATCAAAGGACACCCGGCCAACCCCCAAATACTTTAATTGATTATTTTCCTAAAGATTTTCTAATGATAATTGATGAAAGTCACCAAACAATTCCACAAATAAGAGGGATGTATGAGGGTGATAGATCTCGAAAGCAAACACTAGTTGATCATGGATTTAGGCTGCCTTCAGCTCTTGATAACCGACCACTTAATATTAATGAATTTGAAGATAAAATTAGTCAAGTGATTTATGTTTCTGCTACACCTTCAAAATATGAATTAGAAAAATCAAATAATGAGATTATAGAACAGATAATAAGACCCACTGGATTAGTAGACCCCACAATTGAAATAATGCCCTCGAAAAATCAGGTTGATCATTTATTTGGTGAAATTAATAAAACTATTAAAAATGGAAATAAAGTTTTAGTTACTACACTAACGAAAAGAATGGCTGAAGAGCTTACAGAGTTTTATAAAGAGAAAGATTTAAGAGTTGAATACATGCATTCTGAGATTAAGACTTTAGAGAGAGTAGAAATTATTAAAAATTTTAGGGCGGATAAGTTTGACGTATTAATTGGGATCAACCTTCTTCGAGAAGGCCTTGATTTACCTGAGGTAGCGTTAGTAGCTATATTAGATGCAGATAAAGAAGGATATCTGAGATCTGAATCATCTTTAATTCAAATATTTGGACGTGCTGCAAGGAATGTTGAAGGAAGAGTAATTATGTATGCTGATCAAATTACTAAGTCAATGCAAAGTGCAATAAGTGAAAGTAATAGAAGGAGAAATATTCAACTTAAATTTAATAAAGATAATAATATAAAGCCAAAATCTATTGTTAAAAAAGTTGATTTAAATATGAATAATATTTATAAGATAGATACTGACTATGATACTTTTCTTGATGAACTTAAAATCCAACCGCATGAGATACCTGATAAAGTAGATGAGCTCAGAGTAGAAATGAAAAATTTATCTGAAAATTTAAAATTTGAGCAAGCTGCAATGATTAGAGATAAAATTAAAAAATTAAAAAAACTAGAATTATCTTTTATTTCTAAGATTGATTAGTAATAAACAAATGTTATTATTCTACTAATTATGAAGCGGGGCATGCCCCGCTTCTTTATTATTAGGAGTAATGTTTATGGATTTTCTGAAGCTTGAGAAGATTATTTCTTCAGTTTGTATTAGTGCTGGCTATGAATTGGTTGAAATTGACATTGCTCGATCAAAAAGTGGTGACAAATTGACTGTTTATATTGATAATCTAGGAAAAATTACAATTGATGATTGTGTAAAAGTTAATAATCTAATTGAACAGAAAACTGAAATTGATAGTTTTTTTTCAAATAACTATACTTTAGAAGTTTCGTCTCCTGGTCCTAAAAGACCATTAAAAAAAATTGAAGATTTTTACAGATATAAGGGAAGGAAGATAAAAATAGTCTCATCATCTTTTTATGAAAATAAAAAAAATATCTTTGTTGGCGAGATAGAAGATATCGAAAATAATTTTATAAAAATTAATGACAGTGGAAAATTATATGAAATTAATTTTTCAGATATAGAAAAAGCAAATTTAAATATATAGAGGAATATTATGGTAAATGAGTTTAACGAACTGGCAAGAGTTATAGATTCTGTATCAAAAGATAAAGGTATAGAAAAAGAGACCATTCTCGAGGCTGTTAATGAATCGGTAGTTGCAGCTGCCCACAAATTAATGAAAACTGACCCTTCTTATAAAGATTTAGAATGCCAATTCAATGAATTTAATGAGATTGAATTATTTGAATTCAAGAAAGTAGTGGAAGAGGTTTTTGATGAAGATATGGAAATATCTTTGTCAGAGGCTAAAGAATTTGATCCAGATGTTCAAATTGATGAAGAAATTGGTATAAAACTTAGCCCAAAGTACTCTAGAATTGCTATTCAAAATGCCCGCCAAAAAATTATACAAAAAATTAAAGAGGCAGAAGCAAAAGTCATTTTTGAAGAATTTAAAACAAGACAAGGTGAATTAGTAAATGGGATAGTAAGGAGAATCGTACGAGGTGCAATTATTGTAGATATTGGTAGAACTGAGGCAATTATTCCCTACGATGAACAAGTTCCTAGAGAGTATTTTCAACCTAAAGATAGGCTAAGAGCCGTTTTACTCAGAATTGAAGAGGATAAAAGAGGTACCCAATTAATTTTATCCAGAGCTCATAAAAATTTTGTCGACTCTCTTTTTAAGTCAGAGGTCCCTGAAATCAATGAAGGAATAGTAGAGATAATGGGGATATCAAGAGATCCTGGTGGTAGAACTAAAATTGCAGTAAGTTCAGCAGACTCAGACATAGATGCTGTAGGAGCATGTGTTGGAATGCGAGGCTCCAGAGTTCAAAATATAATACAAGAATTAAAAGGTGAAAAGATTGATATTGTTCCTTGGTCCCCGGATCCCGCGAGATTTTCATGTAATGCACTTTCACCAGCCAGAGTAAATAAAGTCATATTAGATGAATCATCAAAAATTATGGAAGTTATAGTTGATGAAGATCAGTATTCACTTTGTATTGGAAGAAGAGGTCAAAATGTTAGATTGGCTTCAGAATTAACACAATGGGAAATAACTGTAAAAACAGATATACAACTAAAAGAAGAGCAGCAATCAGTAGTCAAACTTCTTCTCACACTACCTAATATCTCAGAAGTTAATGCAAATTTACTATTTGCGGGTGGATACCATACTCTTGAAGATATTGCATTTGGTGAGAGTGATTCAATTTCTAAGTCTTCAGGCATCACAAATGAAGAAGACATTAGCAAAATTCAGCTAGCTGCAAGAAATGCTTTGAAAGACAGATTAAGAAATATTGAGGTTGATGATGGTGAAGATAATATCGAGGAGGATTCTGAAGAAAAACTTTCATGAGTAAAATAAAAATTAAAGAATTGTCTGATCAAATGTCTTTAGAGGTAAAAGACATACTTTCTAAATGCAAAGAATTATCAATTATTGCTAGAACACAATCTAGTTCAATTTCTTTAGATGATGCTAAAAAAATCCAGATAGCTTTGGTTGGAGAACCTATTTTAAATAAACCCAAAGATGAAAACGATATAATTAAGAGGTCAGGTTCCAAAGTAACAATTCGCAGAAAAAAGAAAGAGCCCCCTAAAAAAACTGAAAACAAAGTACAAGATTCCAAAGCTAAAACTTTAGATTCAGAAAATGTATTGGATAAGAATAAGGATGATTCATCAACTTTAAAAGAAAAACTTGCTGCTAAAACACAAGTCGTTGAGACAACAAATAGGAAAGTTATTAGAACTTTGGATAATACCAGTGAACCTTCTAAAAAACCAAAAACAAATAATAAATTTAAAGAAAAAAAAGATGATAAAGAGAATTTATTAAATAAAAATTTTACACCTAACGAATTAAGTGCACCACCCTTGGATAATGATCAAAAAAAGAAGAAAGATACATCATCACAAGATAAGGATGCCAATAAGCAAAAAAAGAAGGTAAAAGTTAAACCTACTAATGCAGAAATTATTGATGAGGATGCGCTAGATGCTTTAAGAAGTGCTGTAAAGGCTAAGCTACCCGGTGCAAGAAAAGAATTCCTTGTTTCAAATAACTATCCAAAAAAGATTAAACAAAAAGACAATGTAAAAGATACTGATACAAATGGTGAATTGACAAATGATGATTCAAAAGATGATAAAAAGAAAACAAAAAAAATTAAGATACAAGAAAAAATTCTCATCACACTCCTTGCTAATAAAATGAATGTCAAAATTAACGAAGTAATCAAAAAAGCCTCAGATTTAGGGTTAAGTTTAACTTTCAAAGATGAGATAGATTCTGATGATGCTACAATAATAGCTTCTGAGTTTGATTACGATGTTGATGTTGATACTTTTAATGAAAAAGAATTTATTAACAAGGGAGTCAATTTTAATGTTAACGATGTTAAGTCTAGACCTCCCATTATTACTGTTATGGGCCATGTTGATCATGGAAAAACTTCACTTCTTGACTATATTCGAAAAGCAAAAGTTGCTAATAGTGAGCATGGTGGAATAACTCAATCCATTGGAGCTTATAGTTTTGATTTTAAAAATAAAAAAATAGTTTTTATTGATACTCCTGGACATGCTGCATTTTCTGCTATGAGATCTAGAGGTGCTAGTTTAACAGATATAGTAATTTTAGTTGTTGCAGCTGATGATGGAATAATGCCTCAGACAGTAGAAGCAATTAACCATGCAAAATCAGCAAATGTTCCAATTATTGTTGCAATAAATAAAATTGATAAACCTGATGCAAATATTGAAAATATTAAATCTCAGCTTTCTGAGAATGAATTAACGCCAGATGATTGGGGAGGAAATACTTCATGTGTATCCGTTTCTGCTTTAGAGGGTACTGGAATTGATGAATTGTTGGAATTGATATCTATCCAATCAGATTTATTAGAACTTAAAGCTAATGATAAAGTTCCTGCAAATGGTTTTGTATTAGAATCTTATCTGGATAAGGGCAGGGGTGTTGTAGCAACCTTAATTCCAAAAGAGGGAGAAATCAAAAGGGGTGATTTTATAATTTGTGGAACAAACTCCGGAAAGGTTAGAGCAGTAGTAGATGATATAGGTATTCAAGTAAAAAATTCAGGACCTTCATTGCCAATTGAAATTTTAGGTTTAGACGGTGTCCCTGATGCCGGGTTACCCTTCAACATTGTTAAAAATGATAAAGTAGCTAAAGAGGTTATTAGAAACAGATTGAATGCAATTAAAGAGGAAGAGTCTTTTAGATCTCATACAGTTGGCTTAGACTTCATTAATTCTGAAGTGTTATTAGGGCAAATTAAAGAGTTACCTGTAATTGTTAAGGCTGATACTCAAGGATCACTTGATGCATTAATATCAGCATTAAATAATTTCGAATCAGATAAATGTAAATCTAAGATAGTTCATTCTGCAGTAGGATCAATAAATGAGTCTGATCATATGTTAGCAGAATCAACAGGATCAATAATTCTTGGTTTTTCAACAAATATAGAAAATGATGTTAAAAAATTATTAGAAAAATCAGGTGTAAGATGTGAAACCTACGAAATAATTTATGAGATTTTAGATCGTATAAAAGAATTATTAGAAGGTTTGTTAGATCCTATTTTAGAGGAAAGGATTGTTGGTCATGCAGAAATTAAAGAGGTTTTTAACCTAACAAAAAAAGGAAAAATTGCCGGTTGTTATATTCAGGACGGTAAGGCAATTAGAGGGCATAAGTTTAGAGTCATGAGAGATAATCAAGTTATTAATGAGGGACCCTTAGATTCATTGAAGAGATTTAAAGATGATGTCAAAGAGGTTACCTCTGGCTTCGAATGTGGAATTGGAGTTGATGAATCTTTAGATATAAAACAAGGTGATATCCTTGAAATATTTACACATGATAAAATTGCTCAAACTATATAATGTCAATTTTTAACTTAGAGAAGATATCAAGTCTTATTTTAAATTCACATAATATTTTGATAGTTTCTCATTATGATCCGGATGGCGATGCTTTAGGCTCAAGTATTGGTTTATATAAGGCCCTAAATAAACTTAAAAAAAATTGCTATGTATATAACAGAGACAAAATTCCAGATTATTTATCTTTTATTAAATGTTCAAATTTAATTGATTGTTTATCTAAAATTCCTAATGATATAGATCTGATTATTTTTGTTGATCTTAATGATTTTGAAAGGGCTGGTTCAGAAATAGAAAAATATATGCTTAGCTTCAAAAATAATATTATGGTTATAGATCATCATCAAAATCCAAAAATTGATTCAAAAAATGCATTTATTGAAACTTCATGCTCTGCTACTGCTATTTTGATATTTAAAATTATTGATCATATGCAAATTGATATGGATAAAGAACTAGCTACTAATTTGTTAACTGGAATAATTACCGATACATCGTCATTTAAAAATTCCAACACTAATTCTCAATCACTTGACATCGCTTCAAAATTATTAGATTTTGGAGCAGACCTAAGTCTAATAAACTCTTCAATTTATAATGATAAATCAATAAAAAGAATAAATCTCGAAAAGAAAATTTTATCAAATTTTTTATTTGATAATAATTCTAAGACCGGCTTCAGCTATTGTACACTTCAAGACTATGAAGAAACAAATACTACAAAAGAAGATTCGGAAGGAATGGCAAATTATTTTCTTCATCATATGGAAGTAATGATTGGTGTTTTTGTAAGAGAAATTGATGACAAATCTTGGAAAGTTAGTCTTAGATCAAATGGTTATATTGATTTATCGAAACTTGCAAATATATTTGGTGGTGGAGGTCATAAAAACGCTGCGGGGTTTAAATATTCTGGTGAAATTGAAGATTTGAGAAAAGATCTGAATAATAAAATTATAAATGAGAAATAAAATTATAATATTAAATAAATCTAAAGGAACTTCATCCAATAATCAATTGCAGAAAATTAAAAAAATTTTACATGTTAAAAAGGCTGGGTTTTCAGGAACACTAGATCCACTAGCGAAAGGAGTATTGCCTATTTTCACAAACAATATGACAAAACTTATAAAGCATTTAGATGATGATTTAAAGATATATAGATTAAAAGCTTTATTAGGATTTAAAACCGATACTTTAGATATTTGTGGTAATGTTGTTTCTTATGATTCGATAAATAAATTGAATTGTTTAAATGAGAGCAAAATCAGAAAAGCTATTAAAACTTTTATAGGAGAATTTGAATATTATCCACCTAGATTTTCTGCTAAGAAGTTTAAAGGCGAAAGATATTATTCTTTGGCAAGAAAAAAACAGAACTTTAAAGTTAGGAAAATTAAATCAATTATCAAAAACATAATCATAAGCAATGTTAATAATAGTTCATTTGAATTAATGGTTGAATGTTCCAAAGGTACATACATAAGATCTTTGGTTGAATCTATAGGGTTAGAGTTAGGTGTTTGCACAACTCTAAGCGAATTAGAGAGGATTAGGAGCGGGCCTTTCCAAATTGATGAATCAGTTAGCATGTATGATATAAATAACAAAGATAATTTTTATTATGATATTCATAAATTATTCAACACAATAAGCATAAATTGCAAGATATTGAATGATATATTGAGTTCAAATAACTATAAAAGAATAGATATTCGATTAATTTCTGAAAGTTTTTATAATAAGATTATCAGTCTTGCTTCTGGAGTTGAAAAAAAGATATTGAATATAGTTCTTTCAGAGTCAGGTGATGAAAGATTATTAATGACGAGTTTTTTTTCAGCGAGTGGAAAGTATAACTACTCTCATATTGAAATACTTTAAATATTCAATTATAAACTTGATTTTTTGCTATTAATCATTAATTATTAAGCTATAAATTTTAAGGATTTTAAATTTGAATATAAACAAACAAGAAATTATTAATGAGTTTTCGGATAAACCAAATGATACAGGTTCTAGTAAAGTGCAAATTGCTATTCTTACAAAAAAAATAGAATTATTAACAAAACATGTTCAAAAGTTTAAAAAAGATACTTCTTCAAGGCGCGGTCTTTTGTTAATGATTGAAAGAAGACGAAAACTTTTAAGTTATATAAAAAAGAAAAATATAGAAATTTATTCAGAAATTTTATCTAAACTTGGATTAAGAAAGTAAAATTAAATGATTTCATATAAAAAAGTAACAGAAGTAATTGAAGGTAAGGATTTTTCATTAGAGACAGGAAAACTTGCAAAACAAGCTAATGGTTCGATTTTTGCACAGCTTGGCGAAACTCAAGTTTTGGCTACTGTTGTAAGCGCTATAGAACCTGTCGATGATAATTTTCTTCCGTTAACTGTCAATTATCAAGAAAAAGCATTTGCTGCTGGTAAAATACCTGGTGGCTATTTTAAAAGAGAAGGAAGACCTACCGAGTCTGAAACTTTAATATCAAGACTGATTGATCGACCATTAAGACCATTATTTCCAAAGGGATATAATTTTAATACTCAAATTATCATTACTGTCTACTCTGCAGATGATATAAATCCACCTGATGTTTTAGCAATTACTGCTGCATCTGCTGCTTTAACTGTATCAGATGTACCTTTTGATGGGCCATTGGCTGGGGTTAGGGTTGTTAGAGTTGATAAAGACTTAATTTGTAATCCATCCTATGAAGAAATTGAAAAAGCAGATCTAAATTTCATTATTGCTGGAAGCTCAGATGCTATCATGATGGTAGAAGGTGGTGCCAATGTAGTCCCAGAAGATGAAGTTTTAGCAGCACTAATGTTTGGTCATGATAAAATTAAGGAAATTATAAATTTACAAAATCAGCTTGTCACTGATGAAATTATAAAGAGAGAATTTACGGTCAAAGAAAAAGATAAAGATTTAGAAGAAAAGATTGTTAAGTCTATTTCCTCTGAACTTAGTGAGGCAATAAGGGTTAAGCTTAAACAAGAAAGAAGTTCTAAATCTAGTGAAGCTTATCAAAAAGCTTTTGATGAGCTATCAATTGAGGATGATTTCAATGAGAAAGAATTCAAAGAAATTTTTGACTCATTAAAGAAAAGTTATGTTAGAAATATGATGTTTGATGATAAAGTTAGAATTGATGGAAGAGCTTTCGACCAAATTAGACCAATTTCATCTGAAATTAAATTATTACCTAGAGCCCATGGCTCAGCTGTATTTACACGAGGTGAAACGCAAGCATTGGTTGCTTGCACCCTAGGAAGCAAGGAAGACCAGCAAAGAGTTGATACTTTAATGGGTGAAGATAAAAGACCTTTTATGCTTCATTATAATTTTCCTCCTTTCAGTGTAGGGGAAGTTTCATTTAGACTAGGCACTGGAAGAAGAGAGATTGGTCATGGAGAGCTAGCTAAAAGGGCTGTTGAGGCTATTTTACCCAGCCTTGATGATTTCCCATATACCATAAGAATTGTTTCAGACATTCTTGAATCTAATGGCTCCTCATCTATGGCAACAGTCTGTGGCTCATCTTTATCTCTTATGGATGCTGGTGTACCTGTTAAGGCGCCTGTTGCTGGAATTGCCATGGGATTAATAAAAGATGAAGAAAAATCGGTAATATTGTCCGATATCCTTGGTGATGAAGATCATCTGGGAGATATGGATTTTAAAGTTTGTGGGACTTCAGATGGTATAACCGCACTCCAAATGGACATTAAAATAAAGGGAATTAGTAAAGAATTATTTACTTCCGCAATGACTCAAGCTAGAGAGGGTAGGCTTCATATTTTATCAGAGATGGCGAAAACAATTGAGGTAAAAAAAGATGAAATTTCCCCATACGCGCCTAGAATTACTACTATTCAAATTGATCCTAGTAAAATAAAAGATATCATTGGTTCAGGCGGAAAAAACATAAGAAAGTTAACCGAAGATAATGATGTCAAAATTGATGTTGATGATACTGGTAGACTAAATGTTATATCTTTGAATGAAGAAAATTGTAAAAATGCTTTAAGAGATATCGCTTATATTGTTCGAGAAATTGAAGTAGATAAATTTTATGTTGGTACAGTAAAGAGAATTCTTGATTTCGGTGCAATTGTAGGATTAAGCCCAACACTGGATGGTTTAATTCATATTTCGGAATTAGCCAAGGAAAGAGTAAAGCAAGTAACAGATATTTTAAATGAAGGCGATGAGGTTCTTGTTAAATGTATTTCAAAAGAGAGAGATGGTAAAATTAGATTAAGTAGAAAAGAAGCTTTAGACGAGAACATTGACAACTATAGAGAAATTTAAGAAGCTAATTATAATCACAGGACCAACCTGTTCTGGTAAAACAAACATTTCATTTAAAATTGCAAATAAATTAAATAAAGAAATTATTTGTGCAGATTCAATGCATGTATATCAAGACTTTGATATTGGAACTGGTAAGCCTACAAAAAAACAACAAAAAATAATTAATCATCATTTAATCGATATTGTAAAACCTTTTTCTGATTATAATGCTTGGAATTTTATGCATGATGCCAGAAAGATAATTTATGAATCTGATAAAAGTACTTTTATAATATCGGGTGGCACGCAACTTTATATTGATGCCCTTTTGAATGGCTTGACTCCTGGCATAAATAAAGATGAAAACATTAGAAATGAATTAATTAAAAAAATTAAGCTTAATGGACTAAATTCATTATACGAAAATTTATCTCAAATAGATTCTAGCTCATCAGATAAAGTATCACCAAATGATACAAATAGAATTATTAGATTGTTAGAAATATATTATGTTACAGGTGAAAAGCCGTCAGAATTTTTATCCAAATCACCAAAAGAAAAAATTAGGAACGTAAAATATTTAAAAATATCTCTTAATATTCCAAAAACCGAATTAGATTTATTGATAGAAAAAAGAGTTTATGAAATTATTGAAAATGGTCTTATTAATGAGGTAAAAAATATAATTCTAAAATATGGGAATAATATTAAGCCACTTTATTCTATTGGATATAAAGAAATTTTGCATTATTTAAATGAGGGTAGTAGTTTGAAAGACTCCATAAATAAAATCATTATAAATACTCGTAGACTTGCTAAAAGACAAATGACTTGGCTAAGAAAAGACAGTGAAATAAAATGGTGTAAAGATCATAATGAAATTGAGGAAATAATTAAAAATTTTATATAATTTTATGTAGTTATCATTTTAATTCCAACAAGTATTATTATAAAACCAAAAATTATTTTAAGTGTTTCTGGGTTAATACTTTGTGCATATTTAGACCCGAAATAAATTCCAATACAAAAGAACAGTGCAATTATTAGAGCTGCTTTTATATTCACATTTCCTTGAAGATAATATTGGTAAGCACCAAAAATTACAATTGGAATACTTAAGACAGCTAATGAGGTGCCTTGCGCTAAATGTTGCGAGAAGCCAGCTAACAATACCATGAATGGAACCATAATTATTCCACCCCCAATGCCCATAAAACCACTCAGAAAGCCTCCAATAATTCCAATTAGTAAATAAATAATCATGTTATTTCTCCTTACAGACAACAATAAAGTTATCGGTGTCATCTTTAATAGAATTAAATTTTTTAATTTTATTAGAAAATAATTTTGCCTTTTCACACATTCTATTTATTGACAATAATTTGCTAATCATTGAAACAAACATATCGTGTGATAAACTCGAAGCAATATTTTTAAATTTCGTTTTATATTCACCTTCATAAAAATCCATCAAAATATCAATTTCACTAACCCTAATATCATTTTGATTTCGTAAATTGTAATTTATAGATTTAATTATCAGAACAAGATATGAGGAATCAATATTCTTATTTTTTAAATCATTAAAATATGTATTAAGTTTCTCTCTGTCTTCGTAATCTTTATTTTCTATTTTAAAATTCACATTTTTCATTTTTTGATCAGCTTCTAAAACTTTGTTATCTGAATAGTAAGAAAAACCAAAATAGCTACCAGTTAACAAAATAATGCATAATATTATAATTTTAATTTTATTTTCCATAATTAAATTATACACTTTTAATATCATAGAGTCTTATAGTTAGAATGGAAAAATATATAGAAATAAAAAATTTAAACTTATATATTGATGACAAAATATTATTAAATAATATTAGTATTAGTATAAATAAGCCATGCAAAATAGGATTAATTGGGAAAAGTGGGGAAGGCAAATCTTTATTTGCTTATTCTTTAATTAATTCGGAAATAGAATATGGAGCAAGAAAAATTTTTGATAAGATTTCTATAAATGGATCAGATAATAATTATTCAGAAAATGTATCTTATATTCCTCAAGAACCATTATCATCATTAAATCCAAGTATTAGTATTTATGACCATTTTAAAATTAATGATAAAAAAAGACAAGCAAAAAAAGATCTTAACATTGAAATAAAGAATTTACTTCATGAAGTTGGATTAAGTGATTTTGATTTATTGTTAAAAAAATATCCTTATCAATTAAGTGGTGGTATGGCACAAAGAGTTTTAATAGCATTGAGCCTTCAAAATAATCCAAAATTAATTTTAGCAGATGAAGCAACTTCCTCTTTAGACAGTTTCAATCAAAATAAGATTCTAAAATTATTGAATAATATTTGTAATGAAAGAAGTATTGGAATTATTATAATTTCTCATAATTTTGATTTAGTAAAAGATTTCTGTGATATTTTATTTAAAATAGAAAATAAAAATATAAGAGAAATTAGCAAGCACGATCTGGATAGTGATTTTTATGATAATAAAGATATAAAATTAAACCAAAAGAATAAAAATATAATATCTATTAATTCGCTTAGTATAAGTATAGATAATACTAAAATTCTGAGGAATATTAATTTAGAAATTTTTGAAAATCAGACCATCGGAATATTGGGTTTAAGTGGCTCTGGTAAATCAACATTAGCAAAAACTATTGTCAAACAATATGATAATTACTCTGGTGAGATAAAATTGTATGGAAAAGAGATAAAAAACTATACTTATACCGAATATTCTTCAATAGTGCAGCATGTAAACCAAGATCTTTTAGGGTCGCTTAACCCAAAGAGGAAAATAAAAGATATTTTATTTGATCTTAATAAATTAATTAGAAAAAATAAGGATGTTTTTAATAATTTAATTTTTCAATATTTAAAAAGATTGAATTTAAATGTAAACATTCTTAATTTATATCCTATGCAATTGAGTGGAGGTCAAAGGCAAAGAGTTTTGATTGTAAAATCTCTATTATGGAGCCCTAAATTTCTAATTATGGATGAACCAGTATCTTCGCTAGATCCTTATGTTCAGATTGAAATTATAAATATTATAAAAAAATTAAAAATTGAAAGAAACTTAACACTATTGGTTGTTTCTCATGATATTAACTTTATAAATAAAATATGTGAAAGAGTTTGTATATTAGAAAATGGACAAATTATTGAAGATGGTGAAGTGGAAGAAATTATTAATTCTCCCAAACATAAATATACCAAAAAACTATTAATAAATTAAATTTTGTATAGATATACATATTTTATTGTAAAAATAAATTTTTATCATATAATAGTGGTTAAATAAGGATAATAAAATGGCTGTACCTAAAAGAAAAAAATCAAAGTCAAAAGTTGGCAAAAGAAGAAATCATCAAGATCTTAAATTGCCAGGTGTATCGTTGAATAAAAAATCTGGTGAATTGAAAGTAGCTCATAGGTACTCATCAATAGAGGAATTTCAGCAATCTAGAAAATCGTAGAACATTAAATGTTTATTGGAGTTTATAATTGTTAGCTTTAGTTTTTCCTGGACAAGGTTCTCAATATGTAGGAATGGGAAAAGATCTTTATGATAATTTCACTATTGCAAGAGAAATATTTGAAAAGGCTAGCGATAAACTTTCAATTGACATGAAAAAGTTGTGTTTTGAAAGTGAAGATGTTCATTTAACCGTTAATGCACAGCCAGCTATTTTAACTGTTAGCACCGCGGCTCACGAAGTTCTTAAATCTGAAAAAATTATTAATCCATCTTACGTAGCGGGACATAGCTTAGGAGAATATTCAGCATTAGTTGCATCAGGTTCTATAGATTTTGAAGATGCTGTGTGGGCCGTAAGAAAAAGAGGTGAGTTTACCCAGCAGGCGGTGCCATTAGGTGTAGGTGGTATGGCAGCAGTTCTTGGATTAGCGGATGAAGATGTAAATCAAATATGTAAAGATGCTTCAAGTGATGATGCACAAGTTTCACCCGCAAATTACAATAGTTTAGGCCAAGTTGTTATTTCTGGTGTTAAATTTGCAGTAGAAAAAGCTGCGGAACTTGCTAAGAAAGCTGGAGCTAAAAGGGTTGTTTTGCTAGATGTCAGTGCACCTTTTCACTCTAAACTAATGTCTTCAGCGGTAGAAAAAATGAAGAGTGTCTTAGATTCTGTGAATTTTTTGGATTTCAAAATACCAATGATAACTAACTTTGATGCAAAGATCTTTAACGATAGAATGAAAATTAAAAATCTCTTATTAGATCAGTTAATTAGCCCTGTTCTCTGGCATCAATCTATTAATTATCTAAATAAAAATCTTGGTGTAAATCAATTTATTGAAGTTGGTCCAAAAAATGTTTTGTCTGGGTTAATAAAAAGAATTACAAAAGATTGTTCTATCAATAATTTTGGCAAAAAGGCTGACTTGGATAAAATTTAAATGTTTGATAATAAAATAGTTCTAGTAACCGGTGGCTCAAGAGGTATAGGGAAGGCCGTAGGGCTTGAATTTGCTAAAACCAACGCTACAGTGCTAATAAATTATACAAGTTCAGATGATGCGGCTAATAAGGCTATTGAAGAAATGAAAAAAATTAATCCAAATGGAACCTTTGAATCCTTTAAATTCGATGTGTCAAACTATCAAGAAACAGAAAATGAGATTAAGCATATTTTAGACAAATATTCGAAAATTGATATTTTGGTAAATAACGCTGGTATAACAAGGGACTCTTTATTTATGAGAATGAAAGAATCTCAATGGGATGAGGTTTTTGAGGTTAATATAAAAGGTATATTTAATTGTACAAAAAGTGTTGTAAGATCTATGGTTAAGAATCAATATGGAAAAATAATATCAATTTCATCAGTTGTTGGTGAAATGGGTAACCCCGGACAAGCTAATTATTCATCAACTAAATCTGCTATTTATGGCTTCACTAAATCTCTAGCTAAAGAATTAGGATCTAAAAACATAAATGTTAATGCAATAAGTCCTGGATTTATTGAAACTGATATTACAGATGTCTTGCCAGATTCAATTAAAACTAAATATATGGAAATGATACCTTTAGCAAAATTTGGATTACCTGAGGATGTTGCAAAATCTGTATTGTTTTTAGCCTCAGATGATTCATCATATATTACTGGAGAAGTATTAAAGATTAATGGTGGGCTTTACACCTGAAGGAGGAGTTTATGTCAGAAGAAATAAAAAACAAGGTTGTATCAATGATTGCGGAGCAACTTGGAAAATCAGAGAGTGAAGTCAAGTTGGAATCACATTTTATAGACGATTTAGGTGCTGATTCTTTAGACCTTGTTGAATTGATAATGAGTATGGAAGATGAGTTTGGAGTTGAAATTGCCGATGAAGATGCAGAAAAAATTCTTAAAGTTAGTGATGCTGTAGACTACATAGCAAAAAATAAAAAATAAATGAATAGAGTTGTTGTTACTGGTATTGGAATGGTTTCTTCCCAAGGTGTTGGGAAAGATGAGATATGGCCTAAGGTAAAAGAAGGTATTTCAGGAATTGATTTTTTAAAAAGAGTAGATAACAGTGATTTGAAAACAAAGTTTGGTGGAGAGATTGCAGAAAATTTCAAAGCTGAAGATTTTATTGATGCAAAAGAAGCTAGAAGAAGCGATGTTTTTATAAGATATGCAGCAGCAGCTGCTGTATTAGCATTAAAAGATTCAGGATTTGAAATAAGTTCCAAAAATGAGCACTTAATTGGATCATATATAGGATCAGGCATTGGTGGAATTCAAACGTTTGTCGACAACGTCATAGCATATAGAGAAAAGGGCCCGTCCAGAGTCTCACCTTTTTTTGTCCCATCAATGGTTCCTAATATGGCTGCTGGATACGTTTCCATCTTTAATAATTTAAAAGGACCAAATTGTGCAACTGCAACTGCTTGTGCAGCCGGAGC
This sequence comes from uncultured Candidatus Hydrogenedens sp., assembly GCA_902609885.1. Classification (GTDB taxonomy): domain Bacteria; phylum Desulfobacterota_D; class UBA1144; order UBA1144; family UBA1144. The sequence goes on along the minus strand of CACLTT010000003.1, from coordinate 87,361 downwards.
GCATGCAATAGCTTATGCAGCTATGAATATTCAAAGAGGTGATGCTATCGCAATGATTGCAGGTGGCGCCGAGGCTCCCCTGGTTCACGTTGCAATATCAGGTTTTAATGTGATGAGAGCAATTTCTACTAGGAACGAAGATCCAAAAGCTGCCTCTAGACCATTTGATAGAGATAGAGATGGATTTGTTATGGCTGAAGGTTCAGGTTTAGTGATGCTTGAAGAATATGAGCATGCCAAAAAAAGAGGTGCAAGAATTTACGCCGAATTAATAGGTTCAGGGATGAGCGGTGATGCCCACCATATAACTTCACCCTCTATTGATGGCCCAGTTATCTGTATGGAAATGGCTCTAAAAAATTCAGGGATAAATCCAGAGGATATTGATTATATTAATGCTCATGGTACGTCTACACAACAGAACGATATCAATGAGACGAATGCAATCAAGAGAGTCTTTGGCGACTATTCTCAAAATTTATTGATTAGCTCTACAAAATCAATTACTGGACATTTGTTAGGAGCCGCCGGAGGACTCGAGGCAGGTATAACCTCTCTAGCCTTAACTGAAGGCATCGTCCCACCAACTATTAACTTAGATAATCCCCAAGAGGGATGTGATTTGAACTATATCCCTCATAGATCTATAGATTCAAAGATTAAAATTGCTTTGAGCAATTCATTTGGATTTGGTGGTACAAATTGTACTCTAATATTTAAGAAATTTGAGAATTGATATGAAAATTGCTATAGGTTGTGATCATAGAGGCTTTTCGCTGAAAGAAGAGTTAAAAAGTTATATTTCTAAACTTGGTTTTGAAGTAAAAGATTTCGGATCATTTGATGATGATCCATGTGACTATCCTGACACCGCATCTGAAGTAGCAAACAAAGTGTCTCAAGGACATTTCGAACGCGGTATACTAATTTGTGCATCAGGCTGCGGAATGAATATTGTTGCAAATAAATTTCCTAATGTAAGAGCTGTTATTGCAAATGATGTAAATATTGCAACTATGTCAAGAGCGCACAATAATACCAATATTATTACTATAGGATCTAGGTATGTTTCTATAGATGTTGCTAAGAATATAGTTGAATTATGGCTCACGTCAGATTACGAAGGCGAGAGGCATGAGGACAGATTAAACAAGTTGAAACAAATAGAAAATATTAATTTTGCTTAAAATTTAGCAAAAATCTGCAAATCCAGTAAAATTTATAATCGGGAGATACAGATGACCAAGAATGACTTTATAGAAACAATCAATTATTCTGGTGGAGAATCAAAATTTTACTCTTTAAAAAAAGTGTCTGAAAAATTTTCATTTGATTTAGATTTAATGCCTTATTCATTAAGAATTTTACTTGAAAATTTAGTTAGAAATTATGATGAAAAAATAGTTGACGAAAATTTAATCAAGAAATTCATTTTTAATAAAAATGATAAATTTGAAATTCCTTTTAGGCCATCAAGAGTTGTTCTTCAAGACTTCACCGGCGTCCCCTGCGTAGCCGACTTGGCTGCAATGAGAGATATTATAAATAAGCTTGGAAAAGATACTAGCTCAATAAATCCTCTAGTTCCTGTTGATTTAGTTATTGATCATTCTGTTCAGGTTGATCATTTTAAAGAAATTAATTCACTTGCATTGAATACCAAGCTTGAGTTTGAAAGAAATGAAGAGAGATATTCTTTTCTTAGATGGGCTCAGACAGCTTTTGAAAATTTTAGAGCAGTTCCTCCAGGGAACGGTATAGTTCATCAAGTTAATCTTGAATATTTAGCCAAGCTTGTCCAAAAAGTTGGAACTAATGGAGAAAGTATTTGTATACCTGACACATTAGTAGGTACTGATTCACATACCACTATGATAAACGGAATAAGTGTTTTGGGTTGGGGGGTAGGAGGAATTGAAGCTGAAGCAGCAATGTTAGGTCAGCCACTTTATTTTTTAATTCCTGATGTAATAGGATTTAAATTGGAGGGTAATTTATGTGAAGGGGTGACTGCCACTGATCTTGTTTTAAACATAACAGAAATGCTTAGAAAAGAGGGTGTTGTGGGCAAATTTGTTGAATTTTACGGTCCTGGCTTAGACAATCTCCCTCTTCCTGATAGAGCAACTATTGCCAATATGGCTCCTGAGTATGGTGCAACAATGGGTTTTTTTCCTGTTGACCAGGAGGCTTTAAATTATTTAAAACTTACCGGCAGAACTGATGATGAGATTGATCTTGTTGAAAAATATTATAAAAGTCAATTAAGCTTTAGGGAGTTAAATACTAAAGATCCAGAATATTACAAATCTTTATATTTAAATCTCGAGTCAGTTAAACCAGCACTTGCTGGCCCTAAAAGGCCACAAGACAGAATTTTATTATCTAATATGAAATCGCAACTTAAAATTGAACTAAAAGATAGAAAAGTACATGAAAGTCAAACTTATAGTATTAACAATTCTGAGGAAAAACTTAAAAATGGATCCGTTGTTCTAGCTGCAATTACAAGCTGTACGAATACATCTAACCCTTATGTTATGATTACTGCTGGTCTTGTAGCAAGGAAAGCTGAGGAATTGGGTTTGAAAGTTCCAGATTATGTAAAAACTAGCTTGGCACCAGGCTCTAAGGTTGTAGTCGACTATCTTGAAAATGCTAATCTATTAAAAAGTTTATTTGAAATAGGTTTTAAGACTGTAGGTTTTGGATGCACCACTTGCATTGGGAATAGCGGTCCACTTCCTGATGATGTTGCTGCTTCAATCCAAGACAATTCTTTACACGTTGCGGCTGTTTCAAGCGGAAATAGAAATTTTGAAGGTAGAGTTCATCCCTTGATTAGACTTTCTTATTTAGCATCTCCACCTTTGGTAGTAGCATATGCTTTAGCAGGAACCGTAGACATAGACTTTTATTCTGATCCGATTGGTAAATCTTTATCTGGTGATGACGTTTATCTGAAAGATATTTGGCCTACAAACAAAGAGATAAGTGAAACAGTATATTCTTCAATCAAGTCAGATACTTTTTCGAGTAGATATAAAAATATTTTTACTGGTGATGATCGATGGGAATCAATTTCGGTTCCTAAGGGCTCTATATATGAATGGTCTCCAGAATCTACATATATTCAAAAACCAGGATTTTTTGATGAATTTTCAATTAATCTACCCAAAATTGAAGATATTAAGGATGCTAGAGTTTTAGCTTACCTCGGTGATTCAATTACTACGGATCATATTTCACCTGCTGGATCTTTTACAGAGGAGACACCTGCTGGAATTTATTTAAATGATAAAGGCGTGAATAAAAAAGATTTTAATAGCTATGGTTCAAGAAGAGGGAATCATGAAGTGATGATGAGAGGAACTTTTGCAAATATTAGGATAAAAAATAAAATTTTGGATAATGTAGAGGGTGGTTTCACAAAATTTTTCGATAATGATCAAATAATGTCGATATATGACGCTGCAATGAAATATAAAGAGACTAAAACTCATTTAATTGTAATCGCAGGAAAAGAATATGGAACAGGTAGCTCAAGGGATTGGGCTGCGAAAGGATCTATGCTCCTTGGAGTAAAAGCGGTTCTAGCAGAAAGTTTTGAGAGAATACATCGAAGCAATTTAGTAGGAATGGGTGTTCTTCCGCTTCAATTCTTAGATGGAGAGAATGCTCAATATTATTCAATAAAAGGCAATGAAAAATTTACAATTGAGGGAATTGAAGAAGGTTTAAAACCCTTATCAGAAATTAAAATTAAAATTGATTCAGATACTGGTAATAAAAATGAAATAAAAGCGCTGGTTAGGCTGGATTCTATTGTTGAAGTTGAATATTTTTATAATGGTGGAATCTTACAAACTGTACTTAGGCAGATGATAAAAACAAATTAAGCATTGTTTTTTCTTTTTTATTTATTAATATATTAATGAATATTTTCAAGGAGATTTAATAATGTCACACATTAAAATTCCCAGTGATGGGACAAAAATAACAGTAAATAGCGATGGAACTTATAATATTCCTGATAACCCAATTGTAACTTTCATTGAAGGAGATGGGATTGGCCCTGACTTATGGGCAGCATCTGTAAGAGTTTTTGATGCAGCCGTAGAGAAGGCATTTAATGGATCAAAAAAAATATCATGGGCGGAAGTCTACGCTGGAGAGAAGGCAGTTGAAATTACAAAAGAATGGTTACCGCAAGAAACAACAGATGTAATTAGCGAATTTTTAATATCTATTAAAGGACCTCTAACAACACCTGTTGGTGGTGGAATAAGGAGCTTGAATGTTGCATTAAGGCAGATTATGGATTTATATGCTTGTGTAAGGCCGGTAAGATGGATAAATGGAACTCCTTCCCCTGTAAAAAGTCCCGAGAAAATGGATGTGGTTTTATTTAGAGAAAATACAGAAGATGTATATTCGGGTGTTGAGTATGAAAGTGGAACTGATGAAGCAAATGAAGTAATAGAATTTCTACAAAAAAAATTAAAAGCTAACGTGAGAGATTTATCAGGTATAGGGATTAAGCCTATTAGTGCTTTTGGAACAAAAAGACTTGTTAAAAAAGCTGTTCAGTATGCTATTGATAACAATAGAAAAAGTGTAACCTTGGTTCATAAAGGAAATATTATGAAATTTACAGAAGGGGCTTTTAAAGATTGGGGCTATGAGCTGGCAAAAGACGAATTTCCAGAACAAACTATTTCTGAAGACGAGCTTTGGGACAAGTATGATGGTAAAGCTCCAGAAGGAAAAATTGTTATTAATGACAGAATTGCTGATAACATGCTACAGCAAATTTTAACTAGAACAGACGAGTATGATGTTCTTGCTCTACCAAATTTAAATGGTGACTATATGTCTGATGCTTGTGCTGCTCAGATTGGTGGATTAGGTCTTGCACCTGGTGCAAATATTGGTGATGAGATTGCATTATTTGAAGCAACCCATGGGACGGCTCCTAAGTATGCAGGACAAGATAAAGTTAACCCCGGATCAGTGATTCTCTCAGGTGTAATGATGTTTGAACATATGGGGTGGAGAAATGTTGCAGAGTTAATTGTTAAAGCTCTTGAGAAAACAGTTCTAGATAAAGATGTTACATATGATCTTCACAGACAGATTGAAGGTGCAAATCTTTTAAAATGTTCTGAGTTTGGAGATGCAATTATTAAAAATATGGATAATGTTTAATCCATATTATTTTTTTTTAAGGCGGTTTAGTTGAGTTCTAATCCTAAAATTTCTATTATTGGAGCTGGTAATGTAGGTGCTTCTGCTGCCTATAGAGCTCTTGAGCTTGATTTTTGTGATGTAGTCTTGCTCGATATTGTCGAAGGTCTTCCTCAAGGTAAGGCTCTAGATATGACTCAAATGCTATCAGTTACTGGGGTTTCATCACAAGTCATTGGGACAAACTCCTATGATGATACAAAAGATTCTGATGTTGTTATTATCACCTCAGGTTTAGCTAGAAAGCCTGGCATGAGCAGAGATGACCTAGTTTCAACCAATACCAAAATAATAAAAGATGTTACAGAGCAGGTTGTTAAATTTTCGCCTAATTCAAAAATAATTGTTGTTACCAATCCCTTGGATGCCATGACATATGTTGCTCATAAGGTAAGTGGTTTTCCAAAAGAAAGGGTTGTGGGTATGGCTGGAATATTAGATTCCGCAAGATTTAAGGCTTTTTTATCCATGGAATTAAATACCTCTGTATCAAAAATAGAAACTTTAGTCTTAGGTGGTCATGGTGACGATATGGTACCACTAAAAAATTATACAACAGTATCTGGAGTACCAATTTCTCAATTGATCGAGGATAGTAGATTAAGCGATATAATTCAAAGGACACGGGATGGTGGAGCGGAAATTGTTAAATTATTAAAAACAGGGAGTGCTTTTTATGCTCCTGGTGTCTCTGCTGTTGAAATGGCATATTCTATTATTTTTGATGAAAGGAAGTTGTTGCCATGCTGTGTTTTTTCATCTGGACAATATAAAATTAATGAACAATTTGTTGGGTTACCCGTTATACTTTCTAGTAAGGGTGTTGAGCAAATCGTGGAAATTAAGTTATCCGAAGATGAGCATAAGGAGCTTTTAGAGTCTGCTTCTCATGTTAAGGAGCTTTGCGATCTGATTGACAGTTTTGGAATTTTATAATTTTAGATAACTTAGATGGCAAATTTTATAACAATATCTTCAGTATTAAAAAAAATTATAATCGCTGTTACAGGTATTTCTCTTTTTCTTTTCTTAATTGTTCATTTGCTTGGAAACATAACTATTTTTACTGGATCTCCACCTGGAAGAGATTTTAATGCATATGCCCATTTCTTAGAGTCTTTTGGAATATTGTTTACGATAGCTGAATTAGGACTTTTAGGTTTTTTTGGTCTTCATATTACAACTTCACTTTATACAAATCTCATAAATTATAAATCTAGAAAATCAAGGTATGCCGTTTCAAATTTTGCTGGTGGAAAAAGCAAGAAAACTTATGCATCTACTTCAATGGTAATTACTGGAGTTGTAGTAATGGCATTCTTAATATGGCATGTTTTGCAGTTTAGATTCGGTCCTTATTATGAAACTATATATTTATCAGTTAATGGTGGAGAACCTGTTCGCGACCTATACAGATTAATTACAGAAGAATTTTCAAATGTTTGGGTAGTATTGGGTTACACTGTTGCACTATCTTTATTGTCTTTGCACTTGGGTCATGGTTTCTGGAGCTCATTTCAGTCACTTGGAATTTATGGTAAAACATTTACTAGGGTCACTTATAGTATAAGTTACCTTTTGGGATTAATTATAAGTTTAGGTTTTCTTATAATTCCTTTATACATTTTTTGGATTAATTAGGTTTAATATTATTATGAGTATTATAAAAGCAGCATTACCAGAGAAAGAGATTGTAACTCATGTGAAAAAGCTTGATGGTAAATCACCTGGCGGAGAATTACATGATAAATGGTCAAAATATAAATCTGAAATGAAGCTCGTTAACCCAGCGAACAAAAGAAAATATAATATCATAGTAGTTGGTTCTGGTTTAGCTGGAGGTTCTGCTTCTGCAACACTTGCTGAGTTAGGATATAATGTCAAAACTTTTTGTGTCCAAGATACACCAAGAAGAGCGCACAGTATAGCAGCACAGGGTGGAATAAATGCCGCAAAAAATTATCAAAATGATGGTGATAGTGTTCAAAGGCTCTTTATTGATACCATAAAAGGCGGGGACTATAGGGCAAGAGAGGCTAACGTATACCGATTGGCTGAGGTTAGTACTAATATAATTGATCAGTGCGTTGCTCAAGGTGTTCCATTTGCAAGAGATTATGGGGGTCTTTTAACAAATAGGTCATTTGGGGGAGCTCAAGTATCGCGAACTTTTTATGCTAGAGGTCAAACTGGACAGCAACTTTTGCTTGGAGCTTACAGTTCTATGATGCGTCAGGTTTCAAAAAAACAAATAGAATTATTCACAAATAAAGAAATGTTAGATTTAATTGTTATTGACGGCAAGGCAAGAGGTATAGTTGTAAGAGATTTAAAAACTGGTGATATTGAAAAACATACAGCAGAAGCAGTAGTTTTATGTTCTGGTGGATATGGGAATGTTTTTTTTCTTTCTACTAACGGTAAAAATTCTAATGCAACTGCTGCATGGAGATGCCATAAAAAGGGAGCTTTGATGGCTAATCCCTGTTTTGCTCAAATACATCCAACATGTATACCAGCTTCTGGTGAGTACCAATCAAAGCTGACTTTAATGTCAGAGAGTCTCAGGAATGATGGTAGAGTTTGGGTTCCTAAGTCTGCAGATGATAAACGCGCCTCTGAGGATATTCCAGAAAATGATAGAGATTATTTTCTTGAAAGAATGTATCCAGCTTATGGAAATTTGGTTCCAAGAGATGTTGGGTCCAGGGCCATTAAAAGAGTGTGTGATGAAGGAAAAGGCCTTGGTGCTACTGGCAGAGCCGTATATTTAGATTTTGGTAGTGCTATGGATCGATTAGGAGAGAAAAACATTTCTGATAAATATGGAAATCTATTTGATATGTATGAAACAATTACAGGCGAAAGTCCCTATAAAAAGCCTATGAGGATTTATCCTGCAATTCACTATGTTATGGGCGGTCTTTGGGTTGATTACGATTGTATGAGCAATATTCCTGGGCTATTTGTATTAGGAGAGGCTAATTTTTCTGATCATGGTGCAAATAGATTGGGTGCAAGCGCTTTAATGCAAGGGCTAGCCGATGGATATTTTGTAATTCCTTATACTTTGGGAAATTATCTTGCAAATAATTCTTTGGATGCTGTATCAGATACTGCTGATGAATTTAAAGAATCAATTGATGAAGTCAAAAAACGAAATGAATCATTGTTAAAAATTAAAGGATCTTCTACTGTGCTTGAGCTTCATAGAGAGCTAGGTGCAGTTATGTGGGATTTTGTAGGTATGGCAAGAACTAAAGATTCACTTGCTCAAGCATTAGAAAAAATACCACAAATTAAAGATAAGTTTTGGAGTGATTTAAATTTAATAGGTAATGATGATAATTTGAATAAATCGCTAGAAAATGCTTCCAGGCTTGCAGATTTTATCGAGTTAGGTGAGTTGATGGCCTTAGATGCTTATGATAGAGAGGAGTCTTGTGGAGCTCATTTTAGAGAAGAGTATCAGACAAGTGAAGGTGAACCTTTGAGAAATGATGAAAAATATGCTTATGTGTCTGCATGGGAATATATTCCTGATTCATCATCAATACTTCACAAAGAAGATTTAAACTATGAATTTGTTGAAATGACACAGAGGAATTATAAATAGTGGCAAATACAATTAATTTAAAGCTCCAAGTATGGCGCCAAGAAAGTGCAGATTCATCTGGAGACTTTCATTATTACTCAATGGAAGATGTACCAGTGGATATTTCTTTTTTGGAAATGCTGGATATTTTAAATGAGAATCTTACTAAAAGTGGTATCGTACCAATTTCATTTGATAGTGATTGTCGTGAGGGAATTTGCGGAACATGTGGTTTTGTAATCAATGGTATTGCTCATGGCCCACAATCTCGAACAACCGTATGTCAACTCCATATGCGACATTTTAATGATGGAGACACTCTTGTAATTGAACCGTTTAGAGCTACTCCTTTCAAAATTGTTAAAGATTTGGTAGTTGACAGAGGGTCTTTTGATAAAATTATCCAAGCTGGAGGTTATGTTTCTATAAACACTGGTAATGGCCCAGATGCTAATAGTATTTTAATTGGAAAAGAGGATGCCGAAGAAGCATTTGATTCTGCTGCTTGTATTGGTTGTGGAGCCTGTGTTGCCTCATGTCCAAATGCCTCTGCAGCACTATTTACTAGTGCAAAAATTTCGCATTTACTTCAACTTCCTCAGGGACAGATTGAGCAAAAAGCAAGAGTTAAGTCTATGGTGGATAAGATGGATGAAGAAGGTTTTGGTGCATGCTCTAATCATGCAGAATGCGAAGCTGTTTGCCCAAAAGGGATTTCAATTAAAAATATTGCCAATATGAGAAGAAGCTTAATTAAATCTATTGTTAAGTAAAATATTCTGTTAAAATCTATTATCTTTTTATTACCTGGGGGTCTCAATGAATATTCATGAATATCAAGCAAAAGATTTATTTAGAAAATTTAATATTAATACTTCTGAGGGGAAAGTTTTTGAAAGTGGACAAGATGCGGAGGAGTATGCTAAATCATTAAACTCAAATGAGTATGTTGTTAAAGCACAAATTCATGCAGGTGGCAGAGGAAAAGCGGGTGGCGTAAAATTGGTAAAAACCCCTGAAGAAGTAGGATCAACTGTTCAAGAAATGTTAGGAATGACCTTAGTTACTCATCAAACTGGTCCAGAAGGTAAGGTGGTAAATAAAGTATATGTAGAAAACTCATCAATAATTGAGAAAGAATATTATTTATCAATTGTGACTGATAGGTCTAATGAAAAAAATGTAATTATAGCTAGCCCTGAAGGTGGTATGGATATAGAAAAAGTAGCAGAAGAAACACCAGACAAGCTTCTTACTCAACCAATAGATCCTGTAAGTGGAATTCAGCCTTTTCATATTAGGAAAATTGCTTATTTTTTAGGATTCAATAAAGATCAAACAAAACAACTCGGTCCCATCCTTTCAGGTATATACAAATTATTTACTGAAATGGATTGCGCTCTAGTTGAAATAAATCCTTTGATTTCAACAGATCAAGGAGAAATAAAAGCTCTAGATGCAAAAATCAACTTTGATGACAATGCTGAATTCAGACATAAGGAATTTGTCGATTTACATGATCCAACAGAAGAAGAGCCTCTTGAACTAGAAGCGAAAAAATGGGGATTTAGTTTTGTAAAATTAGATGGTAATATTGGATGTCTTGTTAATGGAGCAGGACTAGCTATGGCTACAATGGATATTATAAAATTTCATGGAGAAGAGCCTGCTAATTTCTTAGATGTTGGTGGTGGCGCTTCAGTTGAACAAGTAACCCAAGCTTTCAAAATGATTTTGAGTGATCAGAATGTTAAAGCAATCTTAGTAAATATTTTTGGCGGGATAATGAAATGTGATACTATCGCTGATGGGATAATAATTGCTGCAAAAGAGGTAGGTATTCAAGTACCCTTAGTCGTAAGATTGGAAGGAACCAATGTTGATTTGGGTAAAAAGATTTTAGAGGAATCTGACTTAAATATAACCACAGCAGATACTATGAAAGATGCTGCATCCACAGTAGTTTCTTTGATTTAATTTGTGTTTTGTATCTTGACAACTCTTATTTAATGCTTAATTTCAAATATAGATAGAAATAGGAGTGTTTATATGGGTAAAGTTATTGGTATTGATTTAGGAACTACTAATTCATGTATTTCTTTTGTTGAGAGTGGTGAACCAAAAGTAATTATCAACGAAGAGGGAAACAGAACTACTCCATCAGTGGTTAGTTTTGGTAAGGAATCTGAAATATTAGTCGGCGAACCTGCCAAAAGACAGGCTGTTGTAAATCCTGAAAAAACAATTTATTCAGCAAAAAGATTAATAGGTAGAAGATTCGAAGAAACTGATGAGGATAGAAAAGTTCTTCCTTATGAAATTGTTAAAAATAAAAATGGAGATGCTTGGATACAAGTAGATGATAAAGATTTTTCTCCTTCTCAAATTTCTGCAAATGTCTTGACTAAACTTAAACAAGCAGCGGAATCATTTCTTGGATCCTCTGTTTCGGATGCTGTTATTACAGTGCCAGCATATTTTAATGATAGTCAAAGACAAGCTACAAAAGATGCTGGAAAAATTGCTGGCCTCAATGTTGAAAGAATAATTAATGAACCAACAGCTGCAGCTTTGGCATATGGTTTTGATAAGAAAAAAGATGGTTTGGTAGCAGTTTACGACTTAGGTGGTGGAACTTTTGACGTTTCGATTCTAGAAATTGGCGATAATGTAATAGAAGTAAAATCAACAAATGGTGATACTTCCCTAGGTGGCGATGATTTTGATAGACAAATTATAGATTATTTGATTGATGAATTTAAAAAAGAAAATGGAGTAGACTTAAGTTCTGATAAAATGGCTCTACAAAGATTAAGAGAAGCCGCAGAAAAAGCTAAAATAGAACTTTCTTCTTCTCTAGAAACTGAGATTAACCTGCCGTTTATAACTGCTGATCAGAATGGTCCGAAGCATTTATTGATAAAGGTATCAAGATCAAAATTTGAGCAGATAATTGATTCAAAAATTAAATCTTCTCTTGTTCCATGTAAGAATGCTCTTGATGATGCAGGTTTAAAATCATCTGATATTAATGAGGTTATTCTTGTGGGAGGATCTACTAGAATTCCACTTGTTCAAAAAGTAGTTAAAGATTTTTTTGGTAAAGAACCTCATAAAGGAATCAATCCTGATGAGGTTGTTGCTCTTGGTGCGGCAATACAAGGCGCTGTTCTATCGGGAGATGTTAAAGATGTACTCCTGTTAGATGTAGCACCTCTATCTTTAGGCATAGAAACTCTTGGTGGTGTTAATACACCTATAATTAATAGGAATACAACTATACCCACAAAGCAGAGTCAGGTTTTCTCAACAGCTCAGGATAATCAGCCTAGTGTTGAGATTCATGTAACCCAAGGCGAAAGATCAATAGCGGCTGATAATAGAACATTAGCAAAATTTATATTAGATGGTATATCTCCCGCGCCTAGGGGTATTCCTCAGGTTGAAGTTACATTTGATATTGACTCAGATGGTATATTGAATGTCTCTGCAGTTGATAAAGCAACTAATAAAGAGCAAAAAATTAAAGTTGAAGCTTCATCTGGCTTATCATCTGATGAAATTGATGAAATGGTAAAGGATGCTGAATCTAAAGCTGATGAAGATAAAACTAAAAAAGATTTGATTAACGAAAGAAACTCCCTTGATCAACTTATTTATGCAACTGAAAAAGCAGTTAATGAAAATAATGATAAAATTAACGATGATGAAAAAAAGGATATTGATTCTGCCTTAGAAAAAGCAAAAGAGGTTGTAAAATCTGATAGCATTGATGATATAAAATCTGCTTCAGAGGAATTAACTAAAGTGTCCCATAAATTAGCTGAAAAAATGTATGCTGAGGCATCTAAAGCCCAAGAAAATGAAACTGATAAAGATGGGGACAATAATAAAGAAAAAAAAGATGAGAACGAGGATGTTATTGACGCTGAATTTACTGATAAATAGTTGTAAATAAGATATTTGATGTTAACATTTCAGACTATGAAAAAAGATATCCATCCAAATGCAAGAAAAGTTCTTTTTAAAGATATTACTACAGATCAAAACTTTATAATTGATTCTTGTGTTGAAACAGATGAAAAAATAACATATGAGGGTGTTGAATATCCTCTTGTTAAAGTTGAGATATCAAGTTCATCGCACCCATTTTATTCTGGTAAAGAGAGAAGTGGTGGAACTACTGGAAGAATTGAAAAGTTTAATAAAAAATATAAGTTAAAGCAGTAAAAATGGCATCTGTTATTGGCCAAAACCCTCTGTTTAGAGATCCAAATTATAATTTGTCATTAAAGCCAAATATACATGGATCCGCATTCATAGCTCATAATTCCACAATTATTGGAAATGTTGAGATTGGAGAATATTCATCAGTTTGGTATGGCTGCATACTCAGAGGAGATAATAATTATATAAAAATTGGTGATAGGACTAATATACAAGATGGTACAATTATTCATATTGATTCGAACAAATACCCTACACATATTGAAAATGATGTCACAATAGGTCATGGATGTATAATTCATGCATGTACAATGCGCAGTAGAATTTTAGTAGGAATGGGTGCAATAGTTTTAGATGGTGCTGAGGTTCGATGTAACACAATTATTGCAGCGGGATCATTAGTTCCTCCTGGTATGTATTTAGAGCCTGGATCTTTATATATGGGATCACCTTGTAAAAAAATAAGACCTATAAATGAGGATGATTATAAGTTAATCATTGAATCCTCTAAGAATTACATAGTAAATTCAAATTTACACAAAAAATATAATGAAAGCAGCTGCGATTGATTTAGGAACAAATGCATTTAGATGTCTAATTAGAGACATAGATTCTAATAATGACACTGAAATGAAATTTAGACATGTTGTTGGATTAGGAAAATTCTTAGATAAAAATAATAGATTAAATTTACCCAATAAATACTATGTTGCCTTAGATAATATCTTTAATATTATTCATCAAAATTATGTAAAAAAAATATATGCAGTCGGTACTAGTGTTTTTAGAGATTCTATAAATAAAAATGAAATACTTTTAGATTTTAAAAAAAGATATCACCAAAAATTAAATATAATAAGTCCTGGTATTGAAGCCGAGCTTACTTCTTTAGGAGTAAATTCTTTATTTGTAAATCCTGAATCTGATAAAATTATTGTAGATATTGGAGGAGGTAGTACAGAAATAATTTTTATGTCTCAACAAAAAATAATAAATTTTTATTCTTTAGATTTAGGTGTTATAAGATTATATAAAAAGTTTAATGAAATAAATATTTTTTCGTTTGAAAAAATTAAACAAATAAAAGATTTTGTTAAAAAAATAATTCAAGAATCAAATATATCTCTAAACAAAATTGTAAAATATCAAATAGTTTTTAATTCAGGTACATCAACTACTTTGGCCGCAATATCAAAAAATCTAAAAAACTATGATAGTAAGATTATCAACCAAGCTAATTTATCTACCACAGAAACTTATAGAATGTTAAATATGCTAGCAAATAAGACTGCAAAACAAAGACTTTTATTAAATGGAATAGAAAAAGGAAGAGAAGAAGTTATTGTATATGGGATAATAATATTAACAACAATAATGGAATATTTTAATAAATTGCAGTTTTTAGTCTCTGATAAGGGTATTTTAGAAGGTATTTTTGAAAAATACATTGAGATTTAAATTTTTATGACTATATTAAAAATGGAGTCAATATGAGTGAAAATAATACTTTAGAACAAAAAGAAAACAGCAAAAAAGAAGAAAATAAATCAGTTTTTAAATCCTTTATCGACTTTAAAAGTTTTATCGAAGGTTCTGAGTATATTACTGTATCTAGTAGTAAAAATGAAATTGCCTTTAAATTTAATGATACCGATAAATTTACTAATTTTCTTATAATTGTAAATGATGAGGATACCGAAGCTTTTTTAAAGTTAAAAGATGATTTAGAGGCTGCAAAAAAAGAATTAAATGAAAAATTATTAAGATTAGCTGCTGAATTTGAAAACTATAAAAAAAGAAATTTAATTGAAAAAAAACAAGCTATATATGTTGCTAAAGAAAATATGTTAAGAGATCTCTTATTTTTTATTGATAATTTTGAAAGAGGTCTTAACCTATATGAGGACTCGCAAAGAGATACTGATTTTTTCAAAGGGATGAAAAGTGTAGAAAAAGATTTTCAAAACTTTTTAGAAAAAAATAACATAGAAAAAATCAATATAAATACGGGGGACGATTTTGACCCAAACTTCCATCAAGCTTTAGAGCTTAAAAAATCGAAGAAATTTGATTCAAATAAAATATTAGAGGTTATTCAGACTGGTTATAGTTTGGACGATAAACTTTTAAGACCATCTTTAGTTATTGTATCCTCCGGAGCTGATAATGAGTAAAGATTATTATTCAGTTTTAGGTATTGATAGAACATCAAATGAAGAGCAAATTAAAAAAGCTTATAAAAAATTAGCACTTAAATATCACCCGGATAGAAATAAAAATGATAAAAAAGCTGAAGAAAAATTTAAAGAAATTAATGAGGCTTATCAAGTTTTAGGTGACCAAGAAAAAAAATCACAATATGATACTTTTGGGACAGTCAATCCAGGAGCTGGTGGTGGAGGCTTCTCAAGTGGTTTCCCTGGTGGTTTTCCAGATTTAGATGATCTTATAAACGATTTTTTTGGTGGCGGAAGATCTAATTCTAGAAGATCAAGAAGAGAAAATTCTCAGTACAAGGGTCGAGATCTTAGATTTGATGTATCCATATCTTTTGATGAAGCTGTTAAAGGAATTAAAAAAAATATTTCGTTAAGAAGAGCGAGGACATATAAAGTATGTAAAGCATGCAACGGAACCGGTGAGCTTAATTATTCACAAGGTATGTTCTCAGTCAGTAGAACCTGCGGTTCTTGTGGTGGAGCAGGTGCTTTCGCAGATGATACCGAGAATAAGAAATTAGAAGTAAAAATTCCAGCAGGTGTTGATAACGGTACAAGATTAAGAATGTCAGGTGAGGGTGATGCAGGTATAAACAATGGACCAAATGGAGATTTATATATAGATATTACTGTTGAAGATCATCCTTTTTTTAAAAGAGAAGATGAGAATATACTTTGTGAGGTGCCAGTCAGTATTTCTAATGCGGTTTTAGGTGGAAGAATTGAAATACCAACTTTAGAGGGAACTTCAGATTTAAAAATTCCTGCAGGTGTTCAGCCTGGCCAGTTAATGAGGCTAAAAGGCAAGGGTATTAAAATTCTAAATAGAGAATCTTATGGTGATCTTTATGTAAAACTAAATATTGTTATACCTAAGACAGTTAATAGCAAACAAAAAAAATTACTTGAAGAATATCAAGTTGAGGTTGAAAAGGACTCTAAGAATCCATTTTCAGAATATATCAATAAAGTTAAAGAATTTTTTGAATAATTTATCCACCAGCAATTGCAGGGATAATTGAAACAGTATCATCTTGCTTAATTGTGGATTCTGGACCTTCAAGAAATCTAATGTCTTCATCATTAATATATATATTAATAAATTTTCTTATTGATCCATTAGGTTCGCAAACTTTATTTTTCATCCCTGGAAACTGATTATCTAAATCATCTATTAGTTCGATTACAGTTTTTGCTTCCGAATTAACCTCATCTTTTTCATTAGTTAGCCTTCTTAATGGTGTTGGTATTCTGACTAAAGCCATAATTTATTCTCCTTAATATTTAATTTCATTAAATTCCTCTAATTTTGCGTTAATTATATCCGGTTTTTTTATTTTATTTATCAATGGATCTTGAGTTTTTAAACCATTACCAGTTATAACCAAAACTAAATCTTCATTTTTATTAATTTTTCCATTTTCTAGCATTTTAATTGTACAACCTAATGTCACTCCACCAGCAGTTTCTGTAAATATTCCCTCAGTTTCTGCCAATAATTTCATCGCATTTACAATTTCCTCATCTGAAACATCTTCAGAGTAAGAATTTATATCATTTAACAAGTTTATTGCATTTATACCATCGGCAGGATTGCCAATTGCTAAGGATTTTGCAATTGTATCAGGTTTGACCGGTTTAAATGATTCCCATCCATTTTTTACAGCTGTGGATATTGGTGAGCATCCTGATGCTTGAGCACCATAAATTTTTGTATTATTATCGTCAACCAAGCCTAAATCAACCAATTCTCTAACTGATTTATATATCTTAGTTAATAAAGATCCAGAAGCCATACATACAACAATATTTTTAGGAGCCTTCCATCCAAGTTGTTCTATAATTTCGTACCCAACAGTTTTAGAACCTTCTGCATAATAAGTTCTGAGATTTATATTTACAAAGCCCCATTTATTAGAACCAATAACTTCTGTACATAATCTATTAACATCATCATAGCTCCCTTTGACACCTATAACATTTTTCCCATATATAGATGTCCCAAGAATTTTAGCCTCTTCAAGATTTGATGGGATAAATATGAAGCTATTAAGGTTGGCTGCCGCGGATTGTGCAGCAACAGAATTTGCTAAATTACCAGTTGATGCGCAACCAACTGTATCATATCCAAGCTCTACAGCTTTAGAAAGAGCTACTGCAACAACTCTATCTTTGAAAGATAGGGATGGAAAATTGACTCCATCATTTTTAATGTATAAGTTTTTTACACCTAGAATTCTTGCAAGATTATTTGCTTTGATAAGTGGAGTATAGCCAGTATTAAGTCCTACAGTTGGTTCATTATCTAAAGGTAATAATTCTTTATATCTCCACATATTCTTTGACCTTTTTGAAATTTTATCTATTGTTAATTCTTTTTTAATCTTGTCATAATCGTAACTTGGCTCAAGAGGTCCAAAGCAATCATCACAAACATATAAGGCTTGTTTATCAAATTCACAAGCGGGACTACAATCTTTACATTTTAAACAAGTTACAAAAGACATACGATACTCCTAATAATCATGTAACTCGAAGAGGAAAGATTTTGAATAAAAACCTTTTCTCCGTTTAGCATTTATTTAAAGTCGTTGCAAGTAGAGTTAAATGACGACCTTGAGAATTATAATAAATTAATAAGAAAAAAACAACAAAAAGATTTAATTATGAAAGGTATAATAGATTTATGTTTGAAAAAATAGAAGAAAAAGATCTGAATATTTATAGATTTCTAGTCGAGAATAGTGATAGAAATATTAACTATATAATAGAATGCGCTAGAACTAGAGATTGTGTAATAATTGACCCTCTAGATAAAGATTTTATAGATAAAATTATAATCAATAATGATTTGAATCCCAAACTAGTTTTAAATACGCACGCACACCCCGACCATATTGCATATAACTCATATTTTATGGATAAATATAAAATAAAATTAAATGCACATAACATTTGTAAAGATTTATTCACGCAAGAATTTGATAACATATTTGAGAATGATATTGTTAAAATTGGAGATTTAAGAATTAAGGTTTTACATACACCGGGACATTGCCCTGAACATATATCTTTTATAGTAAATAATTATGTATTTTGTGGAGACACTATATTTGCATGTGGAGTAGGTAACGTAAGGTTTCGCGGAGATGCATCTATGCTATTTAGAACAATTCACCATAAAATGAAGAATCTGCCTGATAATCTAAAATTATTACCAGGACACGATTATTTAGAAAATAATTTGAAATTTCTAGATTCAATAATTTTTGATGATAATGATTTTGCATCGGATATAAAAAATTTTTTATTAGATTGTAAAAGTAATGAACTTTCAGAAATCAAAGATATTGGATTCGAAAAAAAATATAATCCTTTTTTTAGGATTGATGAATTTTCTTTTTTAGATTTGCTTAAGACATCAGACAAATTTAGTGATTTGAATATGGAAGAAAGGTTTAAATTGCTGAGAGATATGAGAGATGAGTGGTAATAGAAATGAAAAAATCAAAAATTTTTAATGAGCTTGATACTTTATGTAAAAATGAAATTATGCTAATGGATGGCCCCTTGGGCACCATGGTTCAAAAATATAAATTACAGGAAGAAGACTATAGAGGAGATTTGCTAAAAAATCATATCTTAGATTTAAAGGGTAATAATGAAATACTAAATATTACATGTCCTAATATTATTAAAGAAATTCATAAATCTTATATTAACTCGGGATCTAAAATTATAGAAACAAATACTTTTGGAGCAACATCAATAGCCCAATCCGACTATAAATTAGAACACCTTGTTGAGAAAATGAATATAGAATCAGTAAAAGTTGTAAAACAAGCTATAGATGAGTCAAATGATGATATTGATAAATCAAAGATTTTTATTGCCGGAGCTATGGGACCAACTAATAGAACTGCCTCAATTTCTCCAGATGTCGAAGATCCAGGAAAAAGGAATGTAACTTTTGACGAACTTGTAAATGCATATTATCTTCAAGCAAAAAGTTTGTTAGACGGCGGTGTTGATATATTTCTTCCAGAAACAACTTTTGATACATTAAATCTTAAAGCTGCTTTATTCTCCTTAGAAAATCTGTTTGAAGAGGTTGGTGAGAGATCCCCAGTATTTATTTCAGTAACTTTTTCTGATAAGTCTGGAAGAACCTTGTCTGGCCAAACTATTAGGGCTTTCTGGGAATCAATAAGGCATTCAAATCCTTACTCAGTTGGCATGAACTGTGGTCTTGGTGCCGAATCTTTAATAGGATACGTTAAAGAACTGAAAAATTATGCAAATTGTAAAGTGCTTTGTTATCCAAATGCTGGACTGCCAAATCCTTTATCAGATACAGGTTATGATGAATTACCCGAGGATACCGCAAAAGCTTTAACTCCATATTTTGAGAGTAATATTTTAGATTTTGTTGGTGGGTGCTGTGGTACTACTCCTGATCATATCTTTGAAATTTCTAAAGTTTTAAAAAATTTTAAGCCTATCAGTTTAGCTCCTAGAAAGTTGCTTCCTTCGTTTAGTGGTCTTGAGCCTCTAGAGCTTAATAATGTAAATAATTTTTTTGTAATAGGGGAAAGGACTAATATTACAGGTTCTCCAAAATTCTCTAAGTTAATTAAAGATGAAAATTATGAGGAAGCAATGGAAATAGCTAAGCAACAGGTTCAAAATGGAGCTCATATTATTGATATTAATTTTGATGAAGGTATGTTGGACGGTGAGAAATGCATGCAAAAATTTTTAAATTTGATTGCTTCAGATCCTGACATAATTAAAGTTCCATTGATGATAGACAGTTCAAAATTTAGCGTCATCGAATCTGGATTAAAATGTATTCAAGGTAGAGGTATCGTTAATTCTATTAGTCTAAAAGAGGGTGAAGAAGAGTTTCTCAAACAAGCCAAAATAATACAGAAATATGGAGCATCAGTGGTTGTTATGGCCTTTGATGAAAGTGGTCAAGCAACAGAAATTGAATCAAAAGTTAATATTTGTAAAAGAGCTTATGACCTACTAATCAATAAGCTCCATTTTAATTCAACAGAAATTATTTTTGATCCAAACATATTAACTATTGCAACTGGCATTGAAGAGCATAAGAAATATGCAATTAATTTTTTAGAAAGCATTCCAAAAATTAAAGAATTATGTCCGGGTGCGATGGTGAGCGGTGGAATTAGTAATTTATCGTTTGCATTTAGAGGTAATAATAAAGTAAGAGAGGCCATGCATTCAGCATTTTTATATCATGCAAAAAAAGCGGGACTAGATATGGCTATTCTTAATGCAGGAATGCTTGAAGTCTATGAAGAAATAGATGAAAAACTTCTTAAATTAATAGAAGATGTGATTTTCGACAGAGAGGAATCTGCCACAGAAAACTTAATTGAGTTTGCAAGTTCGGTGGGATCCAGTTCAAATGGAATCAAGAAAGCTGAAGATTGGAAGTCATTGGATTTGAAGGATAGAATTTCCCATCAAATAATAAAAGGTATTACAACTAATATTGAAGAGGACGTAGAAGAAGCTAGAGGTTTATATGACTCGCCATTAGAAATTATTGAAGGACCTCTGATGGATGGTATGAAGTATGTTGGAGACCTTTTCGGAGAAGGAAAAATGTTTCTTCCTCAAGTTGTTAAAAGTGCAAGAGTTATGAAGAAGGCCGTGAATTATCTCGAGCCTTTTATGGAAAAAGATAAAGTTAAGGGTACCTCGGCTGGTAAGATGTTAATCGCAACTGTTAAAGGTGACGTTCATGATATAGGTAAAAATATTGTATCTGTTGTTGCACGTTGTAATGGATTTGATGTTAGAGACCTAGGAGTGATGGTTAATTATGATACTATTCTTGAAAATATTAATGATTTTAAGCCAGATGTTGTTGGTATGAGTGGGTTAATAACTCCATCTTTAGATGAAATGATAAGTAATTTAGATAAATTAAATTCAGACGGCTACAATCTTCCAGTTTTGATAGGTGGAGCCACTACTAGTAAGGCACATACGGCGATAAAAATGGCACCAAATTATGAGAAAGGAGTAGTAGTTCACGTTCCTGATGCATCATTGGTTGTTGGTGTTTGTAGGGAACTACTTAATGAAAAAACCTCTCATAAATATATTGATAATTTAAAAGATGA
Source organism: uncultured Candidatus Hydrogenedens sp. (assembly GCA_902609885.1). Taxonomy (GTDB): domain Bacteria; phylum Desulfobacterota_D; class UBA1144; order UBA1144; family UBA1144. The sequence goes on along the minus strand of CACLTT010000003.1, from coordinate 65,912 downwards.
TCAAGCATCAACAATTAAAAGGTATAAAAATTCAAAAAAAATAAATTTTGTGGATATCGAAGAGGCCAGGTCTAAGAAATTTAAATTAAATGAAAAGAATATCCTCAATATGACAAAAAACTTTAATGTGAATGAATGGACATTCGATATAAATTCTTTAAGAGGATATATTGATTGGTCACCTTTTTTTTGGGCATGGGAGATAAAAGGTAATTTTCCAAAATTATTAAAATCTCCAAGATATTCTAAGCAAGTCAAAGAACTATTTGATGATGCTAATAAAATGCTGGATATTTTATCAAAGGAAAAAAATATTAATATTAGGGGATTGTCTCAGAATTGGAGGGCTCATAGTCAAGATGAATCTGTAATCTTAGTTGATTATAATACAGCAAAGAAGGTCGAAGAATTTAATTTTCTAAGACAGCAGGTTAAAAAAAGTAAACTAAAAGAAATATATTACTCCCTTTCAGACTTTATTTCACCAAATTTAAATTCAGAGGATGTTATAGGAGCATTTGTTGTGACAGCAGGTCAAGAAATTGAGGATTTTGCTAGTAAATTTGAAAAGTCAGGAGATGATTATTCTTCTATTCTTATTAAAGCTCTAGCTGATAGACTTGCTGAGGCATCTGCAGAATTACTTCATGAAAAAATGAGAAAAGATAATGGATCAAATGAGGATTATTCTAATGATGATCTTATAAAAGAAAAATATGCAGGAATAAGACCAGCACATGGATATCCTGCATGCCCTGATCATTCCGAAAAAGATAAGATTTGGAAATTACTAGATGTAGAGAATAAATTGAATGTTAGTCTCACAGAGAACTATGCGATTTATCCCCCTTCTTCTATTTCAGGGTTGTATTTTTATAATCTTGATGCTAAATATTTTAGCGTGGGCAAAATAAACGATGATCAATTTAAACATTATGCTGAGAACTCAAATATAAGTATAAAAAAACTAAAAAGTATTTTACAGAATAATTTAGATAATTAGATGAATTTAAAAGAAGAGCTAGTTAACAAACTTCAAACCAAACAATTAATAGACGAATGGTTAAAATCCTATCAAAATGCAATAAACGTTCTTAATAGTTCATATATTGATGAAGATTCAATCAAAATTTTCTTGTTATCCTCGAACGAAATAGTACATTTTAATAATTTTGTTAACATTTTGTACAAAGATTCAAAATTACCTACATCTAAAAATAAATATTATAAAAAAATTTTTAAATATTCGATTGGCGAATCTATTGATGGAAGATCAAAAAAATCTCCTATTAAAGAATTTCCAATTGGTGACTGGTTAGAATGTCTACATGTTATAACAATCTGGTTGAGTGAAAAAAATGATTCCGCATCCCTTGATGCAAAAATTGAATATATTGGCTGTTCAGCAGAATTAAATGTAGATGGAGGGATGAATAATCTTAAGGATATAGTTAAAAATTTTCTTAATGATTATGGATTTGAAAATAAAGATATTTAAAATAATCATAATTAGCTAAATTCATCAACTATATTATTAATATTTTTAAACAGTTGGTTTCTCGTTACCTGCCTCCCAGTCCCAAATTTGATTGCATTTTGCTTTAAATTCTCATTAACATGAGGATAATATCCAATTGAGACTATGTCTCTATTTTTAATTAAATCTTTTAATTCGATTGATTTTGCAAAATCGTCTGAAAAATCAACTATCAACAATAAAAAGTTTTTATCTAAAAGTATATTTTCAATTTCTTTACGGTTTTTTATCTGAATAAGACTATATTTATCAATATTAATTTTTGATTTAAGTTTAGAAAAATACATAATATCTTTTGTTACAACTGGTATAATCATATTTAATTTTTACTTTTATTATGTGTAAATTCAATACTATATCTTTAGACGCAGCTGACACATTATTCTTCATAAAAAAAGGTTTAGGAAATACTTATTATGAAATCTTAAAGAAATATACAGATAAATTTGAACCAAAAGAAATTTCAGATTGTTTCAAAAAATATTTTAATTCAAGAAATGGTCTTTATTTTAGTGGACTCCAAGGGCCTGAATTAGAAAATGCGGAAAAGGATTGGTGGTATAGACTCGTAAAAGATATCTTTGATGACTTAGGTATGTTTGATTCATTTGATGATTATTTTAATGAGCTTTACAAGCATTTTGAATTTGATGCCTGGGAGATCTATGATGATACTATTCCATTTTTACAAGAGCTAAAGGGAAGAGGATTTAAAATAATTATCACCTCTAATTTTGATTCAAGGATATTTAAAGTTTGTAATGGATTCGGAATATCTCCTTACATAAACCATTTTACTATCTCATCTCAATCTGGTTGTGCAAAGCCTGATAAAGATTTTTTTCTTAAATCATTGAATGACTCGGGATCAGACATTAAAACCACAGTGCATATAGGGGATAACCCCGAACTAGATTATAAGGCTTGTAAGAGAATTGGACTCAAAGCCTTTTTGATCGATAGAGATGCAAAAATTAATGGAGATTATGTAATAAATTCTTTATCATCAGTTCTAAGGAAAATATGAAATCATGAATCCTAATCTTCTAGCATTAATAGTAGCTGCGATTTGGGGCTTGGCACCAATTTTTGAAAAAATGAGCCTTAAAGAACTAAATCCGATGTTGGTCTTATTTGTAAGGTTTATTTTAGTAACATGCTTAATTCTACCTTTTTATCTTACATCAAATAATTTTTCCAGTATTGTATCGTTAAATCTGAAAAACATATTATTAATTTTAATTCCCGGAGTTTTAGCTGTTTTAGGAATTTATTTATATTTTAATGCTTTAGTTGGAAGTTCAGCTAGTAAAATTGTGCCTTTGACAGCAACTTATCCTCTTTTTACATGTTTTTATGGATATTTATTTTTAAAAGAGGAGATAACTTTAGAAACAATAATAGGCACAGCATTAATAATATTAGGTGTATTTGTACTAAATTATAGTGATTATTTTAAGTCTTAATTAGGCCTTTTTTTGCAATATATGAAGTGAAGTAAGAAATAATTAAATTTGCTCCAGCTCTTTTTATTGACAATAAAGATTCTAAAATTGCATCATCCAAATCAATAATATTATTTTTTGATGAGCAAATAAGCATAGAATATTCACCGCTTACTTGATAAGCAACCACTGGAAGATATGTATTAGCTTTAACTTTTGATATAATATCAAGATAAAAAATTGCAGGCTTAATCATTAACATATCAGCCCCCTCAGCTTCATCTTCTATAACTTCTTTTAAAGCTTCGTCAGAATTTGCAGGATTTATTTGATAGGTTTTTTTATCACCAGATTTTGGTGCAGAATTTAGGGCATCCCTAAAAGGCCCATATAGCGATGAACAATATTTGGCTGCATATGAGATTATTCCGACATATTTAAAATTTTCTTTATCTAAATTATTTCTAATTTTCAGAATTCTTCCATCCATCATATCAGATGGAGCAACAAAATCTGCACCGGATTTAGCATGTAAAATTGCTTGTTTTACCAAAATATCAACAGTTTTATCATTTAATATTTTTCCATTGCGGAGTATACCATCATGACCATCAGAGTTATAAGGATCAAGTGCAATATCAGTAATAAGAATTAGCTCTGGGAATTGTTTTTTTATTTCCTTAACAGCATTTGGTATTAATCCTTTTGGGTTGAGTGCTTCAGTGGCATTCTTATTCTTTTTATTTTCTTCTATCGAAGGAAATATAATTACACTTTTAATACCCATAGAAACCATTTTTTTAATATCTTTTATTTGAAGATCAATTGATTTTCTTTCAATTCCATCCATTGTTTTAATTTTTTCTCTTTTATTTTTACCACTAATTAAAAAAATCGGTTGAATTAAATTCTCTAAGTGAAGCTTATTTTCACTCACCATTTCTCTTATATTTTTATTCTTTCTAAGTATCCTTCCTCTTTTAATCATCAGTAAATTATATTCACTTTTAAATTTAATTAAAGCTATGCTTTTTATTATTTTAAATTATCATGATATACATGAAACAAGTAAAAATTGTTATTTTTGATTTTGATGGTGTTATTTTAGATTCAGAAAATTCTCACTTCATAGCATTTAATGAAAGCTTAAAAATTCTTAATATTAATATTTCGGAGAAAGAATATTATTCAAAATATATTTCTTATGATGATAGAGGTGTTATCACTAATGTAATTAGCGATAGAAAAATTTCAGCATCAAATGGGGAAATTGATATGATTATAAAAAATAAAAATGACTATTTTGAATCCAGACTAATTGATAATTCAAAATTATTTCCAGGAGTTAAAGAATTAATTATTAAATTATCTAAAAACTTTATTTTATCTATTGGTTCTGGTGCAAATAGATCTGAAATAATCAGAACATTAAAAAATAATAATATTTATAATTACTTTGATACAGTAGTTTCAGCAGATGAAGTTAACAATCCTAAACCAAATCCAGAAACCTACAATAGGGTTTTAGATAGTTTAAATTCTGAATTTAATATTGATGAAATAGTTGTTATAGAGGATTCACCAGGCGGAATTCAATCAGCTAAATCTGCAGGTTTAAAGTGTATAGGAATAACTAATACTTTTGATATTGAAGCTCTTCATAAAGCCGATATTGTATTTAGTAATTATGAAGATATTTTAAAATATTTAATCTCACAATAAAATTGTTTTCAGAACAATATTTGCTGATGTAATAAATTCATTCAATATTAATTTTTCATCTACAGTATGAAATTCTCTCATTCCAGTCCCAAGATTTACAGTATTTATTTTATTCTTAACAAAAAAATTGGCATCTGCTCCACCACCGGTTTCAACTATATTAGTTTTATAATTTAATTCTTGACTAGCACTTAAAACTTTTTTAACAATTTCATTATTTTGTGAAATATTTATAGAATCATATATTCTTTCCTTTTTAAAAATTATAGAAAACTTGGGGTTAATCTTTTTATATTTTTTCTCAATTATTTTTATATTTTTTTTAATTTGGTTTAATATTTTTAATATAACAGATTCTCTATGACTTCGAATTTCACATTTTATAGATGTTTTCCCGGGTACAATGTTTATAGCAGATCCACCTTTTATTTTACCTATATTTAGCGTGGTATCTTTATAAATTCTTCCAACTTTTATCTTGCTTATAACCTCTGAAGCAATTTTAATTGAACTTAAACCTTTTTCTGGGTTTATGCCAGAATGAGCTTCAATTCCTAAAATATCAATTGAAAAATAGTCGGATGATGGGCCTTTTAAGACCAATCTACTAGGACTTGTACTGTCTAATACAATTCCAGATTTTGATTTTAATAATTTATAGTTTAAAAATTTTGCACCAAGAAGGCCAATTTCTTCACAAGTTGTAATTGCAGCTTCTAAATTTACATGAGGATATTTTTTCTCAACTAATGTTTCAAAAATTTCTAGAATTATCGCTAACCCGCTCTTATCATCAGCACCTAAGATTGTATTTCCACCACTCTCAATATGATTTTTTTTTATTATTGGTTTTATTCCATTACCTGGCACCACAGTATCCATATGTGATGACAGAACAAAGAATTTTTTACTATTATTATATTTTTTATATATTATTAGGTTATCAACATTCGAACCAGTTAATTTTTTCGAATTATCAAATTTATACTTAAGCTTTAATTTTTTTATTTTTTTTTCAATGTAATTCGCTACATTTATTTCATTTCTAGATTCGCTATCTATTTTTACCAATTCAGTAAAAGTCTTTATTAGTCTTTTTTCATTAATCATATGTGCCTCTCTCTTTCTATTAACTGTAAACAGCATTCGTAAATTATCTCTGATAAAGTTGGATGTGGATAAACAGTATTAATTATACTTTCAATAGACAGATTATTCGACATCAGGATATTAAGCTCAGAAATCATTTCTGTTGCTCCTCTACCTATTATGTGCGCGCCTAAGATCTTGAGGTTTTGATCAACCATTATTTTGCAAAAACCTCTATTTTCGCCCTGTGCAATTGATTTTCCGTTAGATTTGAAGGGTGTTATAGCTTTTTTGAAATTAATTTGATTTTTTAACAAGCTGTCTTCAGTCCTTCCTATACTTGCAATTTCAGGTTGACAATAAATACAACTTGGAACTGAAATTCCATTATTTTTTTTATCATCATAAATATAATCCATAATTCTAAAGCCATCAAAACTTGCCCTGTGAGCTAGCATTGGACCTTCTATAACATCACCAATAGCAAAAATATTTTCAATGTTAGTTTTGTATTTTGTGTCAGTAATTATAAAACCTTTATTATTTATCTTTACATCTAGAAGTTCTATATTCATCCCTTTCGTTAAAGGCTGCCTTCCAGTAGCTACCAATATTTTTTCATATATAAATTGATCATTATTAATACTGACTTCAGCATTAGTTTTATTTATTTTATTGATATTAACTTTTGAATTCTCTTCTATTTTTATACCCTTAGCTTTAAAATTTTTCTTTAGTTCATTTATTATTTCAGTATCCATTGCACTTAAAAGAGACTTTTGATCTTCTACAATGGTTACCTTAGAGCCTAATGAACTAAAAAAGAATGCAAATTCGACACCAATGTATCCACCACCAACAATTAGAATATTTTTAGGTAAATTCGAGAGTTGTAATATACCATCACTATCATAAATAATTTTATTATCTGGAATTATTTTTTTTGGGTTTTTAGGAATTGATCCTGTTGAAATTATAAAAATATCAGAATTGTGTATCTCTTCCGTATTATCTTTTAAAACTATAACAGTTCTTTTATCTTTAAATTTAGCGGTTCCATTTATATATGTAATTTTTTTATTATTTATTAAATATTCTAATCCACTTAATAATCTTTTAATATTTTTCTGGCTATTTTTTATTATTTCCTCAAAATTTATAGATAAATTAGAAATATTAAAAAGCTTATTCTGATTTTTTAAAATATCTGAATATAGCTCTGCACTTTTTAACAGTGATTTAGTTGGTATACATCCTAGATTTAAACATGTTCCCCCTAAAGTTTTCTTTTCAATCAGTAAAACTTTTAATCCTCTTCGTTCTGCTTCAATAGCAGCAGTATACCCACCTGGGCCGCCACCAATTATACAAACGTCAAAATTATTCATTTGATAATTTGATAATTTCTCCATTTATGAATTTTGATTCTTTTGATATTAGCATTTTAATTGCATTAAAAATTTGTATGGGTTTTATCCATTTATAAAAATTAGCATCTGGCATTTCTAATCTATTTGAAGGAGTATCTATTGTATCTGTCATTATAGAATTAACTCTAATATCATATTTTTGGAATTCTATAGCTATTGATTTTGATAAATTTAGTAGAGCTGCTTTTGAACTACTATATGCGCTGACCCCGGTAGCTGGTTTTTCTGCATATGGCGTTAACATGTTTATAATACTTTTGTTATGAGAAGATAATAATATTTGTGGAGAATATTTACAAATATTAAAAACACTATATAAATTTATTTCCATCATTTTTTGAACATCTTCTAAATTTGAACTTATAAAGTCTTTGTATATAAATCCACCAACTAGGTTGACTATCGAGTTAAAATGTATTTTTTCAATTTTCAATTTTGTAGCCATTTTAATTACATCTTTTTCACACAGCAAATCACATTTTATTGGATTGATGAATTTAGAATGATCTTTACTGATAGAGTCTAATTCTTTTTGATATTTATATGTCGTATAGATTATATAATTATTTTTCTTTAACAGGGGTATGATCTCACGACCAAGATTACCCGTAAGTCCAGTAAAGAGTATTTTATATTGTTGTTCCACTTTTTTACTCTATCATAGTATTATTTTTAATAAAATTACAAAAGATTTGAGTGTATTATAAAGTTATGGATATGCAAATTAGAGCAGAAACTCCTAGGGCGAAGAAGGGATGGGGGATGGGTTCTACAATGATGTCGGGTGATTCAAAAATAAGAGGAGTAAAACTTTTAATAACTGAGTATAGAGATATAGAAGATAAGAATGTAAAGATAATTAAAAGACTTGGTGAAGTTTTTAGTAAAAATTTGACGGATTATGACGAAATAGAGATTACATTTGAGGATTATGGATTAAAAATGGTTAAAACAATAAAGCAAGAAAATTATAATACAGACATATGGGACAAGTGGGTTCTTTTTTCAAGAAAAATTTATGATAATATGAATAAAGTTTTGACGGGGAATTAATTGAGCAAAGATTATAGTGAAACATTAAACTTACCAAAAACTGATTTTCCCATGAGGGCAAACCTACCTCAGAACGAACCTAAGTTAATAGAGTATTGGGATGATATTAATTTATATGATCTTCTTCAATCAAAGTCAGGCGAGCTGTTTGAATTACATGATGGTCCACCTTTTGCTAACGGCAAGATCCATATGGGACACTGTCTAAATAAAGTTCTAAAAGACATAATAATTAAATTTAATTCTATACTAGGAAAATCCATTAGATATGTTCCTGGCTGGGACTGTCATGGACTCCCAATTGAACACCAAGTAACAAAGAAACTCAAATCAAAAGATATTACTAAGTTAGAAATTAGGAATTTGTGTAAAGAATATGCAATGAAATTTGTTAATAAGCAAAAAGAAGAATTCATCAGACTAGGTGTAATATCTGATTGGAATAACCCTTATTTAACTATTAATCCTAACTTTGAAGCTAATCAAATTTCAGTTTTTTCTGATATGTTTTTGAAGGGATATATTTATAGAGGAATGAAGCCAGTTAATTGGAGCCCTAGTTCGCAAACTGCACTTGCCGAGGCGGAACTTGAATATCCTGATAATCATATTTCAAAAAGCGTTTATGTAAAGTTTCCAGTACTGAAAAAATCATATCCAAATGAAATTAAAGAATCCTTTGATAATCTTAACTTTCTTGTATGGACAACTACTCCATGGACTTTGCCAGCAAATAAAGCTTTATCTTTAAACCAAGATTTTGTTTATGGTATATATGAAATAGAGAATGAACAAATTATTATCGAATTAGATCTTGCCACTAAGTTGCATGAGAAAAGTGATTTAAATTTAAATAAAATCAATGAAATTTCTGGAAAGAAATTGTTAGAAATGAAATATTTATCTCCTCTAACACAAGAGGAGTGTAGTGTTTATAATGCTGAATACGTAACTAAAGATACAGGAACAGGAATAGTACATACTGCACCTGGTCACGGTGTAGATGACTACACCACTGGTATTAAAAATAATCTTGATATTTTTTCTCCTGTTGATAAGTATGGAAAATTTACTGATGATGTCCGAGGAGAATTACAAGGATTAAGTGTTTTGAATGAAGGAAATCTTAAAGTGATTGAGTTACTTGACAATGAAAATTATTTATTTTTTTCTGAGGATTATAATCATAAATATCCTTATGATTGGCGAACCGGTAAGCCAACTATTTTTAGATCAACTTATCAATGGTTCGCATCTGTAGATAAGTTTAGAGAACAAGCACTTAGCGAAATTGAAAAAGTTAAATGGTATCCAAGCCAATCTATGAAACGAATAAAGTCTATGGTAGATGAAAGATCAGACTGGTGCATATCCAGGCAGAGATCATGGGGTTTACCAATACCAGTTTTTTACTATAAAGAATCAAATGAAACTTTCATAAATAAAGAGATATTAAATAAAATTATCGATATTTTTAAAGCTGAAGGATCAAACTCATGGTGGGAAAAAGAAATTGACTATTTTTTACCTGATAAATATAAAGGTCATTCTGAGAAACTAGTCAAAGGAACTGATACATTAGATGTTTGGTTTGATTCCGGTTCCTCTTGGAAGTCGGTATTAAATGAGAAATCATATCCTGCAGATTTATACTTAGAAGGTAATGATCAGCATAGAGGATGGTTTCAGAGTAGTTTGCTAACATCAGTAGCAACAAATGGTATTTCTCCATATAAATCCGTCTTAACCCACGGATTTGTTGTAGATAGCAAAGGCCAAAAAATGTCAAAATCAAAAAACAACGTTGTTGAACCCGATAAAATTATAAAGCAGAGTGGTGCTGACATACTAAGACTCTGGGTTGCATCAGAGGATTATTCATCTGAGGTAAGGCTATCAGACTCAATTTTAGATGGAATAAGAGATAAATACAAAAAATTAAGAAATACTTTTAGATTTTTATTAGGAAATATTAGTGATTTTGAAGAAAAAGATTTTGTAAATTTTGAAAAAATGGAAGAAATTGATCAATGGATTTTAATAAAATTATCTAATCTGAAGAAGGAGTATGTAGAATATTTTGAAAAAAACCTATTCCATCAAGGTATATCTAAAGTGTTAAATTTTACAGCAAACGAATTGAGCTCCATTTATTTAGATATACAAAAAGATATTTTATATACTTTTTCAATCAAATCTCATCAGAGAAAATCAACTCAATCCGCAATCATAAATATTTTTCGAGAAATAACTTTAATGTTGTCACCTGTTATATCATTTACAACTGAAGAGGCTTGGAAACATTTTAACCAAAATAAATCTTCTATTTTTCAAGAAACACTTTCAAATGATTTTTATAAAGATGACGAAATAGAAATTAAATGGGATAAATTGATAGAATATAGAACTATTTTTTTGAAGGAGATAGAAATTAAAAGAGCTGAAAAGATAATCGGAAGCTCTTTGGAAGCTAAAATTTTAGTATCATGCCCAGTTAGTCATAATGAATTTTTAAAAGAAAATTTGGTTAATCTTCAAAAAGTATTAATGGTTGCAGAGCTTGATTTGTCCGATTGTCAAAATGATAAAGTTATATGTGATGTTGAAAAAACTAAAGCTCCCAAGTGTGTAAGATGTTGGAATTATAGTTTTCAAAGAGGTCCAGATGATAAAAATATTTGCTTGAAATGTCATGAACAGCTTATTCTTTAAATTTTTAAGTTATAATATTTTTAAGTGAATACTAAAAAACATCATGTTGTTGTTATAGGAGCCGGATTTGGTGGTTTATATGCAGTCAAACAGTTTATTAATAGTAATATTGATGTAACTCTTATAGATCGTAGAAATTTTCACCTCTTTCAACCTTTACTTTATCAGGTTGCAACTGGAACTATATCCGCACCTGATATCAGTGCTCCAATTAGATCTATTTTTGGCGATAAAAAAAATATTACAGTAAGACTTGATATTGCTAACGGAATAGATCCTTACAATAGATATGTCCAAACAAGAAATCATGCAAGAATCAGATATGACGATCTAATTGTTGCGACTGGAGTTAGTCATCATTATTTTGGTAATGATGAATGGGAGAAGCATGCGCCAGGTTTAAAATCAGTTGAAGATGCATTTGAAATGAGAAGGAAAATTTTTACGGCCTTCGAACAGGCAGAAAATGAAACTGACCCTCTTAGAAGAAAGCAATTATTAACTTTTGTTATTATTGGTGGAGGACCAACTGGAGTAGAGCTTGCCGGAGCGCTTGCAGATCTAGCTTTCAAAACATTAGATGGACATTTTCATAATATTAATACAAAAAAAGAGTGTGAAATATATTTAATTGAAGCGTTACCTAATGTCCTACCTACATTTGATAATAAATTGTCTCAGATTACAAAAAAATATTTAGAAAGAATGGGAATAAAAGTTCTGACTGATTCCAGAGTGATAGAAATCACTTCTGATACAGTAGCATTTGAAAAGAACAAGGAAAAGCAAGTTATTGAAACAAAAACAACTCTTTGGGGTGCAGGTGTTAAAGCATCTGCTTGGGGAATGATTTTATCGGAGGCCGCTGACGCTCAAGTAGATAGAGTTGGAAGAGTTCTTGTTAAAAAAGATTTTTCCATTCCGAATTATAATAATATTTTTGTAATTGGTGATTTGGCAAGATTTCAAGACTCAAAAAATGAATTTATACCCGGAGTTGCACCAGCAGCTATGCAAGCTGGAGAATATGTTGCAAAACTTATTAAAAATCGAGTTAATGGTAATGATTCTTTTAAAGAATTTGAATATAAAGACAAAGGAAATCTTGCAGTTATTGGAAGAAATAGGGCAGTTGCAGATCTCGGATTTTATAAAGCTCAGGGTTTTGTTGCATGGCTTTTATGGTTATTTGTTCATATTTGTTTTTTAATAGGTTTTGACAACAAAGTCTCTGTGTTAATTAAGTGGGCTTTAAATTATTTCAATCAAGATAAAGGAACCCGCCTTATATTCGTAAAATAACAAATATGATTAGAAAAAAAAATATTTACACTAAAGGTATTACAAAAAATTTCAGAATTAGTAGATCAAAAGTAGATTTATATATAAAGTGTAAAAGATGTTTTTGGCTTGATAGGGTGAAAGGTCTTGGTATGATACAGCCGCCTAGCTTTACACTAAATAATGCTGTCGATAATTTACTTAAAAATGAATTTGATTATTATCGTTCTAATAAAAAAAAACACCCAATATTTATTAAAAACAATCTTAATATAATACCTTTCTCCCATCCTAATTTAAAAGAATGGAGAGAGAATTTTAAGGGAATATCATATACTGATAAAGAATTAGATTTAGTTTTTACAGGTGCGATTGATGACCTGTGGATTAATCTAGATACTGGAAAATTAATTGTAGTTGATTATAAAGCTACTTCTAAAGAGGGAAGGATAAGTATTTCAAATAGCGGTTGGTGGCCAGCATATAAACGCCAAATTGACTTTTATAGCTTTTTATTGATTAAGAATGGTCTAGAACTCGAACCTTATGGCTTCTTTCTTTATGCCAATGCAATAAAAGATGGACTTTTTGAAAAAAATTTAAAATTCAACTTGCAACTTATTAAGTATGAATATCATATAGATTGGATACCAAACAAAATTAAAGAATTAGCTTCAACTTTAAACAATCAAAATATGCCAGAGGGTACTCGAAGCTGTGATCATTGTTCATATTTTGAAGATAGGCAAATTTCATATAGAGCACTTAATTATGGACAAAATCTAGACCTATTTGATTAAGATATTTTTAAGATATTCTATTTTTTTAAAAATAAATTGTATTATAGTTGAAATATATGAAATTTTTTCTATGGACTGTAATTTTAATATCAAGCTTATTGTTTATATCTCCAGCTTATAGTCTTTATAAAATTGGAATAGGCATCAAAGAAAAAGACAAAGAGGTTCTTAATGGATATATTCTTTGGGATGAACTTCAAAAAAATGTTAAAAAAGATGTAAGAAGATTTTTAAAAAAGAGAGCTAAAGAGAGAAAAAAAAATATTGATAATCCAATCGATGGTATCTTTGAAGATATTAAAAGAGTTGGGGAAAAGGTCTTTGGTGGGACTGCTCTAGATATTGCAGTTGATAAAATTATTACTCCAGATGGTATTATAAAACTTGTAGAGCTTACAGAAAGAAAAAAAAATAGAGATAATAAAAGTAAAAATAATCAAATTGCTAAAAAAGATAATGTTAAAAGTGAAAAAAAACTATTTAATATTGAAGGCTATTCTTTAGAAACTTTTAAATTTTCAAGTTTTAAAAACTTTGAAGCAAAAATTATAACTCCTGATGGAGATATAGCTTTTAAAATGCGCTTAATATTTCCTAGATGGCATTTATATTTTATTCAATCTGATGAATTATCTAGCAAAATTGCATCTAAAATTGAAGAATCAGTTGACTTATTAAAAAATTTAAAAAAAGGGTATAGTGAATAATAATGTCTCAAAAAAATGCTTTAAATCAAAATATTGAACTTTGTTGCACTTCTCCCATGACAGGTTTTTATAGAGATGGTTTTTGTAATACCGGTGATGAAGATAAGGGTTTACATTTAGTTTGTATTGAAGTAACCCAAGAGTTTTTAGAGTTTTCTAAAAGCGCCGGCAATGACCTTATCACACCATTGCCAGATTTTGATTTTCCTGGACTTAAGCCTGGCGATAAATGGTGTGTTTGTGCATATAGATGGTTAGAGGCATATGAAAGTAATTGTGCTCCAAAAGTTTATATATTGTCTACAAATCATAAAGTCCTTAAAATAATACCTTTAGATATTCTAAAAAAATTTTCGGTTGATCTGGGGTAATGGAAAAAAAAATATCATTATTGATGCTTCTAGGTTTTCTACTCGCTATTCCTTCATCATTTTTAGTCCCTGAAATTGTAATTTCTTCCAAAGTTATCGGGGATTTGTTTATATCAATTTTGAAGTTATTCGTACCTTTTATAATTTTTATTTCTATATCATATTCAATAGCATCTTTTGACACCAATACTAATCTCAAGAAAATGATTCCTTTAACACTTATTCTATATGTAATATCAACCATTATTTCAATTTCTTTTTCCTTAACTATTTCGACCCAAATCAATTTTCCAATTAATGAAGCGTTAATATCTGAATTAAATTTTAATAATTATGAGAGGCTAAATGTTAAGGATTCAATCAAGCCCTTGGGCTTTGATTTATTAGAATTTCCATCTTTAATACTCGATAGAAACCCTTTAGCAATTATGATTTTGGCTATATTCTTTGGAATTATTATAAAAATTATAAAAAATTTTACAATAATTAATATTTTAAGAAAATTAAATAATTTTGTTCTCTCTTCAATTCTTTATTTTATGTGGCTTGCCCCATTTGCAATTTTTTCATTATTTGGAAATTTATTAGTTTCAATAGATTATGATATTTTGTTTCTTTTATTAAAATTTACCTTAGTTGCGATTGCAATATTTATATCATATTTTTTATTATTTTATGGATCCATTATACAACTTTTACTAAAAGAAAATTTTTATAAATTTTTTAAAAATATAAAGAATACAATTTTTTTTGCATTTGTATCATCAAGTAGTTCCGCAACTATACCTCTTACTCTAAAAACTGCTGAGAAAAATCTTAAAATAGATAATAAAATTAGTAATTTTGTGATTCCAATAGGTGCAACTGTAAACATGGATGGATCAGCAATATACTTGGGACTTTCTGCAGTTTTTGTCTCTAGCCTTATAGGTCTCAGTTTATCATTTGATGAATATCTACTGATCTTAATTACAGCAACTATTGGAAGCATAGGGGCTGCAGGTGTACCATCAGTAGCATTAGTTATGATGACTGTTGTATTTACCTCAGTGGGTATACCTATAGAAGCGATTTCATTAATAGTGGGTGTTGATAGATTGTTAGATATGTTTAGAACAGCACTTAATGTTACAGGAGATTTAGTAATAACTAAAATTGTAAATAGATATTGCTAGCTTGTGATAAATGTTTAATTAGTTACTATTACTTTGTGTTTAATCTAATTAAAAAAATCATAGATTTTTTAAATAATTTAGACAAAAGAGGTTCTAACGGTGGAACTGATCCTATCTCTATAGATCCTGATTCAAAAGATAGTTTTAAAAAACTTTTTATTGTCATACCTGTTATTCTCGCAATCTTTGCAATTTACAGCAGTTTTTATACTATAGACCCCGGGGAAGTTGGAGTAATTCAAAGATTTGGTAAATTATCAAGCTATTCTGATCCTGGTTTGCATTTAAAAATTCCAGTAGTCGATAAATTGACTGTTGTTGATGTAGAAAAAGTCCGTAGAATTGAAATTGGTTTTAGATCTGACAGATCTAGAATTAGTGTTGTCCAAGAATCTTTAATGATTACCAAAGATGAAAATATTGTTGATGCTCAAGCAATTATTCAATGGAAAATTAAGGACCCTGGTAATTATTTGTTTAAAGTGTGGAACGTTGAATCTACAATTAAAAGTACTGCAGAGGTAGCTTTAAGAAGTTCTATGGGTGTAACAAACATAGACGACGCTCTGACCACTGGAAGAGATCTTATTCAGTCTAATACAAGAGCCTTTCTTCAAAAACTTTTAGATTCTTATTCCTCGGGAGTTGCAATAACCGATGTAAAACTTCAGATAGTTGATCCTCCTGAAGAAGTTAAAGACGCTTTTAATGAAGTTGTTAGAGCTAAAGAAGATAAAGAGAAATTGATTAACAACGCTAAAGGGTATTTTGAAGATGTTATTCCTAAGGCTAGAGGAGAAGCTGAGAAAATGATAAGGCAATCTGAAGCTTATCGTGAGCAAAGAATTTCCAAAGCCGAAGGTGATGTTGCCAGGTTTAATCAAATATATTCAGAATATAGAAAAGATAAAGAAACTACCAAAACTAGAATTTATTTAGAAAAAATGGAATCAATTCTACAGAGACCTAAGAAAGTTATTGGAACGGATTCAGCAAGTGGTTCACTAAACCTATTGCAATTAAATGAGGTTTTCAAGGATTAGTATGAAAAAGTTTTTACCCATATTGCTTTTGATCTTTGTATTATCTCCAACTTTTTTATTTGTTGTTGATGAAACTCAACAGGCAATTGTTACGGAGCTTGGTGAATTTAAAAGAACAATTAGTAAGCCTGGATTAAGTTTCAAAAAGCCTTTTATTGAGAAGGTAACAAAGTTCGATAATAGAATTTTATCAACTGATGCCCCTCCTGGCGAATATTTAACATTAGATAAAAAAAGATTAGTCGTTGATTTTATAGCTAGATGGAAAATTGTTGATCCTTTAGTTTTCTTTAAATCTGTCAATAACCTTTTTAGTGCAAATTCAAGGATTGAAGATATTGTTTTCTCTGAAATGAGAGAAGAGTTAGCAACGCATAATATTAATGAAGTTATAGCTGAAAATCGTGAATTAATTATGGATGAAGTAAAAATTGGCAGTACAGAAAGACTCAAAGATTTTGGAATGGAATTAATTGATGTAAGGATTAAAAGAGCTGATTTGCCTAGCGAGGTTCAAAGAAGTGTTTTTGATAGAATGATTGCTGAAAGATCTAGAATTTCAAAAAGATATAGATCTGAGGGTGAAGAGGAGTCTGCTAAAATTCGTGCACAAACTGATAAAGAACGAGAGATAATTTTAGCTGATGCATATGCTACAAGTGAAGAAATTAAAGGTGAGGGCGATAAGGTAGCTACAAAAATTTATTCAGATTCGTATTCTAAAGATCCTAGTTTTTATGAATTTTTTAGAAAGTTAGATGCTTATGATAAAATCATTGATGGTAAATCTATAATTTTTTTACCAATCGATTCTGATTTGCTAAATTTACTTAAAAATAAGGATTAATTTTTTTTGGATACTTTCAGTCATGCCCTTTGGGGTAAAGCTTTATTTGGTTATAAAAAATATCTTTATCTTCCTTTAGTATTTGGTGCGGCACCAGATCTCCTTCCTTTTATTCCGAACTTATTCTATAAATTAATTAATGGTAATTTTTCATACGGCAAACCTTCAATATCTTCTATTCCTGATTGGGTTTTTTTAATTTATGATTTTTCTCATAGTTTAATAACAGGAATTCTTTTAGTTTTGGTGCTATTTTTTTGTAAAAAAAAATATTTATCTTTTGCCGCTTTAGCATGGCCTTTTCATACAAT
The DNA here is from genome assembly GCA_902609885.1 of uncultured Candidatus Hydrogenedens sp. Taxonomy (GTDB): domain Bacteria; phylum Desulfobacterota_D; class UBA1144; order UBA1144; family UBA1144. The sequence continues at coordinate 48,389 of CACLTT010000003.1, read as the reverse complement.
TTTAGATTCTGTATCCCATTCTAGAGATTTTTTTGGGACAAAAATTTTTTGGCCATTATCTGATTATAAATTTGATGGGTTTTCGTGGGGTCAACCAGAAGTTTGGTTTACAAATATTATCCTACTAATAATTGTTTTTTATATTAGAAGACCGGTTCCTTTGATTATTGCTTGGACACCCTTATTATCTAAGATATTAAAAAAAAATAAAAAATTATAATTTTGAACTTATTAGCTTCCACAAAATGCTAGTCACTTTCACATCTTGTATGCAATATTTTAGCATTTCTTCAGTATAAATATCCCAACCTTTATCGTAACTACCTTTATTTTCACCTAATCTATGCCCCCATGCATCCAAAGAGTGCCTACCTTTTAAACTTTCAGGAATATTAGGATTATTTAAGTCAGATACTTTAATATCTGGCCATAATTTTCTAACATAAACTAAGGTATCGAGTATCCTACCTTGTGGATTAAATTCATATAGCTTATTAATAGCAGGTATGTCAAAACCAATTATGTTATGGCCAATTATTGCATTAGCAGATTCTAATTTTTTAATACCATCTACTATTTTATCTCCATGATAAGATGAGACATTACTATTAGATAAGTCTTGAGTTACTATACAATGAATAGTTGTCATATCCTTAACAAAACCATTCGTTTCTATATCAAAAACTAAATCCATTTAACCAAAAATTGAAATTAAGACCCCTGCGGCAACAGCGGAACCAATTACACCAGCAACATTGGGACCCATTGCATGCATAAGTAATACATTTGAAGGATTTGAATCCATACCAACTCTATTTGATACACGAGCAGCCATAGGAACAGCTGATACACCTGCGGACCCAATCAAAGGATTTATCGGATCTTTTGATAATTTGTTCATTAATTTAGCCATTAAAAGACCCGTGATCGTTCCAACAGAAAAAGCAGCAAGTCCTAAAAAAATTATCCCAAGTGTCTCAGGTACTAAAAACTTATCAGCTGCTAGTTTAGAGCCAACTGCTAAACCAAGGAATATAGTTACAATATTTATTAAAGAATTTTGCAGTGTTTCTGACAATCTTTCAACAACACCTGATTCTTTTACAAAATTGCCGAAACAAAGTGCTCCAACTAATGGAGTTGCATCAGGAAGAGCTAATATGCACAAAAACAATACAGTAAGTGGAAAAATTATTTTCTCTACTTTTTTTACATTTCTTAATTGAACCATTTTTATTTGCCTTTCCTTTTCAGTTGTTAAAGCTTTCATTATTGGTGGCTGAATTATTGGAACTAAGGCCATATACGAATATGCTGCCACTGCTATAGCACCAAGTAGATCAGGAGCTAATCTTGAAGCTATAAATATTGCTGTGGGCCCATCCGCACCACCTATAATGCTTATTGCGGCTGAATCCTGAAGAGAGAAATTAATAATATCAGTATTTTGTGTAAGAAATACAGCACCAACTAGAGTCCCAAAAATACCAAATTGTGCAGCAGCTCCTAATAATGCAGTTTTAGGGTTTGCTATTAGTGGACCAAAGTCTGTCATAGCTCCAACACCCATAAAAATTAATATTGGAAAAAGACCTGTTTCAACTCCCATTGTATATAAAATTCCAACAAAACCATTTGGTCCTGCAATCTCTGCAATTGGAATGTTAGCTAATAAGCCACCAAAACCAATAGGTATCAAAAGAAGTGGTTCAAAATTTTTAGCAATAGCTAAGTAAAAAAGACAGAAAGCAATTATGATCATAATTGCTCTACCCCATGTTTGATTAAAAAGAGACATAGCGCTTTTCTTATCCGCATCAAGCTTACCTTCTACGGGATTGAAAAACTCATGAACTCCTGTTGATTTATATAGGTTATTAATCAATTCAGAGAGATTCTTTTTTTCAAATTCCTCTGTGCCTTTATTTCCAATTTCTGAAGCATATGAGTTTAAGTTCATAAATGAAAAAAAAGTAAAAAATAATAAACTAAAAATAATAAGCTTTCTCATATATTTATTTTAAGGTAAATATTGCTTGACCTTCCTCAACATTTTGACCTTTTGTAACATCTATTGAAGCAATAGAACCATCATTTCCAGCTTTTACCTCAATTTCCATCTTCATCGATTCTAAAATTAATACAGTTTGCTCTGCTGATACTTTATCCCCTATGTTAGAAATAATTTTTATAACAACTCCATTAACAGGAGCCTTGACGCCCGTTCCTGATTCCGAAGAAGTATCTTGTTTTCCAGAATCTGTAGCTTGTTTTTTTTGAACATTCGTGGCTGGAGTAATATCTATATCTTCTCCTTCTGCTACTTGAACGTTATATTTTTCACCATCTAAAATAACCGTATAAACAGATGCAGTATTATCAATTTTTTTATCAGTTTTTTGAAGTTCATTATCAGATGCAGGGTCAATTTTTCTCACATTAGCAGTGATCTCACCTTTTAAAAATTCAATTCCTTTCTCAGCGCATGCAGCTGCAATAAAAATATTTTCTTCGGTCGCATCTAAACCTTCGTTAGTTAAAATCTTTGTCCAATATTTAATGCTTTTCTTTTCATCTCTATCCGCTATATCCAAAGGGTTTTCTGTCGTAGGCTCAAGCTTTAACTGCTCAGATGCCAACTTAACAATTTCTTCGTTAGGTTTTGTTGGAGTTTTTCCAAAATATCCTAACACCATTTTTCCATATCCATCAGCTATTTTTTTCCAATTTCCAAACATAACATTTGAAAAAGCCTGCTGCCAATAAAATTGAGAAACTGGTGTAACTGATGTTCCATACCCACCTTTTTCAACTACTTCGCCCATTGCGTCTATGACTTGCGGGAACTTATCTAAGATATTATTATCTCTCATCATTTGAGTGTTAGCTGTTAATGCTCCTCCTGGCATGGGAGAAAATGGAATTAATGGTGATACCTTTTGGGCTTCACCTGGAAAATAATAATCTTTTAATCTCTCTATTAAAATTTCTCTGTATTTAAGTATTTTATTTGATTCTAGATCTCCAAGATTAAATTCAGAATTTTTTGTTGCATGAAGCATTGTCAAAAGATCAGGCTGACTAGTTCCACCAGATAATGGATCTACTGCTGTATCAATACCATCTGCACCAGCTTCAAGTGCAGCAAGATAACACGCTACACTCACACCAGCAGTTTCATGTGTATGGAACCTAACGTGCATTTTATCATCTAGAAGCCTTCTTGCCATTTTTATTGTCTCATAAACTTTTTTTGGATGAGAAGTTCCACTGGCATCTTTAAAACATAGTGAAGTAAATTTCATTTCTGCATCTAGTATTTGTTTTAATATATTTTCATAAAATTCAACTGTATGAGCCCCAACACAACCTGGAGGTAAGTCCATCATTGTTATTACTGCCTCATGTTTTAGGTTATGTTTGTTTACACATTCAGCGCTATATTGAAGGTTCGAAACGTCATTTAAAGCATCAAAATTTCTAATAGTAGTTGTTCCATGTTTTTTAAACATTTTTGCATGCAAATCTACAATTTCTCTACTACCCGTATCTAATGCAACTGTGTTTATCCCCCTTGATAAAGTTTGCAGATTAGCATTTGGCCCAACTACATCACGAAATTTATCCATCATATCAAATGCATTTTCATTAAGATAAAAGAATAAACTTTGAAATCTAGCGCCACCACCAAATTCAAAATGAGTTATCCCCGCTTTTGCAGCTTCCTCTACGGCAGGCATAAAATCTTCTATTAAAACTCTACCGCCAAATACTGACTGAAATCCATCTCTGAATGTCGTATCCATTATATCTATATATTTTTTGCTCATATCTTTTCTTTCTATAAAATACTATTTGTTTTCTTTGTGTTTTTCTATAGCAGCTGAAATTACAGCAACCTTTTTTTTATCATTTATAATTGTTTCTGAGCTTGAGCTAAAGTTATCATCAGCTACTAGCCTGGAAATTATATAAGCTTGTATTCTTAATATTAATATCATGATCAATAAAAAAGAGAATACTGTTGCCATTCCCAAAATCATGAAATTTATAGATTCACCTATCAATGTGAAAACTCCTTCTTTAATTTTTTTTAAACCATAGTTATTTTAGTAAAAAAAAGAGCGAATGACAAACAAAAAAAAGGCTTATATCTAAAATCAGGAGGAGACGAATTTATAGGATATAAGCCTATATTAACTTTATAGTCCATACTTTAGAAAATGTCAAAGATTTTGACTAAAAATTAAATAAAAAATTAGACAAATATACATTCTATCAAAATTAATTTTTTAAATTAAATTAATATAATAAATTTTTAATTTATATTCTTGACAAAAATAAATTAATACTGGATAATTGCTGTCCATGAGTAATAAAGAAAAGAAAAATCAAGCTTGCAATCTTTTGGCAAATGAAATTAGGCGCCTGGATTATTTTAAAGTTTTTTCAGATACTAATATGCTTAAAATTGCATATAGAATAGTTAATGAAAAAATAGAAGAACAACTGAGTATTACTGAAGATCCATCTGTAAGTCTTTCAATCCAATCGATGATAGCTAAGCATTAATTAATTGCTTTTGAAACAATAAATACTGCTAATAATTCAACAAGAACAAACATCATCGCAGATTCTAAATTTATACCTACCCCAGTGTCGGTAAAAATTCTAGAGATTGTTACAGCTGGATTCGCAAAACAGGTTGAGGTTGTAAAGAAGGTAGCCGCAAAAATATATGAGGCAACAACAGAAGGCACTCTGTCAGGAAAAAATTTCTCTGAATGAATAATAGCTACAAGCAGCCCAGCAGTTGCTAAAAATTCTGATAGCAATATTCCATTTGTACTTCTTGAAACAAAAGAAATGGAAGTTTGTCCAAAATCAAATGTTAAGTGAGCAAAAATGACCGCTGAGACAGCACCTAATATTTGTAATAATGAATAGGAAATAAATTCCTGAAAAGTTATATTTTTCCTCAAATACATCATTAAACTAACTGCAGGATTAAAGTGAGCGCCTGAGACTTTTGAAAAAATTGTTATGTTAGAAAGTAATACAAGTGCAACGGCTAATGCTACTGTTAACAAAGTAATGTAAGAAGGAGCTCCTAAGGATTGAGTCATAATAAAAGTTCCTATAATGGCTAATACCAATAAGAATGTTCCGTATAATTCTGCTATATATTTATTCATTGTGATATTCTAACAAAAAGTTATGTAATATAATACAGTTAAATGAAGAAATTCAGAATTGCGATTATTTCAGATTCACATTTAATTAAAAATTCATCATTTCTAGGAATTGATACATTTAGGTCTTTTAAGGCAGTTGTTAATAACTTAGTAAAAAATATTGATAAATATGAATTAGTACTTTTTTTAGGAGATATGATACAAGATCAAAAAAAAGAGTCATTTGAATTTTTAAATAAACAATTATCTAGAATAAAAATTAAAAAATTATTAATCCGTGGTAATCATGATATTAAAAAAATATTACCTATTAATGATTTTGTAGAGCATAATCCTCCATTTAGTTTTGAAAATTGGATTTTTATACCAATAGAATCTTATAAAAAAGGTGCTATATATGGCGAAATTACACATGATAAAATAGATAAAATTAAAAAAATCTTAAATAAAAAACCACAATCGTTCGGAATTTTATATTTACATCATAATTTGTTTGAAACATTTTCTCCTTGGTTAGACATCCATATAACAAGAAATTTTGTTAAAATTAGAGAGGAGCTTTCAAAAATTCTAAATTTAAAGTTGATTATTTCTGGCCATATTCATCAATATACAAAAAATATTATGAGGGATAAGGTATTTATATCTACTCCATCAACAAGCGCCCAATTCAAATACTCTTCTGAAGAATTTACACTCGATACAATAAATCCCGGGTATTTAGATTTAGAACTAAATGAAGATGGTACTCATAAATTAAAAGTACTTAGAATTTCAGGTAATTTTGGCAAACCAGAAAAAAATCCTAAAATATATTAGCTATTTATAAGTTGAGCAAGAAACTAAAATAGAAACTAAAAATAATAATAATGCAAAATATCTCATTTATTAATTTTATATTAATATATATAAGAGGACAAATTTAATATGCTTTTAAAGTCAATAATAATTATATTAGTTTCATATTTTTTTGTTTGTATTCTGATGTATATAAATCAAAGAGATTTTATATATTTTCCAAATATTAATAATTATATTAAATATGAAAAAATTAATAAAAATAATAAGGTTATATATTTAGAAAATAAAAATATAAAATTAAAATCGTGGTTTTCAAATAAAAAGATAGATAAACCTATTATTTTATTTTTTCATGGAAATGCAGGAGATCTTGAAAATCGAACATATAAAGCAAATGCCTTTGATAATAGTGGATATAATTACCTTTTTATATCCTATAGAGGCTTTAATGGTAATGAAGGCGTTCCCACAGAGAATAATATTTATTTGGATGCACAATTTGCTTATAATTGGCTTTTAGAATATGGATATGATGAGAATGAAATTGTTATATATGGTGAATCTTTAGGAACCGGTGTTGGAATTGAAATTGCAAAGAAAAACAATCCAAAAGGACTAATATTAGAATCTCCTTTTACATCACTAGTTGAGATGGGAAAAAGAAAATTTCCTTTTTTACCAGTTCGGTTAATTATAAAAGATAAATTTGATAACCTAGAAAAAATATCATTAATTAAGTGCCCAGTACTTTATTTGCATGGAAAATCAGATGATTTAGTTCCAAAATTCATGAGTGATATTTTAATGAATAGAACTCAGTCAAGAATTGAATACTATTTTCCTGAAAATGATAAACACATGATGAATTTTGACCAAAAACTTATAAATAATATTAATGAATTTATAAAAAATCTTTAAGTATGCTTTAAGCACTTTACTGTATAAACATATCCCGTTTGCACAGAAATAATAGTTGAAATCCATAGGCCTAATATCCCAATTATAGTGCCGTAGCCTAGCAAGAATAAATTTCCAGGTTCGCCAGATAGTAGGACTGATATTGAAAACATTTGAATAAAAGTTTTGACTTTCGAAAGTTGAGTTACAGGTAGGGATATTTGAATTTTCGCTAAATATTCTCTTAACCCAGAAACGAGAACTTCCCTGATAATAATGATTACAGCAGCATAAAAATGAAAACCATCGATTTTTCCATCATGAATCATAAGCAGTAATGCTACTGTAACAATTATTTTATCTGCTACAGGATCTAACAACATTCCCAACTTAGATTCTTGGTTCATTGATCTAGCCAATTTTCCATCTAAATAATCTGTAAATGCCGCGATTACAAAAATAAAACAAGATATCCATTCTCCTTTAGGTGTTGGGAGGAAATAAGTAAAAATAAAAAAAGGAATTATTATTATTCTGAAGTAGGTAAGAGATATTGGTATCTTTGAATTCATATTTTCATATTAACATTGTATTAATTTTTTATTAATTTTTTTTTTACTTGTATTATGGATGTATGATATCTATAATAAAATTTATGAAAAATTTATTGTTGATATTTTTCATTCTTTTATTACCATATCAAGATTCTTTTTCACAAGAGGAGGTCAATATTTATACTTCTCGACACTATGATTCAGATATTAAAATATATGAAGAATTTGAAAATAGAACCGGTATAAAGGTTAATTATATTACTGGTAAGGGGAATGCTTTATTTGAAAGAATTAAGTCAGAAGGAAAAAATTGTCCTGCAGATATTTTTATTACTGTTGATGCAGGAAACTTATGGAAAGTTGAAAAAGAGGGATATTTTCAAAAAATAAAATCAGACAAAATCGCAAAACTATTAGATAAAAGGTTTATTGGCCCAGATGCCAAGTGGATTGGAATAGCTAAAAGATTTAGAGTTATTGTTTATAACTCTGATAAATTTGATAAGAATAAAATGCAAAATATAAGCTACGAGGATTTAGCGTCAAATGATTTTAAAAATAAAATTGCTATTAGAAGCTCTTCAAATATCTACAATCAATCTTTAATTGCATCTTTGATATATCACAATGGGGAATCTAAAACTAAAGAATGGCTAAAAGGTTTTGTATCAAATTTTTCCAGGAAGCCCCAAGGTAATGATAGAGCACAAGTTATGGCAGTTGCTTACGGTGAGGCTGATTTAGCCATTGTTAATCATTATTATTTAGGAATAATGCTTTCAGGTAAGTCAGGTGAAAAGCAGAAGAATGCTGCTGAAAAAGTATCAGTAGCTTTTCCTAATACAAGCAATAGAGGTGTTCATGTTAATATTAGTGGTGCAGGTATTCTAAAAAATTCTAAAAATTATAATAATGCTCTTAAATACATTGAATTTTTATTAGAAAAAGATATTCAAAAACATATAGTTTTAAATACTTATGAATACCCAATTATTGATAAAGTTGAGCCAAGTCCAGTTATTAAAGGTTTAGGTTCAAAATACAAAGAAGATAAATTAAAGGTAAAAGAATTAGGCATTAATAATCCAAAAGCTGTTAGACTAATGGATGTTGCCGGTTGGAAATAGTTTAAAAATTCAATCTGCCAAATAAATATTTTTTAAAAATAATGAGAAATTTTTTTTCTTTATCCCCAATTTTTATTGTTGCTATAATCTTTTCGTTACCTGCAATATTTATTTTCCTTAGTCTTGCGCAAGATTTTTCATCTAACTGGGTTCATTTAGTTGATACAGTTCTACCAGAATATTTATTGAATTCATTAAAACTATTTATTGGTGTTTCTATTGGGGTATTTATTCTTGGTGTATCGACCGCTTGGATTATATCAACATGTGAGTTTAGAGGAAAAAAATTTTTTTCATGGGCCCTCATTCTGCCCTTTGCAATCCCGCCATATATTATGTCATATGCATTTACTGGTTTATTTGATAGCTATGGAACTGCAAATGATTTGGCAAGATTTATATTTCAATTAGATCCCGAGACAGTACTGTTTCCATCTGTTAGGAATATAACAGGTGCAATAATTGTTTTTTCTTTTACATTATATCCTTATGTATTTTTAATATCTCAAACATCTTTTTTAAATCAATCAAGAGATATTTTTGATGTATCTCGTACTCTTGGCCTATCAAGATTTAAGACTTTTTTTAAAGTTGCATTGCCAATTGCAAGACCTTCAATAGTTGCAGCTCTTATGTTGGTTGCTATGGAGGTTCTATCAGACTTTGGCGCTGTTGAACACTTTGCTATCCCAACTTTTACATCTGGTATTTTTAGAACTTGGTTTGGATTAAATGATTTAACAACTGCCAAGCAGCTGGCAAGTATATTATTTATGATTTTTCTATTTTTAATTTTAATTGAAAAATATTCTCGTAGAAAAATTTTATATACTTCAAACTCGACAAGTAACAGAGAATTAGTGCCAACACCATTGAAAGGGTATAAAGAATTTTTTGCAATTATCATTTGTTCTCTTCCAATATTTATAGGTTTTTTTATTCCTTTTCTTCAACTTATTTATTGGACTATATTTTATGAAACATCATTTTTCTCTTCAGGTTTTATTAGTCTTATAACAAATTCATTATCCCTTGCTGCTATAAGTTCAATTATATGTTTATCTATAGCAACAATTATTAATTATATTATTCGAATAGAGAAAAATAATTTTCTTAGCTTTATTAATAAAATAATTACATCTGGATATGGAATTCCAGGAATAGTACTTGCACTTGGAGTTCTTAACTTCTTTTTGATATTAGATAATATCTCAAATATTATTTTAACTGGATCTCTCATAGGTTTAATATTTGCTTATTGTGTAAAGTTTTATGCTGTTACAAATTCTTCAATTAGTTCAGGTTTTAAAAAAATATCTATAAATTTAGATAATGTTGCATCAAGTCTTGGGAGCCCAAATAGAAGAATTTTAAAATCAATACATTTGCCATTACTTAAATCGAGTTTTTTAATTGGAACATTAGTGTTTATGATAGAGGTTATAAAAGAATTACCTGCCACTCTTATTCTTAGGCCTTTTAATTTTAATACTCTATCTGTTTCTGCCTATAATTATGCTTCTGATGAAAGAATGATAGAGGCAGCTGCGCCATCAATCGGTATTGTAATAGCTTGTTTAATACCTATAATCATATTAATAAAATTAATAGGAAAAGATGAAATTGAATAAATTAATTTTGAATAATATTGAGCATTCATATGGAAATAGCCCTATATTAGACAAGTTATGTCTAGAGTTGATTGGTGGCGAGATTACCTGTCTTATTGGTGAGTCTGGTGCGGGTAAGACAACTTTATTAAGAATAATAGCAGGATTAGAAAAGCAATCCGGTGGTGAGATTATCCTTGGAGACAGAGTTATTTCTGACCATATGTCTTTTATAGATACGAATAAAAGAGAAATTGGATTAGTTGTCCAAGAAAGAGCATTATTTCCTCATTTAAAAGTAATAGATAATATTTGTTTCGGTTTAAAAGGTAAAAAAGGTTATAAAATTGAGAGAGCTGAATATTTAATGAATATATTTAGAATTATAAATTATAGAGATTCCTATCCTCATGAAATATCAAGCGGGGAACAACAGAGGGTTTCTCTTGCAAGAGCTCTTGCCCCGTCTCCCAAGATATTATTGATGGATGAACCATTTAGTTCGATTGATAGGGCTCTAAAATTTTCATTGCGTAAAGATACCAAAGAGATATTAAAAGATGAGAAGATTACATCTTTGATTGTTTCACATGATTTTAATGATGCCCTTGAGGTAGCAGATAAACTCGCAATCATTGATAAAGGTAAAATTGCACAAATTGGTGAACCGCGTTCAGTTGTTTTAAACCCAATTAACAATCAAATAAAAAAACAATTTCTTTGTGAAACAGGAGACATGCTTTATTGGAAGTCTAAAATTGACGAAGATAATAATAAGTAAAATTTATATATTTATTCCAAGGAAGTTGAATATACTCTCATAATTAAGTGCTAAAAAAATTGTAAAAAAAATAAAAAAAAGCATTGTCCAAATAGGTAACATTATCTTAGTTTAACATAAGCATAATCTAAATATCCAGCACTCACAGTTTTAATCAGCTTATTTGATATTCTGTCATAAACTTCAATTTTTAAAATTAAATATTCACTTACATTTGAAGCACCCACAGATGAGTTAGAAGAAATATTAAACTCTAATCCCTCATAAGTTTCGCTACCTAGGCGTTGTAAATCCCAGGGTTGATAAATATAACTACTTCCACTTTTAGTTATTTTTATTTTACTATCAATGTCACCTAGTAAACATGCATTTATATTGGTATGACTATCAAAATGCTCACAACTGATAACTATTTTATAAGGATTAGCAGCTAGTCTTTTTGCTCTTTCCTTAGCCCTTATTTTTTCCTCTTCTTCAGCTTTCTTAGCATTTTCTTCATCTCTCTTTTCCTTGATATCTAAAGCTGATGTAAATATTTTACCCGAGGCTTCTTTTTCATCGACAAGAAATTGATATAAAATGCCTTGCTCTTTTTCGCTAAGTTCGGTGTTTTGACCAAAAGATTTAAATAGATAATCCTCATCAATTCCTCTTTCAATAGCCTGAGTCAATGTTTTATCGTCAGCTACTTTAAATTTACTAATTTCATCAATATAGGATTGTGATATCGCATATTTTCTACCAAATTCCCATGATTTACGATTCTTATAACCATAAAGATCTTTAATATCTTTATCTGATAAATTCTGAATTATCCTATCTTTTTTCACATTTAGTTCTTTTATATATTCTTTATCTTTGGTACCTTTAAGGCTCCAGTCAATCCAATCTAGTGCATATTGAATATTTCTATCATAATCTCCTAAACCTTTTTCATTAACTTCAGCAGCATAAATACCAGCTTCATTTATTTTTCCAATTCTACTAGCATTGAGAATCATTTTTGATCCTATATATTCATTTTTTTCTGTATTTTCTCCAGTAAGCAATTCTTTTCCTAAATAATATTTTATCAAATAGTATTTTTTATATATTCCATTTTTTTTCATTAATGAATTAAAAGAAGCATTTTCCTTTAATTCTTTACTTTCAGGGAAATCAAAATCCAAATATTTAATTAAAGCAAGTGAAGCTACCAAAAATTGCTGAATATCCTCTTTATATAGATTGTGAATACTATTAATTGTCCAAACTAATAAATCAAACTCGAATGATTTCTCTTCAAATTTCTTAAATTCAAAAGCTTTTGAGAGATATTTAATACCAAGTTCAGGCTTACTAATTCCAAATCCTTGATCAAGATAAAGTTGAGCTAAATTTCCATAAAGCCATATATTTCTTTTTGTTATTTTATTAGTTGTGTTTGCAGCTCGTTGATACCATTCGGCTGCTTTTATATAATTCCTCTCAACACATATACCTTCAGAATACATCCAACCTATCCAGGCTCTTGCAGATGCTAGATTTTGATCGAGATAAGGTCTTTTTTTTCTGGATTCTTTTGAAAGATCTCCTTTTTCTAAATGCATTTGGTAGAAATTATAAAATGCCCTTACAGGGTCTTCATTTCTAAAATAGGATTCACCAGAAGCAATGGTTGGATTAGTCATCTCGTATTTCGTACCTACAGGATCTTTTTCGATACAAGTTTTTGTGTTTGCGAAAGATGGAAATGAAAAAAACAAAAGAAGGTTTAAAATTAATAGAAATTTCATTTTATTATCTTAATTTATTATAAAGAATAATTTGGTAATTAAGAAATATCAGGTTAAATCAAACAATGAGAACTTCTTTAACTAATTCCATTAATGGGTATGTTATATGCTCTCAGTGTCAATCAGAATTTGAATCAGGAACGACAGATGCTGGAACCATTCAAGAGTACAGTAGGCTTGATGTAGGTTTTACTGATATTGGACTTCAAGTTTGGTGTAGAAGACATGAAATAAATGTTTGCCATATAGATTTTGAAGGTAATGAGTTAGAAACAGATTTCAGGTGCTTATTGGAATATTCAGATAATTAATTGAAAACTAGATTACCTTTCATAATTCCATAATGCCCAGGAAAACTGCACCAATAAACATATTGTTGACTAAAATCTAGCTTATTTAAATCAATAACAAGATCATATGTTTCATTAGGACCTAAAAGGGGAGTTTTTCCAACCACTTGAGGTGATGGAGGCAAATAGCCCTGATTAATACCATTAGCGGGGTCAATTAAAGAGATAAGATTATCAAAATCTGAAGACTTTGAAACAACTACGTTATGACCTGCAAGATCTATAGGTAAATCACTAGTATTTTTGAACTTTATTGTAAAACTTGTGCATGTTTTATCTACATTAATAGTTGATGTAGAAAACTGCATCATTTTATTCCCTTCAAGTTCAAAAGAACAATCCGATGCAAGGACCTGTACATTAATTAAAAAAGTAAGGGAAGTTATAAAAAAAGTTAAAAACTTCATAAAAATCTCCTTAATAACTGGCTAATTAGCTTTCTTGTCTGTCGCTAGACTTTTCACTACAAGATGAAGCGCTTTCTCCGTATGAGCCCTCTGAGCAGGAATCTGATTTTTCATCATGACCACCACTGCAGTGACCTGCAAACGAGACATCAGATAGTGATAAAGTTAAAAGCAAAACGAAAATTGTTAAATATCTCATTCATTTAATTTAACTGATAAAATAATTTTTGGGAAATAATAATTATGTCTAAGAAAATAATTAAAAATTATCATAAAACCTTGACATAAAAAAAAATGTATTTATATTCATTAAATAGACAATAGGAGGTCGATCATGGCAAAAGATACATTTATTTCTAAAAGTTCATATGCTAGACGTAAAAAACAGAATAGTAAATCTGAATATCTTCGCATGTATGACCAACATATGATGCCTAAAGCACCTTTAGTAAGAGCTTTAAGTTATTATTTTTTGGTTTTATTTGCGACTGTTTTTATGACTATAGCAGCTTTGACATAGAAAATCGTTTATAATTGTGATGTGTCTCTTATTACACACAATATAATCGGTTCCTGTGCGAAGATATGTTTCAACAGAAACCCCGTTAATGCCCTGAATTTAGAATTTTTAAATGAGTTAAATTATTTGCTTAGTAGTTTAGAGAATAATCCTAACTTAAACCTAATTATCTTTTCGGGCGGTAAAAGCAAATTTTTTTCGTTCGGCTTAGATATTCCAGAGCTCTTAGATTTAGAAAGAGCAAGTTTAAAAAAAATATTAGTTTTATTAACTGATACTTGTAAGAAAATATATCTATGCCCTAAAATTACAATTTCAAAAATCAATGGCCATGCTACCGGAGGTGGTTGCATGCTAGCATTAAGCACAGATTTTAGGTATATGATTAATAACAGATCAAAAATCGCCTTAAATGAAATTAAAATTGGCTTGTCTCTTTTTAGCTCTACAATTGAGATATTAAAAACTATAGTTGGTGTAAAAAATTCTAAAGAAATATTACTTGGTGGTAACTTGCTGAACACTACAAAAGCACTAGAGTATGGACTTATTAATGGGTTATATGAAGAAAATGATGACAGCTATTTCGATGCTATTATTGAGGAATATAGCTCTAAAAGTAGTATTGCTATTAAGGATCTTAAAAGTTCTTTGAGAATCTCTGATTTATCATTACTTGATGATCATGATTCAAAACTTGAATTTTTTTTAGATATTTTTTATTCTCCAGAAACCCAAGAAAAATTAAAAAAAATTGTTATTAAAAAATGATTAAGTAAAAATGAACTGAGTACATCTCATAATGGCAATCTTCTTGCTACTTGATTCATTAATAATTTCTGCATCCCATACTTGAGTAGTTCTTCCTTTATGAATTAAAATTGCTTCGCATAATAAACTATCACCAATACTTGCCGCACTTATAAAGTTTGTTTTTAATTCAATAGTTGTAAAATTTTGACCCTCTTCAATATTCAAAAAGGTTGCAATTCCACATGCTGTATCAGCAAGGGATGTAATTGCACCCCCATGGATATATCCGTTAGGAGCTTTTAGCTTATTATCTGCTTTCATTTTTAACTTAATTTTATTATCATTATAATTAACAAGTTCAATTCCTAATTCCTCAATAAAATTATCCTTAAGCATCTTATTTATCCAATCTAACATTGTTATACCTTGTAAAAAATTAAACCTATTATTAATATAGCAATTAAGATTGTCCAAAATATTGTAAATATGGCCAATCCACTTTTTGCTTCCTCTCTTTCTATGTAAGTTCTACCTCTAAAACCTTGATATAAAAAAGCTAAACTTCCACTTATTTGAACACAAACAGTATTTATCAATAATAATATCAATGCACCTGCAGCTAATTCAATTTTTTCGTTAGCTAACAAAATAGCAAAGCTTGCGGCAGGAGGGAGTAGGGCAACTGAAACCATGACGCCAACTAATGAGGCAGAAATTCCTGTTGTCATAGATAACGCTGCAGCTGCGCCTGAGGCAAGTGCAAGAACGATATCTCCTATACCAACTTTTGTCCTTAATAGAATTTCATTACTTAAAAAATTAATATCTGCAAAGAAAGATATTGAGAAGGTAACACAAAGTGTCAATAAGATTCCCATCAAAAGTGATTTTAATGAAGAAATAATCAATTTTTTAGAACCGATTGTTGCTGCAAATGAAAGTGCCAGGTTTGGACCTAATAGAGGAGCAATTACCATAGCACCCACTATAACAGCTATATTATCTTCTGATAGCCCTATAGTCGCAACTATAGACGACAATATAACCATAAAAACGTAATTAAGATTAAAACTAACCCCTTTTGTAACTTGTTCAAATAGTTCTTCTCTTGTAGTTTTTGATGAAATTTCTGATCCACTTTCCTTTGATTCTTGGAGTCTTGGTATTGAGGCATCAACTGGTAAAATCAATATCTTTGCCTTTTTATCTTCCTCGAAGAGGACTTGCAAACTGTCAATTAAGGATTGTCTTGTATCATCAGTAACAACCATTGTAAAAATTTGCCTGCCATCTTCTAGTTCAGATGACCACCAGTAGTCTATGGCTCCCTGTTTTTCAGCAATAGTTATTAAAATTCGTTTATATTTTTTATCGGCAATTACTTCACATATTCTCATATATTATTAAATAATACACATATTTATTAATTAAATTTAAAATTTTTATAAATTCGATAACCATACTGTCTGGTATGGCTTTAAGTGTAAATAATTATCATCAAATTCTAAACTATCCTCAGAGATAAGATCTTTCCATTGACCACTAATTTTGATATTCAAATCAATTAATGATAAGGAATGATATTTATTAGATACATTGCTAAGACAAAAAATTGTTTGTTCCCTATCAGTTGATTGTCTATAAAATCCAAATACTTTTTTATTTAGTTGTAGAGTGAATTGACTAGCATTTGGATGAAACGCTTTTTGATTCTTTCTAATAGAAATAAGTCTTTTGAGAGCATTGAACTTTATATAGTTGTGAGAATTTTTATCGTCCATGATCAATGATAATTCATCCTTTTTCCATTTAAATCTATTAATAGATCGATTCATTTTTGTTTTTTCTAAGCCTATATAGTCATTTTTAGTCCCTACAAGTGCATTAAAATATATTGCTGGAACTCCCTCTAGGGAAAGCATGATAGCATGAGCGCACATGAATCTCTCGTGTGAGAATTCATCAAAACCATCTTTATCTCCTGATAGGGCATCCACGACAGTTATATTCATTTCGTAGGCTGCTAGTTTGCCCTTTGGTGTTTTTCTTGATGAAATTTTACCACCGAGTTTTACGATGGAGCTCACTAATAGATCAAGTTCTTTTTGATTAAGAATTCCTTCAGCTGGCCTGAGACCGATCCCATCATGCGAAGAAATAAAATTTAAATATGCAGTACCATTTTGTGAAGGTGGCATAGTCATAGACCATTGAACAAGTCTGGTGCAATCCCCTGTAATCATTGTATAGATTAATATAGGGGGGAGAGAGAAATTGTAGATCCAATGGGCTTCATTAGAATTTCCAAAATACGTTAAATTTTCTCTTTTTAATATATTAGTTTCAGTTAAAAGTACAATATCCGCATAGCAATGATCAATAAGTGTTCTAAACAATCTAATGATTTCATGAGTCTGATTTAGATTAATACATCTTGTACCTTTTTGTTTCCAAATGAACGCAATTGCATCAAGTCTAAAAAGTTTAACACCGTTATCTAAATAAAATTTAATAATTGATACAAATTCTTTTAGAACGTCTGGGTTAGAAAAATCAAAATCTATTTGATCGTGGCCAAAAGTACACCATACAGTTTTATTTACACCATTTATTTTTATAGGTTTCTCAATATCATTAGCACGGGGCCTGAATACTTTGTTTAAATCAATTTCTTTATTAACGATTAGGAAATAATCTTTACCTTTACCATTATCATTTAAAAAATTTTTAAACCATTCGCTTTCACTTGAAATATGATTTATCACAAGATCACTCATTAGTTTAAAATCCGTTGATATCTTATTTATATCTTTCCAATCACCAAGCTTATTATCTACCTTATAATAATCTTTGATGGCAAAACCATCATCAGAGCTATAAGGAAAGAATGGCAAAATATGTAGTATTGAAAATAAATCTTTATAATGTTTATTTGCAAAATTTCCTAATGTTTTTAGGGGCTCATGTCCTGGAGAATTGATTGAATTTCCATAGGCAATTA
This sequence comes from uncultured Candidatus Hydrogenedens sp., assembly GCA_902609885.1. Classification (GTDB taxonomy): domain Bacteria; phylum Desulfobacterota_D; class UBA1144; order UBA1144; family UBA1144. The sequence goes on along the minus strand of CACLTT010000003.1, from coordinate 30,618 downwards.
ACATAATGTCCTTTTCAGACCATAAGTTTTTTCCTATTTCAGGTTGTTTAAATTTTCTATTTTTTCCAATTATATTTATAAGCTCTTTGGCAAATACATCTATTTTTTTATTTATATTGATTCCTTTGTAGATTCTTTTTAAATGTAAAGTTACCTCTGCTTCAAAATCTTTATCCATTAATTGTAATGTTCCACAGCTTTTTTTAATTTTTTCAGAAAATCAGGCTTCGCACTTTCAACTCTGTTCCAGGTTGGGATAAAAGGTGTATCTAACGGCAAGCCTAAATATATCTCACCAGCTTTCATTATATTCTCAGAGAATACATCCACAGCCTTTTCTTCTGTATGTTCATCATAATTAATGTTGTTCATGATTGCATCTTTTTTATAGATTTCTACATAATCCAAAGCTGTTCTTAAATAAGTCGCCTTTAAAGTTCTGAAAGTCTCAAGTGAAAAAATATGCCCTTGTGTTGCAAGTTTTCTAATAAAAGTTTTTGATATATCAATTGACATTTTTGACAACCCCTTATTTATATCATTATCCGACAGATCTTGGTGTTTGTGCTCGTATTTATCAGCTATATCAATTTGACAAATTTTACTATTTCTATAGTTTCTGTGCATTTCTGAGAGAATTCCAATTTCAAGACCCCAGTCACTAGGTATTTTTAAATCTCTTAAAATTCTTTTTCTAAATGAACATTCTCCAGCTAATGGATATCTAAATGAATCCATAAAATCTAGATACTCATTTTCACCTATAATTTTTTTAAGAGATTTAATCAGGGGAGTTACTAACAGCCTAGAAGCTCTTCCACTCATCTTACTTCCGTAAACTCTGGGGTAATACCCTTTACAAAACTCAAAATTTAAATTGGGATTAACTATGGGATAGATAAGCTTTGATAAAATATCTGATGTATATGTAATGATGTCACAATCATGAATTGCTATCGCCTCAGCTTTATCTGTTGATATTGAATATCCAAGACAGTACCAAACATTTCTTCCTTTACCAAACTCTTTAGGAGCAAGATTTATACTTTCTAGTTCAGCATTTAATTTTAATAGTTTTGGTCCATCATTCCATAATATAGTATGAGGAATCTTGAGGCTTTTAAAGAATTTTTTTGAATATTTAAATTCGCTTTCATTTGCCTGATCAAGCCCAATTATTACTTCACTAATATAGTTTACTTTATTGAGTTCTGATATTATTTTTTTAAGAGCGGGTCTTTTTAGTTCCGAAAACAAAGAAGGAAGAATTAAATGAATAGGCCTTTTTTTAGAAAATTTTTTCAATTCCTCTTCGATAGTTTTTTTAGATAAGTTACTAAAATTATGTAGTGTTGTTATTATTCCGTTTTGATGAAAATCCGACATTATTCATACACATAATCAGCAAATTCTCCTATAGACATCAGGGCTTCTTTCCAGCCTAATGGTGCTTCTTTTTTAGATCTAAATACTGATTCTCCATTAAAATTTATATAATCCTTATTTGGTAGTTTAATAATACAAGAAAAATCTGTGCTATTTAACATAGGTATGTCATTTATGCTATCACCTAAGGAAATTGTCTTGTTTATAGTAATTTTAGATGATTTCATAAATTTTAATAATTTATTAATTGCGATACCTTTATCTCCTCTCCCTTTTAGATGCAAAAAACGTGCCCCTTCAAGAAGCGATAAATCTTTTTTATTTAAAAGCATTTTGAATTTGTTAAGATTTTTTTTTGATGAATCCCAAACAATTAGTTCACTAAAGTCTCTTTTTTTAATGTCTTTTAGATTTTCTATACTTAGACCAGAAAAATTTGCTAGATCCATGTTTTTTATATCATTTGTTATTCTATAAAGATTTCTATAATTTTTGAAATCTTTTGAACTAAGTACTTTATGAATACTTTTTTTATTTTTCGAAGAATATATTAATTCAAAATCGTTAATTTTTATTTTTCCAGAATAATTAAATTTTTTTGGGTAATATATTGCGCTGCCACTTTCGACTATAAACGGGGTAGGGTACTTAATTTCATTTAAAAATTTTAAGACTTCATCTTTCGTTTTGCTAGTATTAGGAATAATTAAAATTTTCTTAGATATTATTTTTTTTATAAATGGGACTATTGGTTTGTAAGAGAAAGTTTCATAATTTAGAAGAGTTCCATCTAAATCGGTAATTATTAAATATTTTAAATCAGTCATAAATTAGATTTTCCAAGATTTCTTCAATAGTTTGATTTTTCTGTTTTCTTGTTTTTTTCTTTAGTGTTGTTTTTTTGGAAGTTAAATTTTTATTATAGTAACTCTCAGCTAAGGACTCAATTATACTCTCAATAGTTTTATTGGTTGGTTTTGTTTTTTTAGATATTATTTTATTTGGATCATCACTTAAATAGTTTCTGGTTAATAGATATTCTGCTATGGCTTCTCTTATTACATCAGAGATATTTCTACCTTCCTTTTTAGAAATCTTATTAAGCTTTGTATATATATTTTTATTAATTCTTAAATGAAATTGGCTATCTCTAGGCATAATTTATTGTACCATAGAGGTATTTATACCAAAATGGTACATATTATTTTTTTAAATTGTATTAAAGTAATTGAAAATTTTTGAAAAAATATTTATTATGAAATAATAAGCTTCGAGCAAGATTTCACCCCCTTGAGTGCGACTTTTAGAAATCTTGCTCGATAAACTTAACTATATACTAAGTCTAAAAATTTTATCATTTCTTTTTCATCTATTTTTCCCGTATTTACATTTCTTGGACTTGGATGATAGCAGCCATAGAGTATTTTATTGTCAGGCATTTTAAAGTATTCTGAATGTTTAAATTTATATTTTAGCTCTACACTTGGATACTTATTTTTATAATATTTAATACATGCATCAAATGCTATTTTTCCTAGCGCAATTATTTTCTTTGAATTTTTTAATGTATCCAATTCAGTGTCAAAATAATTAAAACAATTAAATAATTCTTTATTTGTTGGCTTGTCTCCAGGTGGTACACATTTCAATGCTGTAGTAATATATGTATCTTTTAATTTTAATCCATCTTTGATATTAAGAGAGTTTGATAAATTACTAATACCTTTTTTATGTAGACATCTGTAAAGAAATTCGGCTGATCTATCCCCAGTAAAAACTCTTCCGGTTCTATTACCACCATGTGCAGCTGGTGCTAACCCAACAATAACTATGTTTGCTTTCATATCTCCAAAACCCGTAACAGGTTTTCCCCAATAGGTTTCGTCCATATATTGTTTTCTTTTTTCTTTTGCAATTTTTTCGCGAAACTGAACTAGTCTTGGGCAGATTCTACATTTAATAATTTCTTTATGAATTTTCATAGATTATAAAAAATATATTAATAGAAAAGTTAGATATTATAAATAAGCTATTTATGCCCGGATTTAACCGGGCATAAATTATTTGACTTGAATTTCAATTACTTTTGGTTTTTCTTCTTCAAGTTTAGGTAAATTTACACTCAAAATGCCATTTTCGAGCTTACTTGAAATTTTACTTATATCAACAATTGAGGGAAGTTTAAAAGTGTTTTCATATCTTTTATTTAGTCTTCTATGGGTTACATTAGAATCACTATCAACTGTATTGTCAGCTTTTACGTTGAGGTGATTTTCATGAACTTTCAACGAAATATGCTCTTTTCTTATCCCAGGCAACTCAATGTGAATATCAAAGCATCCCTCATTTTCAACTACTTCATAATGAGAAGTTGATCTTTCATAAGCACCAAAGTTATTGAAAAAACTATCAAAAAAATGATTTCTTAAAATCATGTTCATAATTTTTACCTCCATATTTATAAGATAGTAATTTTTTTATGTATTTCAAGGAATTGATTTGGGATAAAATAGTCAATAATTTCAATTGCTTACGATTATTTTATATTTCTTGTTGACTTTAATATCAAACTCAAGTATATTATCAGGGTAGGTTGAGTTAGATTCAATATTGTTTGGATCACGTAGAAAGCTAAGAGATTAGCACTAGAACTCAATCTTTTTTTTTGCCTTTTTTCCTTTTTTATTTGTAATATTTTAATTCTTAGTTAATTTAATATCAGGTTGAGTTAGACTCAATATTGATTGGGTCACGAAGAAAGCTAAGAGATTAGCACTAAAACTCAATCTTTTTTTTTGCCTTTTTTCCTTTTTTATTTGTAATATTTTAATTCTTAGTTAATTTAATATCAGGTTGAGTTAGACTCAATATTGATTGGGTCACGAAGAAAGCTAAGAGATTAGCACTAAAACTCAATCTTTTTTTTTGCCTTTTTTCCTATATATTTATAAATAATCTTGAAAAACTTAACAAAAATAGTTTCATTTTTGTATATTATTTCTGTTTTGACAGGATGTTCTGGTGGCAGTGGGTCCTCCACTATAAATAATAATTCAAACACTTGTTCGTATCAGGGAAATACTTATTCTGGATGTTACCCAGCTCGACAAACTTCTAGTAGCTATGAAACAGATGAATATCAGTATAGTTATGGAGTAGGGAGTTTAAGCTCTTCAATAGCATATTCAAGGGAATTGTCAGGCGATGGAGTTAAAGTAGGTATCTTCGATACAGGGATTAATCCCAATCATTCTGAGTTTTCAGGTAAATCTTTTAGTGGTTATAACTACCAAGATTCAAACACAACAATACAAGACCAGCATGGACATGGAACACATGTAGCTGGAACAATTGTAGCTAATAAAAATAATACTGGTATGCAAGGCATAGCTTATGGTGTAACATCAATCGTTTCTTATCAAATTTTCAGAGATAATGGAGTTTTTACAGGACAAAGTTCTGTTTCAGATGCCTCGACAAGAGCAATTAGTGCCAATATAAAGGTCGCTAACCATAGTTGGGGTACTTCAACTACAAATAACTCTTTTAGCAAATCCTATTTAGATACTTTTCATTCAACTGAAATTACTGGTTATCAAAATATGGTAAATAATGATATTATTCAAGTTTGGGCAACCGGCAACAATGGATATGCTACCCCAAATCTTCAGGCACAACTACCTTATCACTATAGCGACCTAAAGCAATTATGGATAGCGGTGACAGGAATTGATTCAAGTGGCAATGAATATAATTCTGCTAATAGGTGTGGAATTGCGGCTGATTGGTGTATAGCTGCTCCTGCAGTTGATATATGGAGTACTAGGATGGATGATACTTCAGGCTATGTTCTTTTAACCGGAACCTCTATGGCAGCTCCGCATGTAACTGGAGCTATTGCAATTTTAATTGAAACTTTTCCTACTTTAAGTGCTGAACAAATTATTGATAGACTTTTTGCAACTGCTTCAACATCTGGCCTTACTGATAGAGATGGAAATAGTTATTCTTCTTCAGTATTTGGGCATGGAAAAATTGATTTAGATGCAGCTACTAAGCCAATTGAGGTTTTAGCTCTTTCCTCGCCAAATAATAACTTAAATAACACAAATAATAGTTCCAACAATTCAACTTTTCATAATGTAAATAATTCTAAAATAATATTTTCCAGCGCTTTTGGTCACAAAATAATAAAAAATAATTTATTAAAGAAAAATGCTAATTTAGCAGAAAACTTTTCTGAAAATGTTGTTGTTTTTGATACTTTTGATAACGCAGCTTTTTTTGTTAATTTAAATTCTTTCATTGATATAAGGGAATATAGAGATATTAATTTAGAGAATCTAGTCTTATTAAATGATATATCTGAAAAAAGAATTTTTATATCGCAAAAAATTTATGTTGATTTTGTTGAGAATCATAATAACTATAACAGTAATATCGTTTCTGATTTATATGATAATTATTTCAATAACCTAACATTAAATTACAAGAATAAACGCTTTAAATTATCTTATAATTACAGTTATGATAAAGAATATTATTTTTTATTTTCTGAAAAAATAGCAAATAATATGTATAAAAATAATGCTTTTATAAATCCGTTCATTGCTATAAACGGCGAATCTCACAGCTTAGACTATAAACATAAAATTTTTGATAATTTTTCTTATAGTTTATTTTTTGAAAAACAAATACCCTACCAATATTATAAAGATAATTTTAATCAAAAAATGTCATATTTAGTCTCATCAAAAATTAAATTTACCAATAATAAAAATATATTTGAGACTGAATATGGGCTTTTTAATGAACCAACATCTTTTATTGGAACAGTCTCCTCAGGCGCTTTTGATATTGAAAAATCTAAAACAAACTTTTTAGGTCTATCGTACATTTATAAATCTAAAAGTAATAGAATTTTACTCAAGTATTTTTATGCTGATACAAAAGTTGAAATTGATAATAAATCAATGTTCTCAAATTTTAATAATATTAAATCAACCTCCTGGGCGATTGGACTAGAAAAATTTTTAAATAATGATTATGATGAAATGATTTCTTTTTTGGTTTATCAACCTCTTAGAGTTGAAAAAGGTTCTTTTTCTTTATATATTCCAGAATATTCAGATTCTTTTGGAAATATATTTTATTCAGAATCACAGTACGAATTACAAGCTGATAAAAAAGAAACAAATTATGAGATCTCTTATAGTTTAAATAAAGAAAATTTTGAATATAAACTCGGAACTCTTTTTATTTATAATGGGGGGCATATTAAAAATAATAATAATAAGATTTTCATATTAGAGGTTAAAAGCTATTTATAAAATAATTTTTTTTAGTATATTTTTTATTCTTTCTTGTAATAAAAATGTGGTATTAGAGGAATATTCCTCTGAAAATAATTGTTCAGTCGAATATAGTGATAAAAATATAGTCAGAGAGGATAATAGGATAATAATTTTTGATGGAATTAGACCAAACCCAACGTATCTGTTTAAATTTATTTCTTATGAAATTAAAAAAAATATTCTATATATATATTTAAAAGAAGAAAAAAAAGAGGGAACGTTTTTAGAAGTGGAATCATATCCTTGCATAATTTTTAAAATTAATTCTATTCCTGATGAAATTATAGTTGATATAAATTATTTAAATAAAAAAGATGAATAATCCACCAAGTATCAATACAAAAGACCAAATATAATCAAAGTTTATCCAGCTTGTTCTTAAAATTCTAAGACCAATTAATTTATAAACTAAAAAAGCTATAATAATTGATGTTATAAGCATTGCTAATGTATGGATTCCTAATGCAAAAAAACCAAAATGTTCTAAATGATGAACCATGTGATCTCCTTCATAATTAAAACCTGGTATTAACATTAGTCCTGCACCATGAGAAGAAGCCATTAAAAATGACCATATAAATAGATCAAAATTATTAACGTTCATTTTTACCCAATTAAAATGACTTCGGTCAATCAATTTGTAAATACCAAAACCAATTAATAATAATGCAAAAAACAATTTACTTGTTTCGGGTGTTATAAAGTCTTGAATAACGTAATATACTAAAATTGTAACTATAAGAGATAGTAGATGTCCTATAGCTATAGGTATATGACTTATAAAAATAGTTTTTGTTGATTCTCTTTGCATTGACAGAGCAACACTAAAGAGCCAACCCATTCCCGGGTTGACTCCATGATAAAAGCCTAAAATTATAAAGAAGCTATAGTGTATGTGGTCCATTTGAAGAAATTAGTTTTCTTCATTAGGGAAACAAAATGAATCAGATGAAGAATCTCCGCCTTGTAATCTAACTTGGTGAGTTCTTTGGTCACCAAAATCCATAAAGAAATCTTTATCTATTTCAAATCCACCATTAAGATCGATATCAGCTTTTACAAACCAACCCTTGATATCATCATAGAATTGATCGTCCCAGCTACTATATAGAGAGTTTGTAAAATATAATCTTTTCCCGTCTCTACTAAGTTCAACCATTTGTGGTCCGCCAGATGCAGCAGCACCGGATGGATGTGCTTTTTTCTTTGCGACTCCACCAATTTCAATCAACCCAGTTTGTTTAGGATTGAAAGGATCTGATACATCATACTGGATAATCTCACCTGTACCCCAACATGAAACGTATAGAAATTTATCATCTAGGGATAAATTAATATCTGTTATTAGTGGAGGAGCTGCACCAAATTGTTTTAGTGGAGCAGGAAGTTCCTCAGCCGCAGCTGGTTGCGCAGGTATTGTGATAGTTTTTTGAATTTTCCATTCTCCTTTATCAAGATACCAGGTCCAAATAGATGCTGATAAGTCTTGAGTATTAACAACAACTCCTACAAATCCGTAGGTATTTTTTGGATTTTTTGATGGTCTTAATTCTAAAACCATTTGATTTTCTTTTCCTAGATCAAGCTCTTGAAGGTGATTGTGTGTTTTAAGATCCCAAACGTGAAGTTTATGACCATATTTACCACCAACTGCAGCCTCTAAGTTTAATCCGTTTTCAAATAAGTCTGGTGTTGCCCATTCAGAAGTAACAACTCTGTCATGTCCTAAATGCCACCAAAAATCATAGGCATAATATTGAGGTCCACGATCATTTTCCCACTGTCCTTTAACATCAAGTGTTAAATGATCAATTAAGAAAATTCCACCAGGGCCTTCACCACTTTCACTTCCTCCACCAAGGGCACTTACATAAATTCCTTCAGGTCCACAATGTATTGTGTGTGGCCTGCTGTATCCAGTTTTTTCCATTATTTCTTCTGGCTCAATTGTTTTAATAATTTTTGGCTCTTTAGGATTATCTTTAGTATCAACTATATATAATCTTGAAGAACGTAATCCAGGAATTAATAAATATCTCCTTTCTACATCAGGGTGGGGTGCATAAGGGCACAAGTGTGCACTACACGCGTTCCATCCAAAATGATGAAGTTCATCACCTATATTCGGTAAGACTAATTCACTCACAGTTTTTTGATAATCTGGTGAATTTGGATTTACATCAACCGTACATAATGAATCAGGTTTTCCGTGAACATTTAATGTTGCTACGTATGCTAATTCTTCTGCTGGGGCTTCCATAGCCATTTTTGCAGTAGGATAAAAAGTCTTATCTGCTGTTAATCCCATAATTTCATCTCCTCTGATAAAAAATATCTTTACAATAATAGCAGTAATATCAATAAAAGATAGTAGTATAAATAAAGTAACATACTTACTAAAAAGATACTGTCTAATTAAGGTGCATATGGCAAAGAAGAATGGTGTAAGTTTATGAGAATTCTATTATCCTCATTTTTAATGTATCCGAAAGTATATTCAACTTTTGTAATTTCTGATTTGGTATTTGTGAAAAAATAATTACCCATCGCTATTGCAGTTTTTTCAAATAAGAGAATATTTGAATTTTCAAATTTTACGTTTAACCATGGTTCAATTGCAAATCCTGTATCTTCTTCACACACTTTGTTAGTTGCTACAAAATAAGAAAGCGCCTCATCAAAAGTTGATCTAAATTGCACTTTTGATACTTTTGTAGGTTTAAATAAAACATCTGAAAATTCATATGCATATAAATCTTTAATGTGTTTAATTGCCCTAGATTCATAATCCAAATTCTTTAAATATTGATAACCAATTTCAACAATACCTTTTCCCCAATTTTCTTGAGCAACTAATATCTCATTTTCATTTATATTAATCATTTTTTATTAAAATATTAAATCTAAAATTTAGCGATTTCAAAAACAATTGCAAACATAAACATGTACTGATGTTTAGATCCCTGATCTTTTACAAGTGGACTATCAGCAGCATTACCTCTTAGTCTTTCATATTCTATATTAACAAAAAAAGACATAGATTCTCCTGCTGGAATGACTGACATATTGCTAATTGATGTTGAATAAAAACCACTTTTTGCAGTATATTTAGAAAATTTTGAAGTTGAAGGTGTTGAGAACCATTCTTCCATCCATTCAGAATTTCCATAATTCATAGAAATTGATGCTTCATTGATGAGTGGCTGTGAAAAATTAACCCATATAAGTTTATTATGAGTTAATGAAAAACTCACCGCATTTTCAGTTCCTGGATCAGAAACTCCAGTTTGATATTCAACGTCAAGAGATAAATTAAAAGGAATTTTATACGCAAAATCAAATCCCATATTAAAATGAGGGTCAATATCTTCAAGAGTCTCTAGAGAATTATCATCGCCACTTTGCCTACCAAAATCATACTCTCCTATCAAGTTGAAACTTAATTCATTTGAATCGTATACAGATAGTGATGCAAAAGGACCAAAGAGATCAAAAGAGTTAAAATACTCTTTTTCAGGGTCGTTATATTGGTAGGTGATAGTGGGAAACCAAACAGTCCTTATGCTACTTGAACCTACATATGTTGGTTTATAAATAAATCCGCCACCAATTCCTATTTTATGTTTTTCTTTTGGTTTTAAATACTCTAAATCATCTTTAAGGCTATCATTTGCAAATATATTATTTGTTATTGAAAGGATAAAAATTAAAAAAACTAAAAAAAATTTATATAGATTCATTTTTACTAAATCTCCCATATTTTTTGATATGAGTTATTACAAATAACATACTATATTAATAGCTATACTGTAAACCAATAATTATAAGATTCTCAGTTTCTAGTTGAACTGCATTAACGTCATTGTAAATAGGTTTTTTAAATTTTAATGCCATTTTTAAATTATTAAAATTTTTAAATTTATGAGTAACTCCAAAACTTAAATCTATTCTTTTATAGCCAGAAGATTCTTTATCCTGAGCAAAACTCATAATTGATAAAATATCTTTATGAGACCCGTCAATTTTTTCTTGAAATTTAAACTCTGATTCTAAATTAATAAAGGTTTCATTGTTAATAGGTTTTGCTATAAAAAGATTTGATTTATAAATATCTCCTAGTGAATAGTCTCTTGAATTTTCACCAATTCTTTTAACACTCGATATGCTCACACCATAAGAATAATTATCTTGGAATTTATTGTACGTTAATCCGTAAAGTAAATCATATGTTCCAGAACCTAATTGCATTCCATATCCAAGTGTTTCTTTAGAGCCTGAAAACATTGTATCTTCTTTTTCAATTGATCCAGTGGGGAAGCTAATACCTAAATTAATATTAATTTTAGATTTATTTTTATTATATATTTTTTTTAAAAAATTAAATTTAGTATCACCCCAACCATTAGATTTCATTTTTTTCTTTTTCCCACTTGAATGCTTTTTCATCTCCATTTCTTTATCAAAATAAGATCCCATTAACATGACGGTAATACCATTTGATAGTGTATACATGCCGCTCAGCATGTGCATATTCATACTCATTTCTAAAGGAACAGTCATATAATTTGATCCATTAGGTTTAGTTCTCGCATCACTATAAGAAGCATCTGAGGATCCTTTTAAATATCCATCCATTTTCATGTACATATATTTATATGACAACATAATATGATTATTTTTTTGATGTGAATTATTAACATGATTTTTATGGTTATCTAAGTCTTTCTTTTCGCTAGCGAATATATTTCCACTTATTAAAAATATAAATAAAATAATAATTTTGGGTATTTTCATTATATCTCTCCCTTGTGAATATTGATGATATACTAGTGTTGTTGAATTTAAAGAAGTATATTAATAGTAACTAATACCTTTTTAGTGTCTAAAAATATAATTCTTAATTTTATGATATGTATAAATATATTTTAGAAGTTTTAATATCTGCATTAATAATAGTTCTTGCAACAGAAATATCTAAAAGATCTTCTGTGCTAGCAGCTTTTATCATTGCTTTACCACTTGTATCACTAATAACTTTTTGTTTTATATACTATGAATCAAAAGATACTTTGAAAATTGCAAATCTTAGCTATGAAATTTTATATTTTGGACTTGCAACTGTTCCATTATTCCTTTTATTGCCATATATGTTAAAAAATGGTTTTTCTTTTGTAATCTCCATGATTGTCTCATGCTCATCAACTGCCATAGTTATGCTTTTAGTGAAAATTTTATTTTTAAAAAATTAAAATATATTATTTAATAAGATGATTATTAATCTTTTTGATTTAGAGAAAGAGTTTCCAAATAAGCTACCAGATGCTATAGAGGGATATTATTCTTCTGGAGCTAGAGATGAAGTTACTTTGAAAAGAAATAGATCTATATTCGATGAATACGAATTATTACCTAAATTTTTAAAAGATGTTTCAAATATTAATACAAAAACTAAAATATTAAATTTGGAAATTGATAGCCCTATATTGTTGGCTCCAGTTGCAATGCAGCAAATGGCTCATGCTGATGGTGAATTGGGAACTGCAAAAGCTGCAAATAAATTCAATACAATTATGACACATAGTACAATTGCAAATTTTGGTATTGATGATTTGTCACCAGTTCATGATAAATTATTTTTTCAACTTTATTTCTCTAAAGATAGAGATTTTACAAAAAATATTTTAATAAAATGTAAGAAAAAAAATTATAAGGCTATTGTTTTTACTGTTGATGCTCCAAGATTAGGTACAAGGGAAAGAGATGAAAGAAGCTTATTTAAAATGCCTAATAATTTAAAACTGGGAAATTTTATAGGAACAAAATTTGAAAATTTTAATAATATTGAAAATTTAGAAGGCTCATCAATGTCTATACATTCAGACCACTTATTTGATCCTACATTGACTTTTGATATCATTGAATGGATTAAAGAAGTGTCGGGGCTTCCAGTCTTAGTAAAAGGAATTTTAAGACCAGATGATGCGCAAAACGCTCTAAATCATGGAGCAGATGGAATTATTATATCTAACCATGGTGGAAGACAACTTGATACTGCTGTCCCTACATTAAAACAAATTGAGCCGATTAGAAAGCAAATAGGGAATGAGCCTTTACTAATTGTTGATGGAGGAATAAGGAGAGGAACTGATATACTAAAATGTATTGCTCTTGGTGCAAATGCAGTTCAAATAGGTAGACCTTTGTTGTGGGGCCTGAATCATTCAGGTCAAAGTGGAGTTGAGCTTGTATTAGATATAATTAATAAAGAATTAATAGAAAGTATGACCTTGTCAGGTTGTCGGGATATAAGTGAAATAGATAGAGATTTGGTTTTAATTAACAAATAAAAAAATTTTATTATTCATTAAGCTCGTAATAGCTTGGTAAAACGAAATCCATTTGGTTTAATTCAGTTTCATTATAATAGCCACCACAAATCTCGATAACTTTTTCTCTTTGAGTATTTGCTGTAGCTGAAGACGCTTCAAAAAATTTTGTTCCCCACACCTCTTGCCAAGCAACCTCAAGCTCACCAACTCCTAATTCTCCATAATATTTTTTAAGTATAGATAATTGTTCTTCTACTACTTCATTTTTCATCTGAACAGCTTCTTCTTCCATACTAAAGTTTAAATCTGATATTCTTGCAGTAGTATCATTTAATAATTCTATAAAATCTCTACATGTTTGCTCATGAGTAGTGGATGCAATAGAGTTGGTTATCCCAATTATGTTAAATGAAAATACAAGTAAGAATAAATAAATTAAATATTTCATATATTAATTTTACCCTGAAAAGTTCTTATTTAAAAAATCAAAAAAATTAATTTTTAATATTTGAAATTATTTTATTAATAAAGTCTTTGGTTTTTAATTTTCCACCCATATCTCTCATTCTATTCTCTGGAAAAGATAGAGTATAAAGAACTGCCTTATTTAGTTTTACTGCTCCCTCTTTCATGCCAATATGGTTTAACATCATTATTGAAGATAATATCGTAGCCAAAGGATTCGCTATACCTTTTCCTGCAATATCTGGTGCAGTGCCATGAACAGGTTCAAAAACAGCAAAGTTCGAACCAAGATTTGCCCCTGATGCAGCACCTAATCCCCCAACAAGTCCTGCGCAAAGATCTGAAACAATATCGCCAAATAGATTTCCTGTCAAAATTATATCAAACCTATTTGGATTCATTACTAGTTGCATACAAGCATTATCAATTATCAATTCTTCATATTCTATATCTTTATATATTTTTCTGCGTGATATTCTTCTCACTCTATCTAAAAATAAACCATCAGTTAATTTCATAATGTTTGCTTTGTGAAGAACTGTAACTTTTTTTCTTTTATTTTCTAAAGCATATTGAAAAGCAAACTTAGCTACTCTATCAGATGCAGCAGTTGTTACTATTTTCATTGATTGAGTTACGCCTTTGGCTATTTCAAGTTCTTTACCAGCATATAGATCTTCTGTATTTTCTCTAATAATTATCATATCAAGATCTTTATAATTAGTTTTAAAACCTTGGAGAGTTTTAATAGGTCTCAGATTCGCAAATAATTCAAATCTTTTTCTTATTTCAACATTGATACTTCTAAATCCTTCACCAACGGGTGTTGTCAGAGGTCCTTTCAATCCTACTTTTGTAATTGATAATGATTTTTCAAGTTCCTCAGATATTTTCTTAGTTTTATCATCCATGGGGGTTGTTACTATATCCCATTGGATATCTAAACCAAGACTATCTATTATCTGTTTAGTCCCAAGAACTACTTCTTGGCCTATGCCATCACCAGGTATTAAAGTTATTTTTTGCAATATTAATATTCATGGCAATATTTGAACCATTTTATAAAATTAATGAAAAAACCCTGAATATTTAATTTAAGTTTTGAAATATTCAGGGTTTATAGAGTTTTTAAGATTTATTAATGATCGTGATGGTCATGACCTGCATGTCCACCTGTTGGCCAATCAAAAACATATTTAAGAGTTATTCCAGCTATTTTAGAAACTTCATTAGAGGCCTTTTTTCTTTTATAGCCAATATCAACTTTGAACTGATCAGTAACAAAATATCCTAAAGAGAACTGACGAACGCTGTCATTTACATTTTCATCAGCTTCTTCGGCGTCATTATCTTTCAAAGTTATTGTTCCACCAAGTGTGAATTTGTCATATTCAAAATTTGCTCCATAGGTAGTATAGGTTCTATCGTGACCCTTCTCACCGCCCAGCTTTTCAATATCCATATATTCAAAAATTAACATCATTGTTACATCTTCAGACAAGTATGATTTATGAGAAAAACCAACAGAGTATCTTTTTTCATCAGCTTCTCCGCCTGTACCTTTTGCTTGTTTTGCATGCCCAATTTGGTACATGAAACCATCTAAGAAATTATTATCAAGAGAAAAGAAGTTTTTACCTTTTAATGAAATTGCATAAGAGGATAGATCTTCTGTATTTGAGATACCTCCGTCTGCTTTACGAAGTTTACCATCATTATTTATTCTAGAATGACTTAATGATGACGTATCTTGATAAAAACTTGATAAATTGAATTTGTGAGTACCTGCATCCTCTAGATCAGCAGTATACTGAGCTCCCAATCCAACCTTTTGAAGTAGGGCATAACCTTCAACTTCTTGATACCCATAAGCTCCAGGAAATTTATGAAAGTCTATACCTACAACAGGAGAGAATTTACCAATATAAAAATCAAAATCCTCAGCTTTTATATTTATATAAAGTTTGTTTACAATAGTTTTATGTTCTTCAAAAAACTTATCTTTTGGAGTTTCAGATTCTTCTTCACCGTGTGCGTGTCCATGATCACCACCCTCAATTTTAATATCTGAAATAATAGAGAACATTTCGTTAAAGTTGTAACCAATTTCAAAATGTGAATGAGTGGAGGCTTCATCAACTTGCTCTCCTTCTTCTTCTGCATCAAGAGTTTTGTCGAGATGTATTCTTATACCAGAATGGATATAAAAACCTGTATCTCCTCCATGATCAGAGTGATCATCATGACTTTCGTGACCTTTAGAAAAGGACTCAAAAGGCACTAAAATTAATAAAAAAATTATAAATGATAAGAATAAATTCTTCATTTAGTCACCGCCTTAAAAAATAGTAATTATGTTATAACATAACATTTATTAACATCAAGTTAATTTTTTCTATAGATTGATAGGACCAAAACAAAAATTAGAGTTAGAACAAATATTATCGAAGGACCCGTTGGTATATCAGCTATTATAGACAAATATACTCCACAGATGATAGATATTATCCCTAATAATCCAGAAACAATTGCCATATTTCCAGGAGAGTTAGTAATTTGCCTAGATGTTGCAGCAGGAATTATTAACATTGAAGTTATTAATAGAATTCCTACGATTTTTACACATGTAGCAACAAATACTACTAAAAGAATCAAAAAAATAGATTGAATAATTTTTGTATTAATATTTTCGGCCCTAGCTATATCTTCATTAATCGTTATCAGAACTAGTTTTTCCCATATAAAAAACAAACTACTGGTTACAGCTATCGCCGCGATTATGAAAAAATTTATTTCTTGATTAGTAACAGTCAAAATATCCCCAAATAAATAAGCATCTAAATTCACATATTGACCTGATAAGCTTATTGCTATTATTCCAATAGATAAAGATGCATGAGCAAGAATTCCTAAGAGGGTATCATTTGAAAAGATTTTTTTATTTTGTAAATAACTAAGAAATCCGGCAAAAATTAAACAGGTTATAAAAGTTCCTATAGTTGCATTAAAACCCAGTATAATTCCTAGTGCTATTCCAAATAAACTACTATGAGATAAAGAGTCACCGAAGTAAGCCATTTTTTTCCATACAATAAAGCAACCAAGTCCACCAGCTATTATTGATACACAAATTCCTGCTATTAAGGCATTTATTATAAAATTATCAATCATCTGATTCCCCATTATGTTTATGATTGATATCATGTCTATATAGAGACATCATGTTTGCAAAATCATGACCAAACAAATTAGCAAATTCTGGATCATCGGTAATGGTTGATGGCTCACCGGAACAACATATATGGTTAGATAAACAAATAACTTTTTTTGTAGATGCCATAACCATATGTAAGTCATGGGAGACCATTAAAATACTTATGTTTCTACTCTCATATATTCTGTTCAAAAACTTATAGAAATTTAGTTGTCCTGAAACATCTAGGTTCTGAGTTGGCTCATCAAGTATTAATAGATTAGGATTATCAATTAATGATCTAGTAATTAATATTTTTTGTAACTCTCCGCCAGATAGAGTCGACAATTGTTGATTTAGAATATTTTCAATATTAAGTTCCTGGAAGATATCATTAATTTTTTTATTTTTTTTACTTTTATTTAACATTATAAAATCTAAAGCCCTGATTGGTATAGATTTATCAACTGTGAAATCTTGAGGTGTGTAAGATACTCTTAATTTAGATGATTTTGTAACTGATCCAAAATCTGGATTGTAAAATCCTAATAAGCACTTTAGGAGCATTGATTTTCCCCCACCATTTGGTCCTAAAATAGTTACAAAGTCTCTTTCTTGAATATTTATATTTACATTTTTAAGTATTTCTTTTTTATTTCGGATAACTGATATATTTTCAGCTTGAATTAGCATGAGGTTATTTTCTATTTTCTAGGCAACTATTGCAAGTACCATCAATTTCAATCGCGATATTGTTATGAGTAAATTTATTTTTTTCCATTACAGTTTTAATGGCATTAGTTATGTTTTTGTCACTACATTCTTCTATTTCATCACAAGAAGAGCAGATAATAAAATAACATTGTTCATTTTGAAGGGGGTGAGGGCATCCAATATATGAATTTAAACTATTAATTTTATGAATGAATCCGTTTTCTAGTAAAAAATCTAGAGCTCTATAAACAGTAGGCGGTTTGGCTGAAAAATTCATACCAGATATCTGATCTAGTATGTCATAAGCTTTTATTGCTTTATGATTTTGCCATATTATTTTTAAAACTGTTCTCCTCAAATCTGTAAAGCGTATATTTTTTTGATTACATATTTTTTCTGCTTCTGCGAGTGCAGAATCAATACATAAATTATGATTTGAACAATTTGACATTAAAAAACCCATTGTTATATTATAACACTGTGAAAATTTTATACACTTTTTTATTAACTTTATTATTATTAAACTTTACACTCGTCGCAAATAGTAATGAAAAGAAAATAATAACGACAATTAAACCTATTCATTCCATTTTATTAAATATAGTAGATTCAGATGTTGAATTATTATTAAATAATAATTCGTCCCCACATGATTTTAAACTTAAGCCCTCAGACATGAAAAAAATAACAGATTCAGATGTACTTATATATATTGATGAATCAATTGAATCTTTTATTGAAAGACCTCTAAATGCTCTAGGTGAAGATACAAAAACAATAAAAATTTTAGGTAATGCAGATTTATCATTACTGCCAATAAGAGAGGGCGGTGTATGGGAAGAAGAAGACCACGGTGATCATCATGAACATAATCACGGAGCTTATGATGCACACATTTGGCTTGGCACTAAGAATGTAATAAAGCTAACAAAGTTTTTTGTAAAAGAGCTATCAAAAATATCACCCGATAAAAAAAATTTTTATAAAGCAAATGCAAAAGAATTTATAAAAAAAGTATCAAAAACTAATAAAGATCTTAGTGCTAAATTAGCTAGTGTTAATAATGAGCCATATATTGTATTTCATGATGCTTATCAGTATTTTGAAGCAGATTACTCACTAAATTCAGTTGGTTCGATATCTTTAAACCCAGATATTTCTCCTACTCCAAAAAGGATTCAAGAAATTAAAACGAAAATAGAAAAAGATAATGTAGTATGTTTGTTTAGAGAGCCTCAATTTCCATCAAGAATTGTTCAAACCGTAATACAGGAAACCAATGCTAAAGAGGGTGAGCTCGACCCGCTAGGTTTTAATTTAACACCTGGAAAAAATCTTTATTTTGAATTAGTCACTAATCTTTCAAAAAATTTGCGTGAATGTTTATCTAAAGGAGGTTAATCATCATAAAAATAGCTTATGTTTTTGCCAACGATATGGCAGCAACTTATAAATTATCGTCAATGATATTACCACAACTTGAGGCTGATAGTCATATTGTTGAAGTAGTAGGAATGTTCTTTTTTGACGATAATGTTTTTTCTTTAAGAAAGGGCGATCCAGTAGGGGAGCGTCTAGCTAAAATTGCAGAGGAAAAAAATATTCTTTTAATGGCATGTGACCAATGTGCTTTAAGACGTAATCTTGCCGAAGGAGAATTCAGTCAGTGTGGAACCGGCGAAGTTAAACCCAAAGATGTTGTAAATGGAGTACACGTTGGTTGTTTCCCGCAGCTATATACAGCACTTTCTGGTAACCCACCCGATCAAGTAATTACTTTATAATTTAAAATAACTTTATAATCTAAAATGAGCTTTAAATTTAAAAGCTCATTTTAGATTAAATATTTAGCAAAAAATGCAAAGAATAGTCCAACTAAATATATAAACAAACTTGAATAGAGTATTATTTTATTAATTTTTTTGAGATTATTACATGACATCATCAGTGTGTCATCAAGCTCACAAGAATCTATTTCATCTTTTCTCTGAGTCCAAAATGCAATAATTATTAATAAGCCTGATATGATAAAAACCATTTCTTTATTCTCACTAATAGTTATTAGAAAAGGGATATTTGAAAAAAGACTTATTAATGCACCTGTTGCGCCAATTGCCACCAGAAGTGCAGGTATAGCACAACATACTAAGGTACTGCTGCTGGCAAAAAGAACAAGAATTTGTGTTAATAATGATTTCTTTTCTTTATCCATCAAATTCTTTCTATTGATGAAACAATATATCCAGAATCTTTAATCTTTTCTCTTATAATATCATCATCAATATTCATACCTTTTTTTGTAAAAATTTTAATTTCTTTTTCTGCAAGATTTACTGTCAGACCAGCAACTGATTTCTCTTTCATAAAAACCTTTTCAATTGCTCTAGCACAAAAATCACAAACAAGCCCTTTAACATTAACCCTGATCATTTCTCCGTTAGGATCGATTGTTCCAACAGAAGCTTTATAATCTAATTTTAACCTATGCTCTGATGAATGATTCTCACCGTCATGTGAAAATGAATTGAATGTTAGTACTGATAAAATTGTTAGAATTATTACTATATTCTTTTTCATTTTTAAAACCTCTAATATCTAATTATTAAATTTAGTATCAAATCTTTTTTATTATTGATACCAACCTCTATTAAATTTGTATTTTTGAAAAATCTAAGTTTTGGCCCATGGGTAAATTTATTTTTATTTCTATCCTCATTATATTGAAAAGTGTATAGAGCCCAAGTGTGTAAGTCCCCATAATTACCTACATACGGAGCAAAACCAAATGCTCCAGAATGAAAAATAAAATCTTCAATATTCCCTATATCCGAATATCTAACTTCATAATTCGAATATAGTTTTTGCGTTTCCCAATCAGCCGACCCTGCAATAAAATATGATTTATTGTAATCTTTATCACCTTCGAGATAAGTAGATGTACCAATTCCTGTTTTTAAATAAATATTTGCTTGAGAGTCTGTATTATTAAATCTTTCAACGAGATAATTACCTTGCAAAAAATGATTTACATAATCTTTATCTTTCCAATATTCAAATCTATATCCTACAGAATAAAAATATTTAGGCGAATAATGTGTGTGTGATGATATTCTATCACCATCATTCATTGCCATAAAAGTTGTTCCACCAGTGTATGAAACTGGTCTAGAAAAGACATTTATAGATATGAAGAAAACTATAAGAAATAGCAATCTATGCAAAATTATTAACCTCCAATTATTTAAATTTAAAAAAATTAAACAATTGGGGGTCGAAAGACTTCAGATAACTTAAGACTTAATATTTTTGATTTATTAAAAAAAGTTTTTAACGAAGTATTGTTTATAAAATTAAAATTATTTAATGATTTGAATACAAAAAGGGTACAGCATTCATGTTCGTTGCAAGGTTCAGTAGTATTATTATTGCATGGAATATCTTCTGAGTGGCCATGATGAGAATGAGAGGCTTCATTATGATCTAAATGATTTTTCATAGTTAAATTAGGAAAAATTGATAAATTCAAAATTAGTAATGAAAAAACTAAGATTATCCTCATCTGAGTAATATACTTAAAATTTTTAGTCTTGCTCAAAAATTTCTTTTTGATTAATTTGAGGTAGTTTCTTAAAATTTTCTGGCGATTCTTTAATAGTTCCAACTTCACGTAATTCTTTAGAGGATTTTATTCCCATTTTTTCAAGTCTTTTAACAGAAGGTATAAGTCTTGAGTCAACACTTGATACCAATTTGTTCCAGTTATTCACACTGGATTCTAGGGAATTTTTTAAACTAGAAAAGTGCTCGGCTGCTGTACCAAATCTATTATGAATCTGTGTTGCTGCATTTCTAATATCTTCGATTTGATCTTGAACTTTTAATATTCCGTTTATGTAATGCCACATTAGTATAATAAAATTTAGATTGTCAGGACCTGCCAAAATTACACCTTCAGCAATCATATTTGTATCTTTATTTAAAAGCTCTTTAACTATTAAGAAAACATTTTCGTTTGGGATAAACATTATTATAAATTCAGGAGTATGATACTTTTCTTTTACAACAATATTGTGATAACCCTTTTTTGATAGCTTGTTTGCTTCATTAGTTACCTTATCTTTTATTTCTTTCTTAATTTCATCAATTCTTTCCTTTGATGTTTCATCATTTTTTAGCTCTTTAATAACTTCGATATTTGATGTAGCTTTGGAATCAATGATTAGACACTTCTCTTCTGAAACTAACACAGCGTCTAATCTATAATCTCCATCATCCGTCTTTACTGAAACTTGAGTCATATAGTCAATATCTTTTTGCAAATTGTGGAATTTGAAAAGGTTTTCAAGCTGATATTCTCCGAATTTACCTGACTGACTTGAGCTAGCCCCAATTATTTTAGAAAAATCATTAATTTCTGTTTTCATGTCTTTAGTAACATTATCTAAATTTGAAATACTAGAATCCATTTTTGTGAAATATTCACTAAAATATTTTGTTTGACTATTTATACTCTTCATAAGATTTTCAGATTCAAATTTAAATGATTTTTCTTGAGATTCGGTATTTTCTTTAACAATACCTAAAACTAACTTTTCCATATTAGTCTTTTCGTCAATATAGTTTTGTCTCAATTGCTTATTGTCTTCTTCCATTTTTATAAGAACTTTATTTAGAGATTCTTTTAATTCATTTATTTCAGCATCATTATTTTTTTTCTTACTAAATACCAAATATATAGTTCCAGCTAGTAGAACAAGGGTTGTAATAAGTATGTAATTTTCCATTAAATCAATTATAATGGATAAAAGACACAAAAAAAATGAAAAGACAGAAAGGCAACAAGTGGTCAAACTCCAGAATTAACACTTTTCAAACATGTGCACGCCAATATAAATACAAATACATTGAAAAAGACAACAAAGAAGAATTTGTATCCATAAGTATAATAGTTGGCTCTGTATACCATTCAATTTTAGAATATATGTATAAAGATTATTATTTAAAAGGAATAATTCCATTTGAGGACATACAAAAAATATTTGAAATAGAGTGGGATAAAAAACTAACTAGAGAAAAAAGTAAGGGTAGGGAGATCGTTTATCATGATGAGATAAAAGATGATAAAATTTATAAAAAATACACATTTGACTGCATTAAGAGATACTATGATAAATTCTATGTAACAGGCATTGAAACATCTTTTGATTCTTGTAAAACTGAAGAAATTGTTGAACCTGAATTTGAGGATGAAAAAGGTCATATTTTAAGTTTTAAGGGCTTTATAGATAGATATGATATACAAGACAATGTTTTAACAATTGTTGACTATAAGACATCAAGGCAAGCTCCTAAGGACACCTACTTAGATAAAGCTTTAAAACAATTATATTTATATGCTTTGGGTATTATAAAAGATGAACGATTTAAGTCAGTTAAAGATATAAATATAAAGCTTATTTATCCTTTTCCTGGGGTAAAAATTGAAAGAAAAGTAAAAAAGAAAGATCTAGAAGAAGCTAAGGGTTTTTATGTAAATTTAATAGATTTAATCAGAAAAGAAAAAAAGTGGATACAAACTCCTGGTTACCATTGCAAATCATGTGGATTTCAAAAAATATGTCCTGAATTTAAATATAAATTTAAATTAAAAGAATCTTTAGATGAATTAGATATCAAAGATCTTACAAACCTAATAGATCAATTAGTTGTTTTAAAAGACAAATCTAAAGAGATAAATAAGCAGATAGATAATATAAAAAGTACAATAATTAAAAATAAATCTAAATTCATGGATGGTGATTCAGAAGGGAGATTTGTTATTCCTGGGACAGAAACAGGTTCAGAAGCTGTAGTTAATATTGAAAAGGTTCCTAAAATTCCTGATTCTCAAGATTCAATGAGAGAGGTAATGATTAAGGAGATTATAGATAAAGGTTTATGGGAAGAGATTGCTACATTAAACTCTGTTTCAGTTAATCCAAAGTTAAAAAAAAACCAATATTCAAACAAGCTTATGGATATACTTAGAATGTATATTTATGAGGAAGAAGAAGTTAATAGAATTACTATGAGAAAAATTAAGAAGTGATTTGGTTGCTTTTTTATTAACTAATAGTGTATTTTATTATAATGCTAAAGAGAGTTTTATTTATTCTTTTAATTCCTTTTATGTTGACTTCATGTAGTACAATCTTTGGAGATGATAACCAAATTATATCTATAACTACCCTTGACCTTGAAGGAAATACTATAAAAGATGCGGAGTGTACATTACAAAATGATGAAGGAACTTTTTATGTAAAAACGCCCGGTCAAATGCTCATTAAGCAGGCTTGTGGTGATGCTCAATTAACATGTGTCAAAGAAGGTTATACTCCTGCAACTGAAGCTGAGATAGAAAAGAGCCATAAGGGATCTACCTGGGTGAACGTTCTTTTTTGGCCTGGGTATTTTATTGATAGAATTTCAGGGTCTGCCTGTAAATATCCAGATAAAACAACATTCTTTTTTAAAAAAAATCCTGAACCAGAAAAAGCAGGATTTTAAATCATTAAAATTTTATTATTTATAATTAATTTATGAATATATACTTTGTTTTCTTTTTTTTAATTTTTTCAATTCAAGGATATTCACATACACAAAATATTATTATTGTAGAAAGAAATGGAGAATATTGTTACGACGGTGATACCTGTAACGCAAAAATGCTAGGTGTTCCTGACACTTTAAAAAAAATAAAAATTAGAATTAATGGTATTGATACACCTGAGATTAAAGGAAAGTGTGAACGCGAAAAAAAATTAGCTTTAGAAGCAAAAGTTTTTATTAATAACCTAATTAAAAATTCCACAGTTATTTATTTAAAAAATCTGAAATGGGGTAAGTACGGGGGTAGGGTAGTAGCTGATTTATATATTGATAAAAGAGATTATAGAGAATACTTAGAAGGCAAAAATTTCTACGTTGAATATTATGGTGGGAAAAAAACTAAAGACTGGTGTGATAATTGATTAAAAACAAGATAATTAAATTCGAAACAAAAGGTTTTAATGATATTGTTGACATAACTAAAGAAGCCTCAGATTTTGCTTCTGAATTCACTGAAGGTCTTTTAAATGTCTTTGTTCAAGGTTCAACTCTAAGTGTTACAACTATTGAATATGAAGATGGAGTTATCGAAGATTTAAAAAATGCTATTAGTAGGATTGCACCTGAAGATATTGAATATATTCATAATCTAAAATGGGGAGATGGAAATGGATTTTCTCATGTAAGATCTGCAATTTTAGGACCATCAATATCTATTCCTATTAATGAAGGTTTATTAAGACTAGGTACTTGGCAGCAAATAGTAGTAATTGATTTTGATAATAGACCAAGAAGTAGAAAGGCTTTTCTTTCAATTGTGAATTAGCTATTTATTAAAGATTCAATTTTTAATATTAATTTTTTATCAGTAGGACTAGTCATTGATGAGTATGTATCAACAACTTTTCCATCTTTATCTATAAGTAGTTTATAAAAATTCCATTTTGGAACAGTCTTAGTTCCATAAGTTGACTTAGCCCATTTGTAAAAGGGGTGAGCATCTTTACCTCTAACAGGAGTTATTTTTGTCATAGGAAAATTAACCCCAAAAGTTAGATCACAAAAATTTTTCACTTCTTCTTCAGTACTTAGTTCTTGATAAAAATCATTACTTGGAACACCAAGTAAAATAAAATCTTTATCTTTATATTGTTCCCAAATAGCTTGTAAGCCTTCATATTGCCTAGTAAACCCGCATCTGGAAGCTACGTTGACCATAAGAATAACTTTACCTTTGTAATCTTTAAGATTTAATTCGTTTCCATTGATATCATTAAATTTAAAATCATGTGCTGTTAAATAGTAAGCACTTGAGGGTGTAGAACTAAATATGCCAGATATAATTAAAAAAAGAGAATAAATCATCGCTCTTATCATAAAATTATCTTAACTAATTATTCTTGGATTTCTTTAATTATGTTTAATATTTTGTTTCTAAAAGCGTCATCAACTCTGAAATAGTGACCATTTTCTTCATGAATTGAAACCCCTGACGAGTGGTGTGTAATAATATGCTTCTGAAAATCTAAGATATTTTCTACCAAACAATCATTTCCATCATCATCTTTTAAGATAACTTTATAATCAGACATAATATTAATTATATATTAGTTAGGGTTATTTTATGAGTGACAAAAGAAATTTTGAATTAGAGGCTGTAAAATTATTGAGGACATCGAATGAGGGAGTATTAACAACAATCTCCAATAAATTTGAAGGCTATCCATTTGGAAGTTTTATAACATATATAACGGATAGAGATAGAAGTATAATAATATTCGCAAGTAATTTGGCTGAGCATACAACTAATATTAAAAAAAATTCAAAGTCATGTTTTACAATTTTCTCAATAAAAGATCATGAAAATAAACAAGATAATCCTAGAATGAGCTTATTGGGGGACTTTATTAAAGTTGAAGATAGCAGAAGAGAGGAATTAAAACAAAAACTTAAAAAACATCTGCCTGAAAGTGATCTTTATCTAGAATTGCCTGATTTTAATTTTTATAAAATGTCTGTTACTAACGTAAGGTGGATAGGGGGTTTTGGGAAAATTGGATGGCTTAATAATGATTCATGGCTTAAAAAAGATTTGGAATGGATACCAGCTGAAAAAGAAATAATTGAGCACATGAATCAAGATCACTCTAAATCTATAATTTCAACTTTATCTGCACAGCATAATGTTAAGGATGAAAAGGCTAAAATGATTGAATTAAGCATTGATGGATTTTATTGTGAATCAAATAATAAAATTTATTTTCTCAATTTTAAAAGACCATGTTTTACAGTAGATGAAATAAGAAAAGAGTTAATTGTTCAAGCAAGAGAGAATAGGGCACATGAAACCTAATTTATGAGTTTTTTATTTTACTGCTTGTATGTTTCTTTAATATTTGCTTAGATAAATACTTTGAATCATTAGATTTTTTTACATTCCAAATCTTATCTCTTGATATTTTTGATGATATTTTATTATCAATTATTGGCTTTGGGTAGTCTTTACCAATTTCAGTATTAATAAATTTTTGTTCCATATAGCTAAGGTTCCAGGGCTCATGAATCAATTCTTCTGGAACATCTTTCAGCTCAGGTACCCATTTTTTAATAAATTCACCATTAGGATCTTGATCCATAGATTGCTTTATAGGGTTATATATCCTAATTGTGTTGATGCCAGTAGTTCCGCTTTGCATTTGAATCTGTGAATAATGTATTCCAGGCTCATAATCTGTAAATAATCTAGCAAAATATTTAGATGTTTTTTTCCAATCAAGCCACAATTGATATGATGCAAATGAAACAAGCATTGCTCTCATTCTAAAATTAATCCAGCCATTAGATTTTAAATATCTAATACATGCATCTACAAAAGGGTATCCTGTATTACCATTTTTAAATGCCTCAAAATATGTTTCATTAAAATCATTCTCTCTTAAGCCGTCATAAGCTCTATTCATATTTTCAAATTCTATTTCGGGTTCATCAAAAAGTTTTTGAATAAAATGGCAATGCCAAGCAAGCCTACTTTCAAATGAAGTTAATGATTTAGACATAAAATTTGTAATGCCTTTTGATCTTCTGTTAGCTATAGCTTTATTAATCTCTTTAAGACTGATATTTCCGTAAGTTATATGAGTTGAAAGTCTGCTACATGAATCTTCTGCTGTAATAGGACTAGACATTTCTTTACGATAGTTTTCACTTCTATCTGATAAAAAGCTATTTAAAAGGTCTATAGCGTTCTTCCTACCGCCTATTTGGACATTATTACCTTCCATAATATTTGTTTTAATATCATCAATTTCATTAGAAGAATCTTTTATGAATTCACAATTTACTGTTGGATTTTCAATAGGAAAGTTTACAAATGCATTACGCTGGGTTGCCCATTCGTCTTGTTTTCTTCCATCAATTTGTATTGCAAACTGACGATATTTTTTCCACTTAACTTTTTTACATTTAAATAATTTAATACACTCTCTATCTATATCAGCAATAAATTTATTTCTAAATACTGCATGAGAATAAACTTCTTTAATATCATATTTATCAACTAAATATTTTAAAATTTCTTTGGTATTACCTTTATAGATATTTAAATGAGCATTCCAGTTCTTATTTAACTTACCTTGAAGATCCTCTATTGAATCTTTTATAAAACTTAGATGAAAAGAGCTAGAAAAGCCTTGATTCCATAAATCATTATCATAAATGAATATAGGTAGTACATTTCCTGATATCACAGCATCTTTAAATGCTTTATTATCAGCTACTCTAAAATCATATCTAAACCATACAATTTTATTCATATACTTAAACTAACTGATATTATACAATTCTTAATCAAAATAAACTATTGTTTACATAAGATTAATTATGAAACTATTTAATCTTAATTTTTTATACATTAAATTTGCGTAATATGCTATTGTAGTTGAATGCGATTGTTTATATATATAGCTTTTTTATTAATTTTAATTTCACCATCTATAAAAGCGCAAGATGTTAATCAAACAAACGAAGCTGACAAATTATACGAGGCTTATAATCAAGCTAAATCGAAATTTGATTCATTTAATAATAATAAAAAAACTTGGCTATATTCAAAGGCAACCCAAACAGCAAACGATGAATATTCAAGTTTTAAATCGAATTCAAAATATCAATTTTTTACAAATTCTGAGGGTTCAATATCGTTTTCTGAGGATTCTGATGGCGATACATTAATAGACTTTTCATTTCTTACAGTTGTGCCTTTATATCAATCTGAAGATTTAAAAGATACATATTTCACTCAAATTTCAGCTGCAATGTACGATCAATTTGGCGATAGAAGAATAGGTACTAATCTGGGAGTAGGATATAGAAACTATAACTCATTAGAAAATATGATATTAGGGATAAATGCCTTTTATGATTATGAATTTAGTTCAGATCATTATAGAGTTGGGTTTGGTCTTGAAATGAAAAAAGACCTTCTAGATATAACATTTAACTATTATGAAGCATTAAGTTCTAAAAAAACTATGGTTATTGATAATGTAAGTGGTACGGAAAAAGCTCTTGATGGCTTTGATATAGAAGCTGGCCACCCTATTCCATTTTTGCCATGGACAAAATTTTTATTATCTTTTTATAAGTATCAAGGCTTCCAAGGTGAAGATCCTCAAGGTTTTAGATATGGAGCCGAACTAGCGCTCCATGATAATATAGATCTTGAAGCAGGCTACAATGATGATAGGCAATCTGATGGAATAGATCAGAATTATTGGTTTGCAAAGATTACATATAAATTAGATCCAAACAAAGGCCCTACTCTTTTTGGTACATATTCAGAACCCATCTCCGAACGAGCATTTGGGAAAAGAGATGTCAAAGAAACCCTTTTAGATAAAGTAAGAAGATCAAATAAAATAATGGTTGAAAGGTTCTCAAATGGATCATTCAAACTATCAGGACAATAAAATTATGAAAAAAATTACATTAATTATTTTTTTAGGACTCTTTTCTATCTTCAATGTTAATGCTGAGATAGTTTGTACATCCACTACAACTGCAGCAGATATTGTAGCTGATGAAGACAAAAGCTGTACGGTAGATGCTGAAGTAATGACAGTTACTTTAAAAAAAGGAGAGTTTTATAATGCTACTGGAGGATCTGCATATGGTAATGATGCTACGAAGACTTGGGTCCTTAAAACTGCTGATCAAAGTGGTGACATAGGTGGAACAAGCTCAATTAATTATGTTCCTCAAGTAACAAAAAGCATGAATAAGCCTGGAACCTACACCCATTTCAGAGGTTATTTAGATAAGGATATAGTTGTTAAAGGTGGTTTTACTACTGCTGGCTCCCCTACTCTTTCTTGCGTTACTGCAGGTGCTACAAGTAATGTTTTTGGAATGTCTGATACTTCCTGTGGAGATGGAACTTGTATTACAGATGTAAATGATAAAGCTGAAGTAAGTATTTCTATGACTGATCTTAATCCTGGTCAAGGTTCAGGTAATTATTTGTATGACCCTGGTTCAGGATATGTCGTCGAACTATTACAATCTGACGGTGAAACAAGAGCCACTGCTTCGGGAAATGTCGATCATTTAAGAGCAGTTATTGAACTTTCAAGTCCTATAACTATCACTGAAAACAGTATTGTTTCAATTGATATGGTTTTTAAAGCTACAAATGCTCTTGCAATTGAATGGAATAATTCTGCTGCTGATGGATGCCAAAGTATTTCAAACGTTGCCCCAGTATTTACTGTCACTGTAACTGTTACTGAACCTTAAGTTTTATTAAGATAAAGAAATAATTTCATTATTCTTAGATTGAATTAAAAACTTGAGAGTCCCGTCACCCTCATTTATTTTATTAGTATCGTTAAAAATTATTTGAGCTATAGAAGATGTTTTGAGATCTGGAATATCGTATTTATCTATAAAAAAGCTTAGAATATCGCTCAAGCCAGGATTATGACCAATGATAGTAATCATATAAGACCTACTTTCTTTTTTTATCAATTCATAAATTGTTCTTAAATTTGCAAGATATAAATCATCTGTAAATATTATTTTACTTTTTTCATTTAATGAAAATTTAAGATTTTGATATGTTTGTATTGTCCTTATAGATGATGAACATAATATTTTATGTTTTTTAAAGGTATATCTAAATAAAAAACTATCCAAAAACTTAGAGTCTTCCTGACCTCTTTCGTTAAGTTCTCTTTCAAAATCATTTTTTGAATAATCATTTTCTGCTTTTGCATGTCGAATAATATTTAAAAATCTCATAGATTATTTTATAGTAACATTTAGATTTAATTTTTAACAAAAAAGATAATTATCATTAAAATTAATATACTATCATTATGAAATTTAAAGATTTGAAATTTTACAATAAAAAGGTTTATGCTTGGTTTACCCTATATTTGATTATTTCATTTATATATTTTACTTATAAATCAATACTTTCTGTTTATGCCATTTATCATATCTGGTTGTTTATTGGTTCAATAATATTATTTCCTATAACTTTTTTTTTGATTCCTATTCTTCTTTTTCTTTTAGAGAATTATTCAAAATT
>CACLTT010000002.1 GCA_902609885.1 uncultured Candidatus Hydrogenedens sp. | reverse complement strand
TTGATCTTCCTATTAAAACAAATGAACTAATTCAAATAATTAGTTCAAATATTTTCACGCCTCTTCAATCAGCGAGAATTGTTCAGAAAAGTGATTCATTATTATTAATATCAGAGGATAAAATAGATTTTATTTTGAATGCAAGAATGGAGATTGAAAAAATAATAATTCAAGATGGTAGAAATACTTATATAAAATATTCTGACTATCGAGATATAGAAAATTCGATATACAGAATACCTTTTAATATTTATCTTAAGACAGAAAATTTCACAATGACTATAAATCATAAAAGTGTAGTGGTTACAAATAAATGAGAAAAAAACTGAAAATAATTAATAAGCTTGGATTACATGCAAGAGCATCATCAAAATTTGTTGAAATTACAAATAAATATAAATCTGAGATATTTATTGAATTTAATGATATTAAAGTCAATGCTAAAAGCATATTGGGATTATTATCACTTGCAATTTCATTCAATGACGAATTTGAAATATTTGTTGAAGGAGAAGATGAAGATAAGGCACTAAATGAAATAAATGATCTAATAAGAAATAAGTTTGGTGAATCTGAATGAGTATATCTAAAAAAGGAATTGCTGTTTCGCCAGGTTTTGCTGAAGGCAATGTGGTTTTAATTAATCAAGCCAGAACTATTGTTGACAAGAAAAAAATAAAAAAAAATAAAATATATTATGAAATAAACAGGTTGCAGAAAGCTGTTGAAGATTCAATTCAAGAAATAAGTGAATTAAAAAAAGGTTCTAATTATAAATTGAAATCTGAACACATAGATATACTTGATTTTAATATTTTAATTTTAGAAGACGAAATACTTGCATCAGAAGTAATTCAAAAAATAAAAAAGGAATTAATTAATGCTGAATGGGCTTTAAACAGTATTTTAACTGAGAAAAGTAAAAATTATTCAAAGGTTAAAGATATTTATATGCAAGAAAGACTAGCTGACTTTTATTATATAGGGGAAAGAATAATAAAAAACTTAAGAGGGAGCACTGATAATTTATTAGAACTCTCAAAAAATTCAATCCTTGTCGCACATGACTTGTCACCGGTTGATGCATTAAAATATTGTAAAAATAAAAATGTTATAGGACTTTTAATGGATTTGGGCGGGGCAACTACCCATACAGCTATAATTGCAAAATCTTTGAGCGTTCCTGCAATAATGTCTTTAGGAGATATAAGTCAGGTCCTACAGCCAGGTAAAAAAGTTTATATGGATGGATATAAGGGCATAGCTACTTGGCAATTAAAAAAAGATGAAAAAGATGAAATTCTTAAATTAAAGGATGAATATAATGTGATTGAAGAGAATTTACTAGAATTTTCAAAACTACCATCAAAAACTAAAGATGGTTTAGAAATTTTAATTAAAGCAAATATTGAAATCACCTCTGAACTTAGCTCTGCCATTAGATATGGTGCCCAAGGAATTGGAATGTATAGAACGGAATTTTTATATACAACCAACGAAAGATTTCCGACTGAAGATGAGCAGTTTGAAGACTATAAGAAGCTTTTTATTAGTAACAGTTTTGATAGCGTTACAATTAGAACGCTTGATATTGGGGGAGATAAAAATCTCTTTCAAAAAGATGAAATTAATCCTGCGATGGGATTAAGAGGTATAAGATTTTCCTTAACTAATAAAGAGACTTTCATTGAACAAATAAAAGCAATTTTCAGAGTGTGTATAGATACTAATAAGAAAATAAGAATTTTATTGCCTATGGTATCAATTCTAGATGAAATCATTGAAGCCAAGTCAATAATAGAGGATTTGGGTAATCAAGCTGGTGCAAATGGGTTATTTGAAATTGGAGTTGTAATTGAAACTCCTTCTGCAGCTATAATGTCAAAAGAAATAAGTGAAATTGTTGATTTTATCAGTATTGGGACTAATGATTTAGTTCAATATATTTTAGCAGCCGATAGGAATAATGAGGATCTAAGACCGATCCTAAACTATTATCAGCCTGCTGTTATAAGAATAATAAAAGATATAGTCAAAAAAGTTGAGAGAGGTACATATGTTTCTATTTGTGGAGAGATGGCGAATGATATTTTGAGTTTGCCATTATTTGTTGCACTTAAAATAAATGAATTAAGTATGAATTGCCATTCAATTCCAATTATAAAAAGCGTAATCAATGAGCTAGACCATAATGAATGTAAAATAGCATTTGATAAGTGCTTGCAGATGAAAAAATCTGAAGACATAAATGCTATTTTGAAACAATTAATTAATCAAAAAATCAAAAAAGCTAAGTCCATAATTAAATACGGGATATAAATATTTTATGAAATTATATATAGATAAAAAATGTAAAATTTGTGAGAATTTTGGAAATGTAATTAAAGAAAATAATAATATGATAGAAATTATGGATTACAGAGATAAAGGTATAGAATCAATATTATTTGAGGATGGTAATGGAGTTTATTATGAATTCGATGCCATTTACCATGCTTTATCACTTGCGGGAAAAAAAAATATAATACTTAATATAGTGTTAAAATTACCATATAAAATTCAAAAAATTTTATATAAAATACTATCAAAAAATAGAAAGATTATCTCTCTTTTTTTCCCTCATAATCAAACCAAAACCTAAGTCTATTTTTTTGAGGATTATAAGATTCAAGTCTTTTAATATCATCTTTAGACAAAGATCTTTTTTGTGAAGCTCCGGAATATAAATATAAATGTGATTTAAATACATCCTCAATTTCTTTTGCTTTTAAAATATTTTCAGCAACAAAATAAATTTTATCTTTTATTTTTATGACTCTTGGATAACTTCTATATTTATATTTATATTTTTCTAAAGATCTTTTCAAATTACCATTTGAACCCATTAAACTTAATCCACAATATAAAAGACTGTCTGGGTTCAAGGGTTCATTAATTTTGGAGAAATTGAATTTTTTTAAAAAATTATTAATTATCAAATCTTCAGAATATAAAACAGACATATTTTTAAAACCGGCAAGATCCAGCTCGTTAGAAATTTTGGTGGTTTTTTTGTAGCGTTCAAAATTTACATTTAGACTTTTCTCTGCTTTTTGTGTAATTAATTCTGTAAAAGAAATTAATTTATTTATTGAAGATGCAGAAGTTATAATTCCATGATTTTCAAGAATAAAACAACATTCATTATTTTTTGGAGACTTGCCATTTAATTTATTAAATATCTCCTTAGCTAATGCAACACCGGGAGTTTTATATTCGATATAATAAATTTGATTTAAGTCTATTTCACGTTTAAAAATTTTATTTATTTTTAAATCTGAATTTTTCTGAACTGTAATCATATTGAATGCAATTGGATGAAGATGAATTGTATATTTTTTCAATATTGAATGAGCTAATGTTTCGATTGATGGATTACCTCCATATAATAATGAGTTTTTTAAAATTTTAAAAGATCTATCTTCCTCATATTTAGAAATTTTTTTGTTTTTTACTTTTGATAAATAATCAACCAGGATTTGATTATTAACTTTTGAATATCCATTTGAAATACTTAGTTCTGCAAGTGAGTATCCACTTGATTTTATGAACATTTGCTTATTAAATTTTATAGATGAATTACCACCTGCAGCTTGAATCAGATCGTAACGTTGTCCAAAATATTTTGATAATTTTGCAAGATTTATAACTATATTTTTATCTTTCTTAACCATCTTCCATTCTCAACATGCCAATCAAAAGTCTTTTTAATACCATTTTCAAATTTTGTAACTGGCTCCCAATTAATTAATGATATAGTTTTATTTATATTTGCTGAAGTATATTCAACATCTTCTATCAGTGCAGGTAATTTAATAACTAAATTTTTAAAATTTGAAAATTTTTCAATATTTTCTAATAAAAGATTTATTTTTATAGGCTTATTATTACCCAAATTTAGGATATTATATTTCTTCAAATTTCTAGATTTATAAATTCCTAAAACTATATCATCTATATAAGTAAAATCTCTTTTTTGATTACCTGTTCCGAAAAGATTAATTTTATTTTTTCTCAAATTAGATTCAATAAAAATAAATGGACTCATATCGGGTCTACCATATGGACCATAAACAGTAAAAAATCTCAGAATTGTTATATTAATTTTATTTAACTTTTGAAAAGCATACAATAAAACCTCTGATGATTTTTTTGAGGCCGCATAATTTGAATATGGTTTATCTGTTTGATCCTCAATGTCAAAACTTTTTTTTGGTGAGTTACCATAAACACTAGAGGTTGAAGCATGAATAAGGTTATTAATTTTATAAAGACTTGCTAATCTAGCAATATTTAAACATCCGATCACATTAGACTCATAGTATGAATTTGGATCGGAAGTAGATTTTCTAACTCCGGTTTTTGCTGCAAGATTTATAACTAACTTTGGAGAAGTTTTTTTACAAAAATTTATGAAGATTTTTTTTAAAGCACTATAATCAGAAATATCAGTTTTTTTAAAAGTGAATTTTTTATCTGATATCAAAAATGATATTCTTTTTTTTTTAATTTTTATATCATAACTGTCATTTAAGTTGTCAATTCCTAATATTTCATATCCTTTTTTCAAAAAAAATAAAGATGTATGGAAGCCTATAAATCCTGCAACCCCTGAAATAATAACTTTTTTATTCATTGATGCATAAATATAACCTAGATTATCTATATTAAAAAATATAGTTGAATAATAAAATTCTGATATAGTTATTGTTTATTATGACAGTAGAAGAAATTTATAAAAGGATCTTCAGCAATTTTAAAATTTTAGGCTTGGGTAAAATTTTTGCTGGTCTATGTTCAGCTTTGACAATATTTATTCTTGCTCAATATTTAGGCGTTGAGATTTTTGGTATTATAGCAATCGCGATTTCAATAGTTGAGGTCATGAATATAATATTAAATCTAAGAATTTGGGAAGCAACTACAAAATTTTTAGGAGATTTCCAAAGTGATGTAGATAAATGTTCTCAAGTTTTACTATGGTCATTAAGTTTATCTATAAAGTTTTCTTTTATATCAAATTTTATAATATGTCTAATATCATTTTATTTTATAGAAAATTTCTTCAATTTTGATATAGAAATTCACAATTTAATTATTAGTTATTGTCTATTTTATATTTTTCAAACAAGTAACGAAATTTTGGATAGTTTTTTAAGAACATATAATAAATATAAATTAATTTTAATAAACAACATTATTTCAAACTTTGCAAGATTAATAATTGTATATTTTTTACTTAATTATTCATACAATATAAATTTTATAATTATGGCTATGGGCTCATCAATTTTCATTGGTTTTTTTGTTAGGATATTTTTTACTAATAAGGTATTTAAGGAGCTAAAATTTAAGTTTTTTTATAAATATTCAGCAATAAAACAGTATAAAATAAAATTTCTTAAGTTTTCTATCTCCAGTCATTTCGCTAATATGATAAATTTGGCAAATGAAAAAAATCTGGGTGTTCTTTTGGTAGGATATCTTGTTGGCCCCTTTTATGCAGGTTTATTTAAAGCTGCAAGAAGTACTGTAAAAATTATCAGAAGGATTATGGATCCATTATTAGATATTGCATTTCCAGAATTTGTATCATTAGTAAATCAGAAAAGATTGGGGGATTTAAAAAAATTAATTCTAAATTCAACTAAAATTCTAGGGTTAGCTTCAATTACATTGGGTTTATTAATATTTGTTTTTTCACAAGATATTATTAGATTATTTTTTGGACCTGAGTATATAGATGCAACCATTGCACTAAATTTACTTATCTTCGCGGCACTTATAAACAACATTTCATACTGGATTACACCCCTAATTCTGGCAATGAATAATCCAAAATATTTATTGGTTCAGACTATTTTTGTATCAAGTATATACATATTAACTCTGTATCCTTTGGTAATTAACTTAGAACATGAAGGTGCAGCCTACTCTGGAGTGCTTAGGGCAATATGCGTTCTTATTTTTGGAATAATATTTATAAAGAAGTATATAAAACCCAAAGCTATTTAGGTGTAGGCTTAGTTTCAGAATTTGAAAAAGGCTGGTCTAAAAGTTTAGAATGTGAATCGACCCACAAATTGTTAATTTTATCTATATCATCATCAGATATAGGTTCCAAATAACTACATTTTGAATATTCAAGGATTTCATCTTTGTTTGTGAAATTTGGTAAAACAGTGCAAATATTTTTTTGGGATAAAGAGAAAAGAATTGCGGTCTGTCCTATTGTTCTATCATTATTTGAAAATAAAAATGATAGGTCATCTTTAGCTTTTAATCCATTCAACATCCATTTCTGTCTTCTATGGCTTCTATGATCATCAGATGAAAAAACTTTATCCTTATCAAAATTTCCATCGAGAATACCAGATGCATGAGGTACGCGAGCAATAAAACCAATATCACTTTCATGCGACCTAGAAAGCAATGTTTTGGAGGGTTCTTGTTCCAAAAGATTATAAATTATTTGAATACTTGCTGGATTTTTATCAATAGAATTCAGACCCTCATCAAGCCATCCAATATCAGGGCCTAATGCCATACCCCAAGACCTAATTTTTCCTTCTTCAACTAACTCTTTAAGAGTTTCTAAAACCTCTTCATTATTTATAAAGTCAAACCTTGGATTATGCATTTGATAAATATCAATATAATCGGTTTTAAGCCTCTTTAGACTCTGCTCACATGAATATTTTATATCTTTCTTTGAAAATTTTTGCGGTAGTTCTTTATGTCCCTTTCTCTCAGAGGTATTTGAATAAATATCGTAACCAAATTTCGTTGCCAATATAATTTCATGACGAGATCCGTTAAAAGCTTTATTGACAATTTCTTCCCCATAACCGTTTCCATAAACGTCAGCAGTATCATAGAAATTAATTCCATTGTCTAAACCATGTCTAAGCAATGAAATCGCTAAGGATTCATCTGTTACTCCCCACCACTTAGTTGCCACTGACCAAACTCCGAATCCAACCTCAGAAACTTTAATTTCATGATTTTGTGGAAAAACTCTATATTTCATTCTTTTTGATTCTCCTCTAAAAATCTTTCAGCATCAATAGCCGCCATACACCCAGATCCAGCTGCTGTAATAGCTTGTCTATAGATACTGTCTTGAACATCTCCACATGCAAAAACACCCTTCAAATTGGTCATTGATGACTTTCCCAAAGTATTAATATAACCATTTGTATCAATTTCAATAGAATTCTTAAAAATTTGCGTATTTGGATTATGACCAATTGCGATAAATGCTCCATCTGATTCAACTTGGTTTGTTTCAGAGGTAATAATATTTTTAATTTTAATCCCACTCAAGCCCTTATCGGCTGATCCTAAAAACTCTATAGGCGAATTATTTAATAAAAATTCAATTTTGGGGTTTGATCTAGCTCTATCTTCCATTATTTTTGAGGCTCTCAACTTATCACGCCTATGGATAATGGTGACCTTTTTTGCAAATTTAGTCAGAAAAATCGATTCTTCCATAGCACTATCTCCACCTCCAATGACATGGATGTTTTTATCCTTATAAAAAAAGCCATCACAAGTTGCACAAGTTGAAAGCCCTCTACCCATAAGTATCTCTTCACCCTTAATACCTAAAAGCTTTGCAGACGCTCCTGTGGCAATTATTATAGAATGAGCTTTATAAACATCCTCCCCAACTTGAATAGAATATGGATAAGATGAAAAATTAACAGAATCGACATTTTTCATAATACATGTTGCGCCAAATCTTTTTGCTTGATTTCTAAGCATATCCATCAATTCTGGGCCTTGTACCCCATCAGGAAATCCAGGAAAATTCTCCACATCTGTTGTCATCGTTAGTTGACCTCCAGCTTGAAAACCTTCAAAAACTATCGGGGATAGGTTTGCTCGAGCAGCATAAATTGCAGCGGTTAAACCTGCTGGACCAGATCCAATGATAATTATTTTATTATTTTTCATTTATATCACTCTTAGAATTATTTATGATAATAACATGATGTCTAATTCTATCCATGAAAGATTTTATAAAAAAATTATATATAGAGTCGAAGGAAAAGACTATATAAAGTTTTTCAATAATATAACAACAAACAAGATTGAATTTAAAAGTGATAGTAAAATGATTCGAACTTTATGGCTAAACAATAAAGGTAGAATTATTCATGATTTATCAATTGGTTGGATTGATAATTCAGATTCAAACGCTCTACTGATTGATCATTTTAGCTCAGAATCACTCACAGAAAATATTTCTAAATATAAAATGTCTTTGGATGTAAAAATTATCAAAACAAACTTGCAAGCTAAAATATCAGATATTTATTCTAAAGATATTGAGGGTGTATATTTTATCAAATCTTCCATTTCATTAATTGATAAATATTTTGCTATTGGTACGAGTAATAAACTAGAACTGATAAATAATTTTAACCCGATGGATTTTATATTACAGGGAATTTCATATAATAAAAAAATTTTCAGAAATAAAACACCAATGGAACTAAATTTATGGTGTGCAATTGATTTTAATAAAGGCTGTTATTTAGGTCAAGAAATTGTAGCCAGAGTTAAATATAAAGGACAAGTTAAAAGAAACTTTTCTTTTGTAAAAATTGATAAAGGTATTGATATAACAAACGCGATAATATATAAAGGTGAAAATGAAATTGGATCTATCATACATACAGACTATATAAACAAAAATGAAAGTTATTGCTCTGCATTTATTAATCACAATGAAAACTACAAACAAACCGGATTAAGAATTCAACATGGAGAAAAAGAATATTACTGCGAGATTTTAGAAAACTTATTTAAATCTTATAGCGAAAATTATTAACTCAAAGAAGCTTTATCTATTACTTCCAGTAGATGACCTTGAAATTCTCCTAAGCCATCTACGGGAATTATAATACTTGACCTGCCACCACTAACTTCAGTAATTTTAAGATAATGGCCTTTATGGTTTTCTTTTAAGTCAAAGAAAAACTTTTTGTTTTCAACCTCAAGTTTACTACTAAAAACATCCTTTGACTGTTTTGATTTATCATCTTGCATAATAGAAAATTAGGCATTAGGGTTTTCAATAACCATTGCAATGCCCTGTCCTCCCCCTACACATAACGAGACAAGTCCCCTTTTAACATTTCTTCTTTGCATTTCATGTAAAAGTTTAACAATTAAAATAGATCCAGATGCTCCAATTGGGTGACCAAGCGCAACAGCTCCTCCATTGACATTTAACTTTTCAGAAGGAATTGGAAAATCACTTAATACTGCTAATGATTGAACTGCAAATGCTTCATTTAATTCAACCAAATCAATATCGTCAATTGTTAATCCAGCCTTTGCAAGAGCTTTGTTCATTGCTGGAACTGGACCAATACCCATAACGGAGGGCTCTACTCCTGAAACTGCATAAGAGATGACCTCTCCTACAGGTTTTAAACCTAATTCTTTAGCTTTTTCTTCTGACGAAACAATCATTGCAGCCGCTCCATCATTAATTCCAGAGGCATTACCAGCAGTTACTGTTCCCTCTGATGTAAATACAGGCTTCAACCTACTTAACGCAGCCATAGATACTTCTCTTGGATGTTCATCCGTATCAAAGACACCTTTTTTAAGTTCTACTGGTACGATCTCAGGTTTAAATACCCCTGTTCTCATAGCTTTTTTAGCTTTGCCTTGACTATCAATTGCAAATTTATCTTGATCTTCTCTTGATATATTATATTTTTCAGCAAGGTTTTCGGCAGTCATGCCCATATGATAATTATTAAAAATATCCCATAAACCATCGTAAACCATTCCATCTAAAACACTATCAGATGCCTCTAATGCCATCCTATAACCGTATCGAGCTTTAGGTAATAAAAATGGTGCTAGGTTCATATTCTCAATTCCACCCGCTAATACTACATCGGCATCACCAGCTTTAATTGCTTGAGCGGCGTTAGCAACAGATTGAACTCCAGATGCACAAACTCTATTAAGAGTGTAAGATGGAGTATCATAATCTAACCCAGATCCTAGAGCAACTTGTCTAGCAGGGTTCTGTCCCTGGCCAGCGCCAAGAATATTACCCATTACGCACTCATCGATTTGTGTAGATTCTATTCCAGTTCTTTTTAAAATTTCTTTAACGACAGTGATACCTAAATTTACAGCGGAAACATCTTGAAGAGCTCCTCCAAAAGTTCCAATCGCAGTTCTTAATGGCTCACTTATAACTACTTTAGACATTATCTAATCCCCCTATGTCTTTATAAATTGGTTTTTAAAGCAAAAACTTATAAATTGTACCAAATATCTTTCAAAGAATAAACATTTTATTAATTTAAGAGTATTATTGATAAATGAGGAAAAAAACAATTTGTATTATATTTGGGGGAATTTCAGTTGAGCATGAAGTTTCTATCATTTCGGCCAATTCAATTTTAAATAACATTGATCTAAAAAAATATAAGCCGGTTGGATTATATTTAACTAAAAAAGGCATATTTAAATATTGTAAAATAATAACAAAGTCCGGAAAAAAACAATTTTCACCTCAGGGATATTTAATAAGTTTTAAACCAGGAACTAAAAAACCTATTCAAATTAATAAAAACATGAGTATAGAAGTTGATGTTTTTTTTCCAATCATTCACGGTACCGGTGGTGAAGATGGATCAATTCAGGGGCTTATCAAAACATTAGACAGACCATTTATGGGGTGCGATATACTTGGCTCGGCAATAACAATGAATAAAATTTTAACAAAAGAATTAGTCAAAAAAGAAGGAATAAATATTACTAAATATGAAATAATTGAAAATTCTTTGAGCGATAAAAAGATAAAAATGATAAAAAAAAATATTGGTTTCCCATGTTTTGTTAAAGCTGCAAATTTAGGATCTAGTATAGGAGTATACAAAGCTAATAATGAAAGAGAATTGAAGTTAAATATTAAAAAAAGTTTAAATTTTACAAATAATGTTTTTGTTGAAGAAGCTGTTATAAAA
Source organism: uncultured Candidatus Hydrogenedens sp. (assembly GCA_902609885.1). Lineage (GTDB taxonomy): Bacteria > Desulfobacterota_D > UBA1144 > UBA1144 > UBA1144. The sequence goes on along the minus strand of CACLTT010000002.1, from coordinate 168,612 downwards.
GCCGCAGAAATTGAAGTAAGTGCCCTTCAGGTTAAAGAAAAAATATTCACTTCAACCCCTGGCGAAATAGAGCCATCATCAGAATTTTATGATTATAATGCAAAATATATAGACAATAAATCTAGACTCAAGATACCGACAGAAATTTTCAAAAATGAAAAAATGATTTCAAAAATAAAAACTTTCTCTGCTCTTGCTTTTAAAGTTTTGAATTGTGAAGGTATGGCAAGGATTGATTTTCTTTATGGCTCAACAATAAATAAAAGTTCAAAAAGACTATATTTAAGCGAAGTAAATTCTATTCCTGGTTTCACAGAAATAAGTATGTTCCCAAAACTACTTGAGCATGATGGAATTAAATATGGTTCCGTCATTCATGAATTAATCCAATATGCTATATATAGATATAAAAAAGAGAAAAAATTGGCAAAAAGTTTAATCTAATTTAAATTATTTTTTCTAAAAACCAGAAGAAGTATAACTCCAAGAATAATTAAAAAACCTCCAATTAATTTATAAAGATCTGGAACAGTATCAAAGAAGATAAATGATAAAAATATTACAAATACCGCCTCTAATGGCGTAATTGCAGTTGTTCTAGAAACATCCACTAATTTTATAGCTTGAAATTGGAAAGCTTTTCCAATATATGCTCCACATGTTCCTCCTAGGAGCATCATAAAAAAATCATCTGAATTAGGAAGTTGGAATTTGCCAGAAATTATTAAATATAAAAATCCTATTATAACCACTCCCATCGATCTCAGAGTTGCAACCATAATCATATTTAAATCACCTGCCATCTTCTTAACTAAAATAAATAATATTGAATAGAAAAACGCTGCAGAAATTGCATAAAAAGCACCAATGAGCTCTATTTGTGTAGAATTAAAAGTTATAAATAATCCACCAATTATTGTAAAGAAAATTCCTATTATTTCCATTTTCCCTAATCTTTCACCAAGAAAAATTACTCCAAGTACAACTGCAAATAAAACTTGAAATTTCATTAAAAAAGATGTTGATGGTGGACCAATGATCCTTAGAGCAATAACCCAAGAGGCTGCACCGAAAACAGTTATAAGAGAAGTCAATATCATTATTTTTTTGTACTTTCCTAGCTCATTAATAGGGACGCTAAACTTATATCCTAACCCAGTAAATACAATTCTCTTCAATACAGCAACTATGAAGGCACCTAGGAACCAGTAAAAAGCTACAGTTTCCGGAAATAGATCATCAGAAACTTTCTTTCCAAAAATATAAGAAAACGCTGTAAAAAAAGCAGTTCCAATAATGAAAAAATAACCAATTAAATTTTTATTACGCATGTTTTGAATATTTATTCAGATTTTTTGACGGCAATTCCAATTTTCTGAAAACCTGATGATTTGACCATATCCATAATATTTACAACAAATCCATGGTCAATACTTTCATCAGCTTTAATTACTATAGTTTTATCCTTATCCCTATTGGATAGATATTTCGAGATTTCATCATAGTAAAAAGCTTTATCGTTTATATAAATTTTATTATCTTTTTCTATACTAATAATAATCTGCATTTCAGATAATGTTTCAGAGCTCTTTGCTTTAGGAAGTTTTATATTAAGACTAGAAGTAATCTCACTAAAATTTAAAGAAAGAGCAAAAAATATTAATAAATTAAATACGACATCTACTATAGGGGTAAGATCTAAGTTTGCTTCTGAACTCTCATTAACATTTTTGTTAAAGTTCATTAATTCTTAATCCTTCCAATTAGCTTTTTGGATTCCTCTTGAAGTTCAACAGCAATATTGGTTATACGAGCATTAAGATATTTATAGCCAATATAAGACGGTATTGCTACAAGCAATCCAAATGCAGTTGTATACAGCGCCTCAGATATTCCACCGGCCAAACTTGGTGGATCTACTACCGTTTGTGTAGAAATAACCTTGAAGACGGTTATCATTCCCGAGATAGTTCCTAGAAGTCCCAACAAAGTACTTATATTACTCAAAGATCCAAGAATTTCATTTGATTTTGATAATTTATGAATTTGACTTTCTCCTTCATCTTGAACAATAGATTCTATTATAGAACTATCTTCATTCCTATTAATTAAAATCAGTATTACTATCTTAGAAAAAACTGTCTTATCACTTTCACATAGAGCAATTGCCTTATCATAATTATTAGAATCTAAATAAGAACTTATTTTAATTAAAAGACTTCGCGAAATAATTTTATCTTTTGAAGATAGATAAAATCTTTTAAGAAAAATTGTTAAAGCAATGATAGAGCATAATAAAATTGGATATACAAAAAAGCCGCCTTTTGTAAAAATTGATATAATAAGGGAATCATTCATTATTGAATTCATTCTCCATAATTTGAGTGATTGTTTCTTTCTTTCTTATTAATTTAATTTTTTCATCCTCAATTAAAACTTCAGGTGCTTTTGGACGAGTGTTATAATTTGACGACATTACGTAACCATATGCACCAACTGAATGAATTATTAAAAGATCATTTTTAACTAAGCGTGTAAGCTCTACATCTTTACCTAGAACATCGCCTGTCTCACATATTGGGCCAACAACATTATACTTTTTCTTTTCTCCACTAGTTTTATTAACTTCTTCGATTTTATGATACGCATCATAAAGTGAAGGCCTTAATAAATCATTCATTCCCGCATCAACTATTAAAAAATCTTTATCATAATTTTGTTTTTCATATAAAACAGATGTCAACAGATATCCTGAATTTCCAACAAGTGATCTTCCTGGCTCTAATATTAAATTACAATCTAAATTTTTTATTCTATCAATAATTTTAGAGGCGAACTCTTTTTTTGAAGGGGGATTGTCCTCATCAGAATATTTAATACCCAAGCCACCACCTATATCTATAAATTTAATATCTATATTTTTGTCTTTCAATTTAGAATAAAGTTCTATCAATTTATCTAAAGAATCAACAAATGGAATAATATCAAAAATTTGAGACCCAATGTGTGCATCAATTCCAATGGGAACTACATTTTTCATTTTGTTTGCATATTCATATACATCTATTGCCTGGTCAATTGCTATTCCGAATTTACTTGATTTCAATCCAGTAGATATATATGGATGAGTCATCGGATCTATATCAGGATTTACTCTGATTGAAATATTCGCCGTAGTATCCATTTTCTTTGCAGTAGAATTTATATTTTCAAGTTCTGCTATTGATTCAACATTAAAAAGTAAAATCCCATATTCAAGTGATGCTCGAATTTCCTCATCAGATTTAGCAACTCCTGAGAAAACTATTTTATTGGGATCAGCGCCAATATACTTCAATCTTTCGAGTTCTCCCAATGAAACAATATCGAAGCCCGAGCCGAGATTATGAAAAATTTTTAAAATATTAATATTTGAACAGGCTTTAACTGAATAACATATCAATATATCTTTTTTCGTTTTAAATGCCTTCTTGTATTCCTCAAAATCATTTATTAAAGAATTTTTACTATATACATAACAGGGGGTGCCATACAATTCTGAAATCTTATGCAATGGAACTCCATCTAAATAGACCTGATTATTATTTTTAGTTTTTAACATTAAATTATATTATATACCTTGATTGAGATTATTATATCATTAGGTATAAAATTATTATGTATAAAGTTAAGTTTAAAAATAAAGATAAAATAATAATAGTTCAAAAAGGAGAATCAATTTTAAGTAAATCTAATGATGAAGGCTTAGATATACCATTTGCTTGTCTCCAAGGAATGTGTACAACATGTATTGCTACAATTTTGGAAGGAAAAACCTCATATATTGAAGAACCAGATCTAGATTCTTTATCTGAAGAAGATATAAAAAATAATAAAGTTCTTCTCTGTGTTGCAACCCCTGAAAGCGACCTATTGATTGATGAAATTGAAGATTAATCATATAAGTTGAATTTAAAATTACCTTTTGATACAATTTATATATCAGGAGGTGCATTATGCCAGATAATCACAATTCACCACAGCGTAATTGGGCTAGGCAAGTTAGTAAGGATTTTGCTCAAACAGCACACGATCCGCAAAAAGCACTTGGCTATGCAGGTCATGTTGCAGGTCATCAAAATTGGGCTGCTAAAGTTGGTTTAGATTTTGGAAGACCTGAAAACCAGTCTAAGCACAAAAGAGCTGTTAATCAGTAACATTAAAAAGGTTGGGTAACCATCCTAACCTTTTTTCTTTTTATTATCATATCGAATGTTTAAATTATTATATAATTTTATTGTTAAAGTTTTTGACTATATCATTGCAATATTAATATCTTCAGTTTCTGTTTTTTGTTTTTATATTTATGCTCCTTATCCATTTGAATCAGTAAATATAATTTTTTATTTTGAATATATTAATTTTTTGTTTCCATATGAATTTTTTTTCAGCCTAATTCAATATTACATTTTTTGTTTTTTATTAGGTTTAGTTTATTTATTTATTTATAAATATCTTAAAATTAAAAGATTATGGATTGGTATACTTGCATGTTTGTCATCATATGTTTTTTATATACTAATTATTTTTTTTGTATTCAGTTTAAATCGTCTAGAATTCATGACCATATATTTAATTCAAGATTTTTTTGCTTTTTTAATTTTTTATGTTGTACTATCGATATTTTATAAGGAAAAAAGGATTGAATTGAAATGAATGTAAAAATGTATAGCACTCAATATTGTCCATTTTGTATTGCAGCTAAAAATTTATTTAAATCGCTAGATATTGAATATGAAGAAATCGATTTAACTAACAAATTAGAAGAAAGACTCGAAATTTCTAGTCAGTATAATTGGAAAACAGTTCCAATAATAATTATTAATGAAAAATTAGTAGGCGGATTTGACGAGCTCAATAAGTTGCATATGGAAGACAAGCTATCAATTTTGATTGATTCTAATAGCTAGGATATATTTCTGAACATATAATTCTAGTTCCATCAATTTTGCTTATTATGATTGATGATAAGTTGCTATCTAATAAAGATGAAGACTGACTTGGGTCTAGGATTATATTTTCAATAAACAATATTTTATTAAAATCTTTAACTTTTCCTGTATACCTATTGATTTCCTTACTAACCCGAAATTTATAAAGATTCTCTCTATCATCAAAAAAAATTAATCTAGTGCCAGATGAATCAAAATCTGGAGAATTACATGATGCTTTATCATGAAAGTTAAAATAATAATCATCAGGGGACATTCCCTTAATAAAGATTTTTATATTTGATCCGTTACCTTGTTGCATAATTTCAACGAATCCTATCTTGTTATTCTGATTATCAATAAATTCCCCTTTTGCCATAAAAACTTTTTCATCTGAACATCCTACAGTGAGTAGAAATAGTATTAGAAAAATAATTTTATACACCTAAATGCACCTTCCCTATTTTTTTTGCCAAGTCAATTTGTTTCTGTCTCTCCGACAACCTCTCAATCTGTTTTTTATTTAATTTACCAAAACATTTGTGACAATGTACACCTTCTTTGTATTTTGGACTTTTAGTATCTGATAATGATATTGGCTCATTGCAAGCATGGCACATTTTATAAACCCCAGGGGATAAATCATGTTTAACAGCGACTCTATTATCAAAAACAAAGCACTCTCCTTGCCATTTTGATATTTTCTCTTTTATTTGCCCCAAATAATTAATAATTCCGCCCTTGAGGTGAAACACGTTTTTAAAGCCTTGCTCAATCATATAAGAGCTAGCCTTTTCACATCTTATTCCTCCAGTACAAAACATTGCGATATTCTTATTTTTATACTTACTTAACGAATCCACGAACTTAGGAAAATCTTTGAAATTAGACATATTTGGTATAATAGAATTTTTAAATGTTCCAATTGAAGTTTCATAATAATTTCTGGTATCTATTAAAATTACGTCTTCCTTTTCTAAAAAGTCATTCCATTCATAAGGTTGTAAATATTTACCAACATTTTTATTTGGATTTGAAGATTTAGGCCTACCTAGGCTAATGATTTCATCTTTTATTTTTATTCTCAATCTATGAAATGGCTTTTTAGAAGAGTTCAAAGATTTAAAATCTTGCATTTTAAGATTAAAATTTTGAATTAAAAAATTTATAATATTATATAAATTTTGCTCTTTTCCAGACAACATGCCATTAATTCCTTCTTGAGAAAGAATTAATGTCCCTAAGATTGAGTTTTTTTTAAACTCTTTAAGAATTTTGTTTTTTAAAGTTTCAGAAGATTTAATGTCAAAAAATTTATAAAAACTTATAATTTTATATTCAATCATACTAGGATATTATACCAGTTGAGAAGGGTACTTTATTTGCATTTATTTAATTTACCTCTTTAGCTTCAGAAATATCTTCAGGCAAAAAAATGCTTCCTATTGGTAGTAATAGCGCGTCTCCTAATACTGTAATTACCCTAAAAATAATAATACCAATTGTTGGATCGTCAGGACCATATATTGGAGATAACAAGGTTATTACTATAAACTCTCTAACTCCTATGCCACCTGGAGCACCAGGAATTACAAACATTCCTAACCAAGTAATTGTGAATAAAGCAATTACGTACAAGAAGGTAATATCCATTCCAAGCAAACTATGGAAAACAAAATATTCTACTAATCCCATACCATAGAAAAATCCCAAGAGTAATATTGCTAGCTTTAGAAGTCTCATTAAGTTTTGTCTATTCAATGAAGATTTGTAATTTTTTAAAGCTTTTATCAAATAGAATCCAATTGCTAATGCACCAAAAACAAGTATTCCTAAAGAGAATCCTTTTAACTTACCGCCTGAAAAATCTCTGATCTCATTAATTAATTCATCTGATAGAGAAAAAGAACCTGTTAATGTGGAAATTAAAACTATTAGTATTCCTATTAAAACCATAAAAACTATTTCTAGAAAGTAGCTTTGAACTACGTTACTTTTGGAAGGGCCAAGTTGAGTAGCAAAGTATATTCTAGCAATTACATGCATAAGATTTGATGGAATATATTTATATATTTGTGTTTTAGTATAGATACCTATTATACGCCATTTTGGAAGTTCGGATCCATGTAGAAGTTCTAACATATATCTCCATCCAGTAGCCAAAAAACCCATTAAGACCACATAAATTGCAATAAAAATAACTATATATGGTATCCATGAATAGCTTACCTTAGCCTTAGCGGCTTCTAAATCAATATTTATTACGTTCTTGTATACAAAATACAATGCTGCAACACTTATTATCCAACCTAATATTTCAATAATTTTTTTCTTTAATGGTTTTTTTTCTGACATATTTTAATTCCTTAGAATTTTGTTCAATCATACTATATATAAGTTATAAAATAAACATAAATTGATGAAAATTACGTTTTTTTTGTATAAAATTATAATATTGTGTTTTTACTCTCTTTGCCCCATGGAGAATTCAATTGTTAATTAATTTATTATCAACCTTCTTTTTTTCAAATAAATTTTATTTATCAATATCTACAAATAAAAACTATATAACTTCATTTAAGGCTTTTACTATTATCATAGTTGCAACATTATTGGATGATATAGCTTATTATTTTTTTGATAATAAATATTTATTAAGCAATTTCAGTTTTATTTTTTATTTTAGTGAAATAATCTTATCAATAGCTTTATTGAGTTTCTTTGGAAGGATTATGGGCGCGGGGGCAAGAATATCACAATTCAATTCCGTAATGAAAGCATATTCATATACATTATCTCCCGTAATATTTGGTTCAATAATATTGTTATTAATTTCAATTCTAACAAACTTAAATACACTTTACCCAAAGGCTCTATCATTGGGGGCATTAATTATTTTAATGTTTTGGATGTGGATCTGCCAATTTATAATGATACAAACTCTATTTTCAAGATTAGGTTTTATTTCAAGGTTAATTTTATTTTTGATAACTGTTGGGACATATTACGGAGTCGATAAATTTAAAAAGTTTTTTTACACTTTGTTTATTTAAATAATTTTTACCTTTTTTTGTCAGGATCCCAATAGTCAACCGTTCTAAAAGTGTCTACAATATAATTTAAATTATGAGTAAATTCTTTGGCTTGATCATAAATATTTAAAGCTATATTTGCGGATAGAATTAAATTCCCAGAATCAATCTTTTTAATATTATTGTGTACACGAGATATTATTTCTGCAGCAGTCATTTTTAAATCAGCTGGATTAAAATCAAAATTATCTAATTTGAATTTTTTTTTAATGAGTTTCTCAACATTATTTTTTGAACTCAACGCATCATTCAAAAAATTTAGAATATAATTAAAATTATCAATAACCCTAAAACATCTCCTAGGAGGATGAACCTCAAAAGTTATTAATTCAGTTTTACCATCATAGCTATGAACAAAACCTGTATCATAATGGTAAAAATTTGAGTTATTTCTCAAATTTGTCAAAGATTTCCCAATATTATTTAAATTATTGAATAAATTTTCATCATCTTGGGACACATTAATCAAGTTTCTCCAATAAGTTATGGTCTCGATGGCAAATGGATCCATTAGTACATTAGTATCTCTTTCGATAGCCCAAAACAAATAATAAGGTTTTTTTGTAGATAGAAATTTATTAATCAATATGTATCGCGAGAAGCAGTTGGGAGAAATTAATGTTGGTGGAAAGTAATTTTCTTTATCAGAATCAATATAATGATTTTGTTGTAACTCGAATTTTATATATTGTTCACTCAATTTATTTAGCCGTTATCATATATATACAATTGTTTATGGCGTCTAGTCCGTCGGCTTTGAAAAAATTGTAGTAAACATATTGATTGGAATTTGAATTCCATACTAATTTATAACTAATTGTATTATTTTCTTTTTTAGCATAATGTTTGCCATTCTGGCTTAAAGAGAAATACTCAAGCTTTTTACAATTTTTTGAGCCTGTTGATAGGTATCCAATCATTGCAACTTTTCCATTGTCTTTAATGGCAAAAATATTTTTTATATTATCAATGTTCTCAAGAGTTGTGGGATTTAAATCAAAAAAATATTCACCAGGTAAAATTTCTTTTAAAATTTGGGCTTCTTTTACAGATGGCTTAGTTATATCATCTAATGATATTTGAGAACCAATAAATATCTCATCAATTTTATTTTCTTTATCGGAGATAATTTCATGATTAGAATTTTTATTGGTATAAACTAAAGAAGCAACGACCATCAATAGTATATATAGAATAGGCGTCGTAGCCCATTTATACTCTCGGATCAAATATTTTAAATTCATTAGGTCTCTCTCCTACTCTTTAACTGGTCTTACAGTAATCATTTTATCAGGATTTTCAACAATTCCACTCTGGTCAGTTCCCTTTTTTAAAGAATCAATATGCTCCATTCCTTCAACTACCTCACCCCAAATTGTATACTGCCCATCAAGCCAACTAGCATCATTATAACAAATAAAAAATTGTGAATTTGCACTGTTTGGATCACCTGAGCGTGCCATAGATGCTATTCCTCTGGTATGTTTTTCATTACTAAATTCCTGTTTTAAATTTGGCTTTTCTGAGGATCCAGTTCCTGTTCCAGTAGGATCGCCTGTCTGAGCCATAAAATCGGGAATTACTCGGTGAAAGACGACTCCGTCATAGAAACCCTCCTCTGATAGCTCTACTATTCTTCCTACATGATTTGGAGCTAAGTCTGGTCTAAGTTTAATTTTTACTTTTCCCGTTTCTAGTTCAATTACAATATGTGAATAATCCATTTCTACCTCTATATAATAAAATAATAATTAAATATATATTTTTTTCACACATTTTAAAAGGCTTTTTTCACTTTAATTTAGTGCATACCATAGTATAATTATTTAATAAGGTCGCACCCTTATATGACTTATTAAATATAATTATATTGGAGGTCTTAATATGTCTTTTATTACGGATGATCACGAAGAATTTAGATCGGCTGTCAGAAAATTTACAGATGAGGAAATAGTTCCTATTGCAGCAGATATAGACTCATATAAATATCCTGATATTCCTCAAGAAATTATTAAAAAAATGGCCGAACAGGGTTATTTTGGTGTTATTTTTCCAGAAGAATATGACGGCTTGGGTCTTGACTACATTACATTATCAATAGTTTCTGAAGAACTTAGTAAAGGTTTATTAAGTGTGGGGAGCGTCATGACTAGAGGAATTCTAACAGGAACCTTATTATTAGCTCATGGTACTGAGGATCAAAAAAAGCGCTTTTTGCCAGGAATTGCCACAGGAGAATTAATGACTGCAGCTGCATTTACAGAACCAGATTTTGGTTCTGATTCGGGTGGGATGATAACAAAAGCTACAAAAGTTGATGGGGGTTATATTTTAAATGGATCTAAGGCTTGGTGTACTTTTGCAAATAGAGCAAATTATTTAACTGTTCTAGCCAGAACTGATGCGGATCTGAGCAAAAGACATAAAGGGCTTAGTATATTTATGGTTGAAAAAGAACCTGGAGAAGATATTGTTCATCCAAATATTAAAGGCGAGCCTATTCCTACAGTTGGATATCATGGCATGAAGTCATATAATTTATCTCTGGAAGATGTTTTTGTACCCGAAGAAAATTTAATAGGAACTGAAGAAAATAGAGGCTTCTATCAACTTATGGAGACTTATGAAGCCGCAAGACTTCAAACTGCTGCAAGGGCTGTTGGAGTTGCACAAGCAGCTTTTGATTTTGCTCTACAATATTCAAAAGAAAGAGAGCAATTTGGTAAACCCATTTCTGAACATCAGGCAATTAGAATGAAGTTGTCAGAAATGGCAACAGAGTTGGAGGCTGCGAGACAATTAGTTTATTATGCCGCTTCGATGAAAGACTCTGGTAAAAGGTGTGATTTGGAAGCTGGAATGGCTAAGATAAAATCTGCAAAAGCTGGAGAATATATTACTAGAGAAGCAATGCAAATACTTGGTGGATATGGATATTCAAAAGAATTTCCTGTGGAAAGATTTTGGAGAGATGCTAGAGTAATTAGTATTTTTGAAGGTACCAGCGAGATTCAGCATGAAGTTATAGCGAAGTCTTTATTAAGTAAATAGTTAAATTATTAGGAGGAAAAATATGTTTGTATTAGATGGAGGAACTAGAGTTGTAGTGCCAAGAACTGAATTGACTTATCCGGGTCATAATATGAAATTACATACAAATGCAGCAAGTGCTGAAAAAACACCCGTAGATCATGTAATGGCAGATCTTGAAGATGCTTGTCCTTATGAATTTAAAGGTGATAAAAGTAGGGCTACAATGGTCGAAGCTCTCAATACATTAGATTTTGGAAAAAAAGTAATAACTGTAAGACCAAATAATATAAGATCAGAATTTTTTAGAGGTGACATGGAAGCAATACTTAGTAGTGCCGTAGATAAATTTCATGGGATAATAATTCCAAAATGTAATGGGCCTGAAGATGTGAAGCTTGTATCCGATACACTAGATGAATTAGAGAAAAAAAATGGATGGAAAACAAAGCTTGCCATTGAAGCTTTAATTGAAAGACCAGGAGCACTTGAATCTGCACTCGATATGGCAAAAGCATCTCCCAGGATGGCGGGATTAATCTTTGGAATAGCAGACTATACAGCTGAGCTAGGTGTTGACCCTAGCGCATGTTTAGATATACAAAATGAAGTTTTTTATTATGAAAAAAAGGCGGTTATAACTGCCGCTAAAGCTGCAGGTCTTCATGCAATTGATAATGTATATTTAGGTCTTTGGAGAAAAGATGATACTCCAGAGAGAATTAAAGAGGTGGAAGACGGATTAAGAAAAAAAGTTCAAGGATCTGCTTTAATAGGAATGGATGGAACATGGGTTATTCATCCACAACAAGCTGTAATATCAAACGAAGCGTTTACGCCTAATGAGCAACAAGTCAAAGCTGCAAAACATCAATTAGATTTCTATCATGAAATGGGTGGTGGATCAATGTTCGATCCTGAAACCGGAGAAATGATTGATGAAGCGACTGCAAAAATTGCACTTATGAGGGTATCTAAAGCATATCTTGCTGGTTTAGTTGATAAAGATTATTTAGATTCAATGGCCGAAAAAAGTAAATCTATTACTGGCTATGATATACTTGGTAACAACTAGTGCAATGAGCGAAAAGAAACAAGATAGACCATGGATTATGAGAACTTATGCTGGTCACACTACTGCTGAAGATACAAATAAACTATTCAAAACTAACCTATCAAAAGGTCAAACGGGATTAAGTGTAGCTTTTGATTTACCTACACAAACTGGTTATGACTCTGATCATGTGCTTGCCAGTGGTGAGGTCGGAAAAGTTGGTGTTCCTATTTCAAATCTTTCTGATATGGAAAAACTATTTGACGATATTCCATTAGATAAAATGAATACATCTATGACTATAAATTCCACAGCAGCTTGGCTTCTAGCATTATACTGTGGTGTGGCTAAGAAAAACAATATTGATTTAAACCTTTTACAAGGTACAACCCAGAATGATCTCCTTAAGGAATATCTATCTAGAGGTACTTATATTTTTCCACCAAAAGAGTCTATAAAAATTATTTCCGATATGATTATTTTTTGTTTTAAAAATATACCAAAATGGAATCCAACAAATATCTGTAGCTATCATCTCCAAGAAGCTGGTGCAACCCCAGTTCAAGAACTAGCTTTTGCCCTATGTAATGCTATTTGTATTTTGGATTCTGTTAAGGATTCCGGTCAAATTCCTGAGGATGATTTTCAAAAGGTGGTTGGTAGGATATCTTTTTTTGTAAATGCGGGTATCAGATTTATAGAAGAATTATGTAAGATGCGAGCGTTTACAGAAATGTGGGAAGAAATATGTACAAAAAGATATGGCGTAAAAGACCCAAAATACAAAAGATTTAGATATGGTGTACAAGTTAATTCACTAGGACTTACTGCACAGCAACCTGAGAATAATGTTGCAAGAATAATTATTGAAATGTTGGCTGTGACCCTTAGTAAAAGCTCAAGAGCTAGAGCCATTCAACTTCCAGGATGGAATGAGGCGCTTGGACTACCAAGGCCATGGGATCAACAATGGTCACTTAGATTTCAACAAATATTGGCATTCGAAACAGACTTACTTGAATATGAGGATCTATTCGAGGGATCAAAGGTTATTGACGATAAAGTAAAAAGTTTGAAAAAAGAGGCATATGAGGAAATTAAAAAAATAGATGGTATGGGTGGTGCAGCTGTAGCATTAGAAAATGGTTATATGAAAGAGGCTCTTGTTGCTTCTCTTTCCAGAAGATCTAAAGAAATTGAAGATGGTTTTAAAAAAGTTGTTGGCGTAAATTGTTATACGGAAACAGAAGACTCTGAATTAGGTGCAAATGAAGCTATACATAAAATTGATGAAACCACCGTAACAAAAAAAATAGAATCACTAATTAATTTTAAAAAAAATCGGGATAATAGAAAAGTTTTAGATTCTCTGGAAAAATTAAAAGAATCAGTTGTAAATTCTCAAAACATAATGGATGCAACTATAGAATGTGTTATTAATGGTGTTACTACTGGGGAATGGGCTGAAAAACTTAGAGAGGTTTTTGGAGAGTATAGACCTCCCACTGGCACATCCATTTCCACCGGTTTAGATGATGATGAAATAAATAAAGTAAGATCTAAAGTGTCTAGTGTTTCAGAAAAACTTGGAAGACCTATAAAGATACTAATAGGCAAGCCTGGTCTAGATGGGCACTCAAATGGAGCTGAGCAAATTGCAGTCAGAGCAAGAGACGTAGGAATGGAAGTAATTTATCATGGTATAAGACTAACACCTGATGAAATTGTTAGTACTATTGAACAAGAAAATGTTGATTTAGTAGGACTAAGCATATTATCCGGGTCCCATTTATCTATTGTTCCAAAAATTATAGATATGATTAAAGAAAGAGGATTTGGAAATACACCTTTGATTGTTGGAGGAATAATCCCAGATGAAGATCATATTATCCTTAAAAATAATGGTGTAAAAGCTGTTTATACACCAAAAGATTATTCATTAAATCAAATAATGACTGATTTTGCTTCGCTAGTTGAAAATAATATTTAAACATTATCTTCTTCTATTTTTTCCATATCTAATTTCTTCTTCATAAGTTTGATATTGGTCAATATATTTATCTTTAAATTCTTTAAATCTTCTAGACTCTTCCAAAACTGAATTAACCTCTGATAGGATTATAGTGTTAGATTCTTTATCAATAGATAAAAAAGTTTCAATCTCGCCTTTTTTCCATTCAAAAGTTTGATATGAATAAATTGTAGATTCAGATGAGGGTTCTGAATAAAGATCGACCAAAAAAGCGTAGAGAATGGATACTATTTCTTCAAGATTTGTAGAATTTAATGCATCGATGAAAATTTTAGATGACAAGAAATCACCATCAAAGAAATCCACATTTGACTCAATTTGCTTATATGAAAAAGCATTTTTTGTGTCTATCAAACTTCCTTTAATGATGTATAATCTTAAATCTTTTTTTGAATCTCTAGATTCAGCATATTCAATTTTTTTATTGTCTAATTTTTTTTCTAGCTTGCCACTTGAAATAGTAGAATTAAAACCTGAAAAAAGCTGTTGATTTACTAATTCAATTTTTTCTTCTTCATCTTCTGGCATAACCCAGTCAGGCCTTTTATCCCATGTATCGGAAACCCATGAACATGAAATTATGTTTATGCAAAATGCAATTATAATAAAAAATTTTATATTCATTTAATATCTATCCCTAGGGGTTCCAGGCTTATATACTTTTTCTTCTTTACTGTTGATAGTTTTATTATCGGATGAGTCTTCATTTTTTTTAGTTAGATCTCTAACTCTGATATTTTCTGTATGATGTTTTATTTCTTTTCCTTTTTTTCCATAATTCCAATTTTCTCTTGGAGAAGAAAAAGAATTTAAACTAAATCCAACAAAAATAAGCAAAAAAAGAGAAACTCTGGCTAAAAACATCTATACTAATGATACATTTTATTGAGTTAAAATAAATGAAGAATTTACTTCAAAAAATTAGAAAAGATATTTTTTTATTTCTTTCGATAATAATACATTTGCTTGTATTTGCTGTTGCAATAATACTCTCAGATTTTGAATTTAAATATAAAAAACCTTTAAAATACATTGAAATTACTGAGATTATTCAAGATGATAATGAAATCCTGAATGATTCAAATAAGTTTGCAACTAAAAATAATAAATCGGAAAAAGAGTCTGCCCCGAAAGATAAAATTGATAATTTCCAAAAACCCCAGCTAGAAAGTAAAAAGTCTAAACTATCTAAGAACAATGAAGAGTCTATGGATGAAGAAAAAAAGAGGAACATAGATGATTTAGGTGATTTACCTAAAAGGAAAAATAAGCAAGTTGCAAAGGAATCTAAAGACTTAATAGAATCTCAAGAAAGTATTTTTAAACCAAAAATTTCATCTAAAGATACTTTAAAGAACGAAGAAACAGTTGACCTTAATACCAAAGAATTTAAATACATTTCTTATTTTATTAAAATTAAAAGAAAAATTGAAATGGTATGGTCTTATCCTAGGGAATCTTATTTAAAAGGTCACTCAGGAAAAGTTAGAGTATTAATGTCTTTAAATAAAAATGGCAAATTAGTTGATATAAAAATTTTGAATTCATCAGGATATGAATTATTAGATAATGAGGCTAAAGACTCCATAATAGATGCAGCACCATATCCACCTTTTCCTAATTCATGGGGTAGCCTAGAAAAGCTCAATATCAGAGTTGCATTTTTATATACTCTTGGTTCTTGGGGGTTTAGATAATTTTAAATCCTTTTTTTGGAACAACTTCGCCAATAATATAATATTTTTCATTAATACTATTCAATGATTTTTTAACTGATTGAACATGTTTTTTCTTTACACTCAAAACCATGCCAATTCCCATATTAAAAACTCTAGACATTTCTTGAAAATTTAATTTGGACTTATCCATTATATCTAAAAAAAGGCTGGGTAATTTCCAATTATTCTTGTTGATAATAATTCCTAGATCATTACTCATTATTCTTGGGATATTTTCAGACAATCCACCACCTGTAATATGTGCAATTCCCGTAATTCCACAATTTGGTCTATTTATTTTACTAATAATTTCTGAATATATTTTAGTTGGTTTCATTATTGCATTTAAAAGTTTTTTATTAGATGAATCATTTAATTTTTTGGTAGAGTATATTTTTCTAATCAAAGAATAGCCATTCGAGTGGGGGCCAGATGAAGCTAAACCTATAAGGATATCCCCTTTTCTAACATTATTTTTTTTAATAATATTCTTTTTATCAACTACTCCAATACTAAAGCCGGCAATATCAAACTCACCTTTCTTATACATGTTAGGCATCTCAGCTGTCTCACCTCCAACAATTGAACATTTTGCTTGGTTACACCCTATGCTTATACTTTTTACAATTCTCGAATGATAAATTGCAGATAATTTAGATGTTGAGATATAATCTAAAAAAAATAAAGGTTTGGCTCCAGTGCAAATAAGATCATTGATGCACATGGCAACTAAGTCTATGCCCAAACCATCAATTTTATTTGTTTTAACACCTATCTGAACTTTAGTTCCAACTCCATCAGTACATGATACTAGAACTGGATCTTTTATCTTATTAATATCTAATTTGTATAATGCCGCAAATGAGGAAGTTCCAGAAAGAACATTTTTTGTAGATGTACTTTTAACAAATGGTTGAATTTTTTTTACAAATAAATTACCTTCATCAATATTTACACCAGAATTTTTATAAGTTATTTTTTTATCCGCCATAATATATATTAAATACTATACGGATTAGATGAGGAATAAAGGGGCCTAAGAATGAAATTGTTATCAAAAGTGATATAAAACCAAAAACTCCCAATGCAAAACCAACGGCACCGGCTTTACCAAGAATATTACTTTTTTTATCCATTAATGGTGATCTCCATTCTCAAGCTTTTTTAATAAATATTTATCTTTTGAAACATAAACAGGAAAAATTGATAGAAATTTTGTAACACATAATAAGAATAAACATAAAAATCCAAAAGTTATAAGAATAATTTCCAATCCTATATGGAAATGATCATGCATTAAGGAAGGATAAACCAACCATATTTTTTCCAAGAATAATCCAAAAAATGATACAGATGCTATAGAAGCTATTATAGGTTTTACTAATTTAGTTGTTCTAGGAATCAATGAAACAAAAGGAATTATAAAGACGCAAGTCAAAATAGCCCAAATGAAAGTTTTATATGGCTCTTCAAAAACTCTTAATCCAACAAATCCCGTCTCTTCAGGCATATTCGCATACCAAATTGGGAGAAACTGGGAATACATACTGTATAACCAAAATACTGACAATCCAAACATCAGTTTTCCACAATCATAAAATTGCATTTCAGTAATAACTTTTTGTAAATTAAACTTTAAGGTTAACATTGAGGATATTATTACTGTCAGCATTAAAGCCGCCAAAACTGAAGCCATAAAATAGTAAATGCCAAATAGTGTACTGTAAAAATGCGTATCTAATGACATTATAAAATCAAATGCGATAAAACTCATTGATAAAGCATATATAAAAGCAATCGCTATAGATAACTTATATAGTTTTGAATCAAAATTATTCTCATTCTCTAAGAGAGGCTTAGATAAAAAAGAAAAAAATCCTTGGGTCATTGTTGATCCTGCTAAATCTTGTCTCAATGAATTATATAGATAAAAATATATTAATAAATGTAGTCCACCTATCATTAAGAAAGTTCTACCAAAAACAAAACCCTCGCCTAACCAAAGAACTTTTTGGGTATAAACATAATCCTTTGTCATATACGGAAGTGTATACTCGCCGCCTATATATAGAAAAATTATAAAAATAAAAACAATTGGGATAAATGAACCAAAAGATTCAAAAATTCTCATCATGGGCCTTCCCCAACTTGATTGTGTAATTCTCATTGCAGCAGCAAACAGTATTCCCCCATGGCTAACTCCTGCCCAAAAAAGAAAATTAACATGGAAAGCAGACCAAGCTAAGTCCGCATGGCCTGAAATTAAATAAGATATAAAAGATAACAGTCCTATTAAAATTCCAGAATATAAGAATAAAGTTAATTTACTTGGAAAGACTAATATTTTATTTAAATCTTGACTCATTTTTAAAATATCACCAAATTATTTTACTTTTCCTTGTAGATATCTGACATAATAAACTATATCCCAGGCTTCTTGCTCATTTATTCTTCCATATGCCGGCATCATAACTTTTCCACCATACCTTATATATGCAAATATGTACCCATCGGTTCTACCTTGAGTTTGAGCTTGTTTTAAATTTACTGGATAAAAATATGCATTTTTCCTTAAATCATTTTTGATAACAGGACCATAACCACCACCGTCCATGCCATGACATGAGTAACAATATGTTCCATACAACTCTTTTCCTTTTTCAATTGAAACCGAACCTCTATTAGGTCCTGTAGCAATTCCTTCATATTCTTCCCTGCTTAGCTCTCTTACGGTCTCTTCTCTTCTTATATTGTTTTCAGGATAAGGTCTAGCCTCTTCATAGGGTTTGATACTAGGGTGGTCCCACATATCTGTTGACCAGGGGAGTGCATTGACACTTAAAGATGTTATTAAAAACATTATAGAAAAAAATTTAAAAAAATTATTAATCATTCTTAACCTCCGTAATATCGGGGTTGGCTTCTTCCTCTTTTACTTCTTCAACTTTGGCTTCCTCTTTTACTTCTTCCTCTTTTACTTCTTCAACTTTGGCTTCCTCTTTTATTTCTTCCTCTTTGGCTTCCTCTTTTATTTCTTCCTCTTTGGCTTCCACTTTTAAAACTCCATTTACCTGAACTTCATCAGTACCAAAATCACGAAGTATATTTTCAATTTTTTCTAAATCATCTGGGTTGCAATTGACTAAAATCCCAAACTTATTATCACTAAATCTTTCATCATAAAGCTCTGGAGAAGTATCTTTTCTTAATCGAGAATTAATTATGAGACCTAGAAATGTTGAAAGGCCTCCTATCAAGATCATACACTCAAATATAATAATCATATAAGGAGGAATTGAAACAATCGGTTTTGCGCTGGTAACTATTGGCCAGTCTATCGAAGTCAAAACAGTAAAGCATACTCCAACCAAGGCTCCTAAAATTGCACCACAAAAAGTAAAATATTTTATTTTACTAGGCTCTTTTCCGGTATCGAGAGCATCTTCTATTTCATGGTTAGGAACTGGAGAGAATACTCTTAAATTCTCAAAACCTTCAGCTCTTAATTTTTTTATTGCATCAACAAGAACATCCACATAAGTATAAATACCAAGAATATTTTGATTGCTTTTACTCATGAGAACTGCCTCCATTCTTTTTAGGGACAGGTAATATTTCTTTTATCTCCGCAATAGAAAGAGCAGGAAGAGTTCTAACAAATATCAAGAAAAACATAAAGAACCATGCAAAACTTCCGACCGTAATTCCAATCTCAACCCAGGAGGGCTTGTACAATCCCCAAGAACCAGGCTCAAATTCTTTTGAAAGTGAAATGACAATGATATTAAATCTTTCAAACCACATTCCAATATTAATTAATAACGTAATAATAAAGAGAATCATGAGATTTTGTCTTATTTTTTTAAACCATAATAAATGTGGAACAATCCCATTACAAAACATCATAATCCAATAAAATAAAGCGTAATCGCCAACAGCTCTGTAAATAAATTGATCATATTCATATTTATTTCCGCTATACCAAGCAATAAAAAATTCAATTAAATAAGCATAAAAAACAATGCTTGAAGTCAAAATAATCATTTTTGACATTCCATCAAAATTATCCATTGTAATATAATCTTCGAGTTTAAAAATATATCTCAGTGGTATACATAAAGTTATAACCATTGCTAAACCAGAAAAAATAGCACCCGCTACAAAATAGGGTGGAAAAATTGTAGTATGCCATCCTGGAGTATTTGCCATTGCAAAATCCCACGAAACAACACTATGGACTGATATTACCAATGGAGTTGCGAAACAGGCAAAATAAAAATAAGCCCTAGTATAATGACCCCACTCCCAACTAGATCCTTTCCATCCCAAAGAAGCTACAGAATAAAAAACCTTTTTTGCTTTTCCTACTACAGTGTCTCTAATAGCTGCAATATCAGGAATCATACCAATAAAAAAGAAGACTGAACTAATGGTTGCATAAGTACTTACTGCAAAAACATCCCATAAAAGTGGAGAGTCAAAGTTAACCCATAAACCCCTTTGGTTTGGATATGGTAAAAGCCAATAAAAATTCCAAGGTCTACCTAAATGGATGATTGGAAATAGTCCTGCAGTTGCAACTGCAAATACTGTCATAGCCTCAGCAATTCTATAAATTGACATTCTGAATCTTGCTCTAAATAAAAAAAGCACCGCTGAGATTAAAGTCCCAGAGTGAGCGATACCAACCCAAAAAACAAAGTTTGTAATATATACTCCCCATAAAACTGGATGACTATAACCAGCAACACCCAGTCCTGTATATATTTGGTATATGAAACAATAAATTCCAAAAGCTAAAAACATCATATCAACTGCAAAAATTGCCCACCAACCCCAACCAGGTTTATTAAGCATATTCATAACAGTCTCATTTAGATGAGAATATTTTTCTGATGCTGATAGTGAATCAAAGTTGCTCATGCTTTTGCATTATCCTTTTCAATTTTTTTAAGATATTTTACTGATGGTCTTGTATTTAGCTCACCTAAAAGTGAATATGCCCTTTTATCATGTGATAATTTAGTAACTTTACTTTCAGGATCATTTAGATCACCAAATTCTATAGCTCCACATCCACATGCTGTTTGACAAGCAGTGATTGTTGCAATCTCATCATTTGTCATTTTTCTTTTCTCATCTTTTGCCTTATCTTTAGCAATCCCTATTTTATGGAAACAAAAATTACATTTTTCCATTACCCCTTTTGACCTAACCGTAACATCAGGATTTAGCTGTAAATTTAATGGCTCAGGAGCTGCATAGGTAAACCAGTTGAATCTTCTAACTTTATAGGAACAGTTATTTGAACAATATCTAGTTCCAACACATCTGCTGTATACCATAAGATTTATTCCTTCAGGGTTATGATAGGTTGCAAATACGGGACAAACGGGTTCGCAAGGTGCATTTTCACAATGTTGACACATTTGTGGAAGAATTCTGGTATCAATTCTTGTTATCCCAGTAGATTCGTCTTTAATTTCATCTTGAAATCTTTCTAGCGTAAGCCATGACATGTATCTACCATTTCCAACTTGCTCTTTCCCAACTACTGGAATATTATTCTCTGCATAGCAGGCAACTACACATGCACCGCAACCAGTACATTTATCTAAATCAATGGTCATTCCCCATTTATGGACAAAATAATCATACTCTCTATACATGTCATATTCTTTATGTCCACCATGGTGATCGTGATGATGGTCATCCTTACTCAGCAATTTAGACATTGGTATAGTCTGGACTATATCTCTATTTTCTTGAGAAAAAGAGTGTTGAACTTTTACTAACTTTTCCCAGTCACCAGTCTTTTTAATTTTAACTTTTGTAGATACATCTAATCCACCAGTCTTACTATCGATCGAGTCAGATATTAAATCTATTGGATTAACCCCTCGATCTTTTGCATATCTACCCATAGATGTATGGCCTTGGCCCATTGATATTGATAAAGTTTCAGGACTAATTGCAGGTGTTAGATAAGCCTGAGTTATAATTTTCCTACCATTTGCGGAAATTTCTAGATAATCACCTTCTTTAATATTTAATTTTTTTGCAAGATTAGAATTTATCTCAACCCAAGAATCCCATACAGCAGTTGTTAGTAAATCTGGGAGCTCCTGTAACCAAGAATTATTTGAACTTCTACCATCATAAAACTTATAAGAAGGAGTTATATATAAACTAAGAGCGTCATTAGAAGATTTTGTTTCTGATTCAATGTTACTTCCTAAAGATAAGTCACTGTTAAAAGATGCAATAGAATAACTTTCATTTTTGTTAAAAATTCCTCCATCTTTTACAATTTTATTCCAGAAATTTTCAAAATTTTCCACTTCAGAGCTATATTCCATCCATTTATTTCTTAAATAATTATAAAAGTCAGAATCAATTTTATTAGAATCATCAACTACAATTCTATTAATAACATTGATAAGAGTTTGCTCAACTGACACACCATCATAGAGAGGTTTCATTACAGGCTGCATTATATATCTATTTCCTGTTTTACCTTCATAATCTCCCCATTTTTCAAAAGAGTGAAGATCTGGAATTATCAGATCACATAGTTCTGTTGTTTCATCAGATAACATAGATGTAGAAACTCTATGGTTAATTTTTTTAAAAGCTTTCTCAAATCCAAAAGACTTGGGAACATTGTAGACTGGATTACAATTATAAACTAAAACGAAATCTACATTTCCAGATTTTGCATCTTGAATAAAAGATTTTATCTCTGAAAATTTTGAGGCATCTGATAACTTTAATGTATTATCAAAATCAATCTTATCTCCATTGCCTGTTATTTCATTTAGAAGGTTGATTGCCACAATAGTTTTATAATCATTTGATGCGGAGGAGGCATAACCACCACCAATTGCTATAGAAGACTTGGAAGAAGTAAAATCTTTTGCAATTTTAATTATAGTTTCTTCAGGAACCCCAGTAAGTCTAGATGTTTCGCTTATAGAATACATATACAAATTTGGAAAAACATTTGGAATTGGATTCACATTTAATTTATTTAATTTTATATAATTTATGATCCCTAGGACCAAATAAAGATTTTTGTATGGAGAAATTGGAACCCATTCGTCGGCCATAGATCCAGTTAAAGTCAATTTGGGATCAATATGAACAAACGTGCCACGAGTTTTTCCATCAAAAGCATGCATTTCAGTGAATCTTTTTGAATATTCAGATGAGGAAAGCCAAGTCTCTAAAAAATCGGCGCCGAAGTTCAATAGATAATCTGCTTTTTCAATATGGTATGTAGGTAATTTATTTTCTCCATATGATATTTGATTTGCATACTTGATATTTTCATAGCTTAGTGGTTCATATTTTATTCTTTTTGCATTAATTTTTTCAGCAAGAGAATTTAGAAGATCATCACAACAGCCCGTTGTATTATTTGAGATAATATATCCTTTTTTTGAACTATCTTTTATGTTCTCAACTAAAATATCCGTTGCCGCAACATAGGTTATTGCAGTCAAATTTTCTCTATTATTTCTAAATAATGGTTGTTTAATTCTATCAGGATCATATAGTGTTTGTAATGTAGCCTGATCTTCAGCTGAGGTGCTACCAGATGTAATTGGATCATTAGTATTTCCTTCAACTTTAATAGCCCTTCCCTCTCTAACTCTTACAACAACAGGGGTTCCAACAGGAGAATTTGGAATTACAGACGTATAATAATTGGCAATTCCAGGAATCACGTTATCTGGGGGAACTGCATATGAAACTAATTTATCTAGAGGTTCCGGTGTACATCCTGAAGAAATTACAGCAGCTCCACCAATGGCGCTTAAGGCTTTTAAGAAATCTCTTCTATTTAAAGTTCCAGTGTTATTTTTTTGCTTTTCTTTATTCATTATGAATTAATAACTAATAATGACATGTTCCACAGTCTTTTAGCCATGCTACCTCCTGATTAATATTTATTAGCTTAGGCGCTCCGTCTTCATCAGTGTGCTTATCACCGAGCTGATGATCATAATTTTTATATAGTTTATCTGCTCTAATCCTTCCAGTGTATGACATAATTCTTTTATCAAAATCTGATAGGTCTTCCATACCAGGGTGTTTCTCAGCAATTTTTTTAAAGTTAATATCTAATTTTTCTTCATGGCAACTTATACACCATCCCATTTGCATTTTAACAATAGGTCTAGGTTGATCAATGTTTTCAACATTTCCATGACAGGTCGTACACTCAAGCCCATATCTAATATGTGGTTTATGAGGAAATTTAGCATGCTCGGCAACATAGTGATAATTGACCCATACAATAGGCTCTTTTCTATCCCAATAACCTGTTAGTTTTTTTATTTCATTTTCAAATACTATTCTTTTTCTGCCATCATAAAGATAATTATTTGGATCAATTTGTTCTCCATTATACTCATACATTCTATCAGGATCATTGGAGTCATACTTTGCATTAACATAAGTATGACAGCCCATACATTGCTGGACTGAGGGAATTCCTGGCTGAGATGACTTAGCAACATAGGAATGACAATATGTACATGGAATATTGTTCACGCCCGAATGAATTTTATGGCTAAAAGCTATAGGTTGATGTGGTTCATATTCCTTAATAAAACCAAAATAAACTATCACAAGCGTAGCTATAAACGTACCAAGTGTAATTAAGATTAATTTCTTTGACAACTCTCTAAATATCCCTTGTTTTTTTTGCGACTTTACACGGGTCAGAATAATAATATCATAGCAAAATATGCAGTCAAACTGCCTATAAATGTCTTTCTTTAAAAAGCTTTTTACAAGATTTTATAAAATTATCTTCTAAAAATTTTCCACCTAAATCCTTCGATAAACAACTGCTCGATTTAAGATAAAGCTTTTTTATTTCGCTTTTTTTAATGCTTGGGATAACGCCATGAATTTTGATTTTATTGTTTGAAAAAAATATTGGATTATATATTTCAGAAATTCCAGGGCTATTAGGGTAACTATTAATAATTATGCCTTTAAATTTAATATTATATTCTTTAATTGACTGAATAGATAAGCATGTGTGATTTATAGTTCCTAGATTTGGATTCACTACAAGGTAGCAGTTTGAATTTAGATCTTTTATCATATCAATAATCTTTTTGCTACTTGTTATTGGCACCATCAAGCCCCCCGCTCCTTCAACAATGGTTATATCGTAATCCTGATTAATTAAGTTAATTTTTTTTATTAAACTTTTGTAATTAACCTTTTTATTTTCTATAAGGCTAGCTGTATAAGGAGATATAGGTTCTTTAAATGAATAAAAATTAAAATAATCTATATTTTTTAAATTTTTATTATTATGATTAATTGCTCCTAGATCTGAATCCTTATAGTTTTTTACACCTGATTCAATTGGTTTTATCATAGCGATTTTCGAAAACTTATTTTTTTTTGATAAAGAATTTAGAATTAAAGAAGTAACAAAAGTTTTCCCGATTTCAGTATCATTTGCAGTTATATAAATAATCATATTAACTGTTTAAAAATTCTAGAACTTCTTCAGCATGCTCAGCAGTCTTAACTTTATCCCAAATTTTTAAAATTGTATGTTTCTCATCTAGTAAAAAACTTTTTCTTGAAGCTGAGCCTTTTTCATTAAGAACCCCATACAATTTAATTATTTTTTTACTTTCGTCTGAAACTAAGTCGAAGTTTAAATCATATTTTGATGTAAAATTGTTGTGAGATTTTTCAGAATCTTTACTAACTCCAATCACTTTAATATTCATCTTTTTGAGTAAATTCATTGAATCTCTTAAGGAACATGCTTGTTTTGTACAACCAGGAGTATTATCTCTTGGATAAAAATAAATCAAAACCTTAGAGCCCAAAAAATCATTTAAAAATATTTTTTTGCCCCTTAGATTGGTATATTCAAAAGATGGTGCTTTTTTCCCTTCAAGCAATTTAGCCATTAATCAATTCCCATACTTGCACGGGCTTCATCGCTCATTTTTTCTGGTGTCCACGGTGGGTCCCATACCACTTCAACATTTGCCTCTTTAACTTCCTCAAGTTCACTTACAAGAGTTTGAGACTCAAGGATTATTTCACGAGCTGAAGGACAGCCAGGTGATGTCATAGTCATTTTTAAATTCACTATATCGCCATCAATTTCTACATCATATACTAATCCTAAATTAACAATATCAATCGGTATCTCTGGATCGTAAACGTGAGATAAAGCTTCAAGTACTTTTTCTTTGGTTATTGCCATAACTATAATAAGTCCTTGATAACGCTTAACGCTGTTTCATAATTAGGCTCTTCTGAAATTTCCGAAACATACTCAACATGCTTTAGAGTGTTATCTTTATCTGCAACAAAGATTGCCCTTGCGAGAAGACCTTTGTCCTTGATTAAAATTCCATAAGCTTCACCAAAACTGTTTCCCAAATAATCAGAGATATTTTCAACTTTATCTATCCCTTCAGCTCCACAAAATCTTTTTTGGGCAAATGGCAAGTCAGCACTAACAGTATAAATCTTTAAATTTCCAGAAAACTCTGCAGCAGCCTCATTAAACTTCCTTGTTTGTGCAGAACATACAGGCGTATCAACAGACAAAATAACATTAAAAACTTTTATCGACTCTCCCATATCAGCGAGTCCAACTTCTGGCATAAGGCCTTGATTACAGACGAAATCAGGGGCTTTGTCGCCGACTTTTAATTCTGGTCCCACAAGAGTTATGGGATTGCCTTTTAAAGTTACTGCACCTTCTCTTTCATTACTCATAACAACTCTCCCTAAAATTAGAAATTAATTAAAACTATTTATCAATTATAAATATAGCTTGTTTTGCTGTTGTTGCTAGTACCTGATTTTCATTAGTTAGATAATATTTAATTCTTTTGATATATTTTTTATCTTTAGTATTAGCCATAGCAAGCAAAATATTTCTAATTAGCCCCTGTTTCTTTGCTCTTTTTAAAGGGCTATTTATCTTAATTTCTTCCCAATTATTTTCTATTAAGTCTAGTAATTCGTTTAGATCAGGTGAGATAAAATAATTCCTAATATTCCAATTAAAATTTTCTTTTATTTTAACCTTTCTATTCCATGGACAAACTTCCTGACATATATCACAACCATAAACATTATTTGAAATTTGTGAAGCAAGATCATTATCTATAATATTTTTATTCTCAATAGTCAGGTAAGATATGCATTTATTAGAATCAATTTGCTTATCTTTGACAATTGCATTTGTAGGACAGCTGTCTATACATTTTGTACAAGTTCCACACATTTCTCTGACTGGGTTGTCATAAATTAAAGGCTTATCAATTAATATTTCAGATAAAAAGAAAAAAGATCCTAGCTCTTTATTGATAATACAAGAATTCTTTCCTACCCAACCTATTCCGGCATATTTTGAGTAAGCACGTTCAAGAAGTGGGCCCGTATCAATATAAACTTTATAATTAAGTTTATGTATTTTTAATACTTCTTGCATAAGATTATCTATTAATTTTTTTAAAATTTTATGATAGTCATCGATTACAGCATATCTTGCGATCCAAGCCATATTATTTTTTTTTGAATTCAAAGAATTTTCTCTGATATCAAATAAATTATAATTTATTGCACATGATATTACGCTTACATATGATGAATCAATCGACGAGGCAGGCTCTTGTCTTTTTGGGTTCTCTAGATACTTCATTTCAGCATGAAATCCATTTCTTAACCAATCATTCATATAGTCAAAATCTTTAATGTTCTGGATTTTTGAAAATCCTACTAAATCAATACCTTTTGATTTAAATAAGTCTTTGATAGAATCGGATAAATTTGAATTA
This sequence comes from uncultured Candidatus Hydrogenedens sp., assembly GCA_902609885.1. Taxonomy (GTDB): domain Bacteria; phylum Desulfobacterota_D; class UBA1144; order UBA1144; family UBA1144. The sequence goes on along the minus strand of CACLTT010000002.1, from coordinate 140,873 downwards.
TGCATTATATAAATCGATTATTTCATTAACAACTTGCTGTGGGGACATGTTGTCCGTACAAACATGTACTTTAAAAGACTCATAAATGTTTTGGCGTGATTTAAAAATATCTTTCGCAGTATTATATGGATCATCGGTTAGTAGTAATGGTCTAGAGGTATCTTGCTTAATACGATTAAAGATATTTTCAAAATCTGCTTTGAGGTATATTGTAAAAAGATCATTGAGAATTGATCTGTTTTCATCCTTGAGAATTATTCCACCACCTGTGGAAATGATGGCGTTTTCCTCGTTAATTAATTGTTTTAATTTAAGAGTTTCTAAATTCCTAAAAAAAGGTTCACCATCTTCAGAAAAAATATCTTTAATTTTCCTTGATTGATCATTTTCTATAGACTGATCAGTATCTATGAGTTTATAACTTAATTTTTTAGCTAGTTCTATACCAACAGTAGTTTTTCCTGCACCCATAAAACCAACTAAAAAAATACTTTTCAACTTTTCACCAATCTTTCTAGATACTTAGCTACTTGGTCAAATTCTAAATTTACTTTTTGGTTTCTTTTCCAAGCTTTAGAATTGGTTTCAGAATCAGTGTGTGGAATAATATTAACTGAAAAAGTATTTTTCTTAACTTCATTCACCGTCAAGCTAATTCCATCTATACAAATAGAACCTTTATCAATTAAATATTTCTTATATTTTGATTTAATTTTAAACCAATACTCAGTAGATTTACCTGATTTTTTTGCAGATAGAATCTCCCCAATACTATCAATATGGCCACTAACAATATGGCCGCCGAATCTACTATTTGCTTTCATCGCCCTTTCAAGATTAATTATATCTCCAACCTTTCTTTCGCCGAGGTTAGTTTTTGATAAGGTTTCTAGCGAGGTCAAAATACTAAAAAAGGTTTTGCCTAGTTTAGTAACTGTTAAACATGTTCCGTTAATAGATATTGAGTCACCCAATTTTAATTTTGGTTTAAGAATTTTTTTACATTTAATAGTAATTAATTTTTCACCCGAATTAATATTTTCAATCTTACTTAAAGTTCCAATTTCTTCTACTATGCCTGTGAACAATTCCTATTCTCCGTAACATTTAATAAAATAAAAATAATAATACCAGATGAAATAAATAGATCTGCAAAATTAAAAGCTGGCCAATGATAAAATTTATAATATATGTCTATAAAGTCTGTAACACCATGATAAAAAAATCTTTCAATTAAATTTCCAATGCCCCCACCAGTAATCAATGACAAAGGCATAAGTAATCTGCTATTTTCAAAATAAAGTTTGAGCAAAATATACAAAACTATAATGAATAAAAAAATGTTTATAATTAAATATAGCATGTAGGGAATTTCAGAAAAAATACCAAAAATAAAACCTGTATTTTTATAATTCACTATATTAAAAAAAGAAGTAATTTCTATTTTATCACCAATCGAGAGTTTTAAATTAACAATATATTTAGATACTGTATCAAGCGCAAAAAAAAGAAATGAAATAAAAAAAAACTTCATTAGAAAATTTTATTTAGTAAATATTCCTTAACTCCGGAGGGAGTTTTAATAGAAAACTCATCACCTTCCATTTTACCAATGACGCCTCTTCCTAGAGGAGATTCAATAGAAATTGAGCCTTTATCTGGATCTGATTCCTCAGGCCCCAAAAGTTGATATTTCTTTATTTCGCCTGTTTGAATATCTTCAATTTCAAAAGATAGACCAAAAATAATCTTTGATTTATTTGTGATTTTACTTATATCAATAACATTACAAGACGCAAGCTTTGTTTCTAATTCTCCAATTCTTTTGTCTATAAAAGCCTGTCTATCTTTGGCAGTTTCATATTCTGCATTTTCGGATAGATCACCTAATGATCTTGCAAACTCAATCATTTTAATAATTTTAGGTCTTTCTTCATTCTTTAATCTTTTAAGTTCTTTTTGAAGAAATTCAAAACCATTCGAAGAAATTGGTATTTTATCCATAAATAATTATACCTCTAAAAATAATCCTGCAGTGGTTTTACTTTAATATCATCTTTAATCATATATTCAATAGCATCCACTCCAGCTATAGCTCCAGACAGAGTAGTAAAATATGGGATTTGTTTAACAAGAGAAGTTCTTCTGATCGAGAATGATTCTATAATTTCTTTACTGCTTGAAGTTGTATTAATAACTAAATCTATTTTATTATCTTTGATAAGATTAATTATATTCGGGCTTCCATCTTTAACTTTTTTTACCATATTTGATTTTAGTTCATTTTTATTAAGAAAATCATTTGTACCCGCGGTAGTAATCAAATTAAATCCCAATTCAATCAATTTTTTAGCAACATTAACTATTTTACTTTTATCATCATCCTTAACGCTAATAAAAGCTGTTCCTGTAAGAGGTAATTTATTACCTGCTGCGATTTGTGCTTTTGCAAATGCTGCTTTTAAATCTTTATCAATTCCCATTACCTCACCTGTTGATTTCATTTCGGGACCTAGAATCGTATCTACATTAGGGAACTTAATAAACGGGAAAACAGATTCTTTTACACAGTAATGATCAATTTTAAAATCATCAGGCATTTCTAGTTCGTCTAAAGTCTTGCCTGCCATAATTCTAGCAGATAATTTTGCTAGTGGAACTCCGATTGCCTTAGAAATAAAAGGTATTGTTCTACTTGCCCTTGGATTAACTTCGATTATGTAAAGTTTTTCATCCTTTATTGCATACTGAATATTTAAAAAACCTTTCACTTTAATTTTAAGAGCAATATCTCGAGTTTTATCCTTTATCTCATTTAAAATACTATTTGAAAGGGTATGGGGTGGTAAAACCATTGTACTATCACCTGAATGTATACCTGCTTCTTCAATATGCTCTAAAATTCCACAAATTGTTACTCTTTTTCCATCTGAAATGGCATCAACATCTACTTCTTTTGCATCATTGAGAAATCTATCCATCAATACTGGTCTCTCATTTGATACTTTAACAGCCTCATTCAAATACCTTTCCAAATCTTTCTCAGAATATACTATTTCCATTGCTCTTCCACCCAAAACATATGAGGGCCTCACAATTATAGGAAATCCTAGCTTTGATGACTTTGAAATTGCATCATCAGAAGATTTTGCAATCACAGAATCTGGCTGACGCACAGATAATTCTTTCATCAATTTATTAAATCTTTCTCTATCCTCGGCCAAATCTATACTATCTGGTGAGGTACCAATTATTTTTCCACCAGATGATTCAATATCTAAAGAAAGTTTTAGTGGAGTTTGTCCACCAAAATGTACAATAATACCATCAGGATTCTCTTTATTTATAATAGATAAAGTATCTTCTATCGTTAGTGGTTCAAAATATAGTTTATCGGATGTATCGTAATCAGTGCTGACTGTCTCAGGATTACAATTAACCATAATTGTTTGAAATCCATCTTCCTTAAGTGCAAAAGATGCATGTACACAACAATAATCAAATTCAATTCCTTGGCCTATTCGATTAGGACCACCACCTAAAATCATTATTTTTTTTAATTTATCAGGACTTGATTCATCTTCATCCTGATATGTGGAATATAAATATGGAGTAAATGCTTCAAATTCTGCAGCGCAAGTATCAACCATTTTAAAAGTGGGTTGAATTTTATTTTTCATCCTAAATGCTCTTATTTCATCTTCATCACATTTTTTTAAGTAAGCTATAAACTTATCAGAAATTCCATTTTTCTTTGCATTCAATATTCCGTCAACATTAATCTCTTCATCAGCAAGCTCTTTCTCTATAATCATAATCTCTTTAATATTATTTAGAAACCACCTATCAATTTTTGTTATATCAAAAATTTCATCAACTGACATACCTAGCCTGAAAGCATTTGCTAGAAACCAAAGCTTCTTAGGATTATTAGAATTCAGTGTTTCTAAAACTAAGTTTTTATCTATGGTAAAATCATCAAAACCAGAAGTATCCGTTTCAAGTGATCTTAAGGCTTTCCCCAAAGCCTCTTTAAAATTACTACCAATTGACATAACCTCTCCAACAGATTTCATCTGTGTTCCTAATTCAGGTCGTGTTTGAGGAAATTTTTCAAAAGTAAACCTTGGTATTTTAACGACCACATAATCTAGCGTTGGTTCAAATGATGCAGGAGTATCTCGAGTTATATCATTTGGTAATTCATCAAGTGTGTATCCAATTGCAAGTTTTGCAGCAATTTTTGCAATTGGATATCCTGTTGCCTTTGATGCCAAAGCAGAGCTCCGTGAAACTCTTGGATTCATTTCTATTACAACTACATCTCCGTTGTCTGGATTAACACCGAATTGAATGTTTGAGCCTCCTGTGTCAACACCTATTTCCCTAATAATATCTATTGAGTAGTTCCTTAGTTTTTGATATTGCTTATCAGTAAGTGTTTGTGCAGGAGCTACAGTAATACTATCACCTGTATGGATTCCCATTGGGTCAAAATTTTCTATTGAGCAAATAATAATTACATTATCATTTTTATCCCTGACTACCTCTAATTCATATTCTTTCCAACCCACTATTGATTCATCAACTTGAACCTCTGATACAGGAGAAGAATCAAGCGCAGATTTTAATAATGATTCAAAATCTTTTTGATTATAAGAAATACTTCCACCAGTACCGCCTAGGGTAAAGGACGGGCGAAGAATTGCAGGAAACCCGATTTTAGAAATATCATTCAAACCTTGTTCTAAATTATTAACTATAATACTTTTTGGGACCCTAAGACCTATCTTTTCCATAGCCTGTTTGAATTTTTCTCTTTTTTCAGCCTTATCGATTGATTCAACGCTAGCACCAATTAATTCGACATTATACTTCTTTAAAATACCAAGTTCGTCTAAACTCATAGCTAGGTTTAAAGCAGTTTGGCCCCCAATAGTAGGAAGAAGTGCATCGGGTTTTTCATTTACTATAATTTTCTCTATAACTTCTGTTGTCAGCGGCTCAACATAAGTCCTATGTGAAAAATCTGGGTCTGTCATTATTGTGGCAGGATTGCTATTAACTAAAATTACTTTATAGCCTTCTTCTTTTAAAGCTTTACATGCTTGAGTTCCAGAGTAATCAAATTCACAAGCCTGGCCTATTATTATTGGCCCAGAACCTATTATTAAAATAGATTTAATATCATTTCTTTTTGGCATAAATAATACTAATCCTGAGAATTTATTTTAATATATATTTCGCTACCAGTATCTTTAAATTCTTTTGATTTTTTCTTCATTTCATTATTAACTTCTTTATTATTTCCAAATTTGTCTAAAATATCTTGTGAAATTCTCATTGAACAAAACTTGGGTCCACACATTGAGCAAAAGTGAGCAACTTTGGCACCCTCAGATGGTAAAGTTTCATCATGAAAAAGCCTGGCCGTATCAGGGTCTAATGACAAGTTAAATTGATCTTTCCATCTAAATTCAAATCTTGCCTTACTTAATAAATTATCTCTAATTTGAGCAGTAATATGTCCTTTGGCTAGATTAGCAGCATGTGCAGCTATTTTGTATGTTACAACTCCTGTTTTTACATCATCTTTATTCGGAAGTCCAAGATGTTCTTTGGGTGTAACATAACACAACATTGAAGTTCCATACCAACCAATCATTGCAGCACCGATAGCGGATGTGATATGATCATAACCTGGAGCAATGTCAGTGGTCAAAGGGCCTAAAGTATAAAAGGGAGCTCCCCCACAAATATCATTCTCTTTATCCATATTTTCTTTAATCATTTGCATTGGAACATGTCCTGGTCCCTCGATCATTACCTGAATATCGTTATTCCATGCAATCTTCGTTAACTCACCTAATGTCTCAAGCTCAGAGAATTGAGCTTGATCATTGGCATCAAATATAGAACCTGGCCTTAAACCATCCCCCAATGAAAACGAAACATCGTATTTTTTCATGATCTCACATATATCCTCAAAATGAGTATATAGAAAGTTCTCTTTGTGATGTGAAAGACACCATTTGGCCATAATTGATCCGCCTCTAGATACAATTCCAGTTCTCCTTCTTACTGTCATAGGAATATATCTGAGTAAAACACCAGCATGAATAGTAAAATAACTAACTCCCTGTTCAGCTTGCTCAACTAATGTATCTCTAAAAACATCCCATGAAAGATCCTCTGCAATCCCTTTTACTTTTTCTAAGGCTTGATAAATCGGAACAGTTCCGATGGGAACAGGTGAATTTCTTATAATCCATTCTCGAGTTTGATGAATATTAGAACCAGTGGATAAATCCATAATAGTATCCGCGCCCCATCTACAAGCCCAAACAGCTTTTTCAACCTCTTCTCCAATACTTGACGTAACAGCTGAATTACCAATATTGGCATTAATTTTAACTAGAAAATTTGTTCCTATTATCATTGGCTCAGCTTCGGAATGGTTTATATTTGCTGGTATTATTGCTCTACCTGACGCAATTTCATCTCTTACAAATTCCGGAGTAATAGGCTTTATAGGCATTTGCGAATTAAATTGTTCACCAGGATGATTAAAAAACAAATCTTGATTATCTAATAAATCATGAATTTTTTGATTCTCTCTAATTGACACATACTCCATTTCAGCGGTAATTATTCCTTTTTTTGCATAATGCATTTGAGTGACATTATTTTTATCTTTAGCAACAAGAGGTTTTCTATTTAAAAAAGTTAAGGGTATAAGCTCATTCTTATCTCTTTGTATATTTGTGAAAGCAGATGAAAATTCACTCGCATATGAAACATCATTTCTATCTAGAATCCATTTTTCTCTAATTTTAGGTAGCCCTTTTTTAATATCAATTTCAATATTTGGATCAGTATAGGCCCCGCTTGTATCATATGTTGCATAACTAGTTGGAGATTTACCATTTTCATCAACAACAATCTCTCTCATGGCAACATTTATATCTTTATGGAATTCACCTTTTACGTATATTTTTTGGGAATTTGGAAATGGATCTCTAGTTACATAATCCTGATTAACTTCTATTTTACTATTTCTTTTGACCATTATTAGATACCAAGATAAATTTTACCATAATATATATTTTTTAAATTATAAAAAATTATTATAATCTCATATATGATTAAGGAACATTATTTAGCTATTGAAACTTCATGTGATGAGACCTGTTGTGCAATCATTAATCAGGCAGGTAGAGTTTTATCAAACACAGTATTTAGTCAAGCTGCTATTCATAGTGAGTTTGGAGGTGTTTTACCAGATATTGCTTCAAAAAATCATTCAGAAAAAATTACTTATGTTATAGATAAGTCTTTAAAAGACAGTGGATTATCTTTAACAGATATAAAAAAAGTTTTTGTTACTAATGGTCCAGGGCTAGTAAATTGTTTGATGATAGGGGTGATTGCAGCTAAAACTATATCTTTAATAAATAATATACCGATTTATCCCATCAATCATATTGAAGGACATATAGCATCCTGTTTTTTAGAATCTAAAATTGCGTTTCCGGCGTTGTGCCTAGTTGTTTCAGGGGGCCATACAAGTCTATATATTTTAAAAAATGAAATAAATTTTCAACTAATTGGAAATACGATTGATGACGCTGCGGGTGAAGCTTTTGACAAAGGAGCGAAAATTTTAGGTCTTGGGTATCCAGGTGGGGTGAAAATAGATCAAATATCAAAAAATGGAAACAGTAATTTTCATAAGTTCCCTATTGCAAATTTGGGCAAAAACTCGTTAAATTTTAGCTTCAGCGGACTCAAAACATCTTTAAAATATTTCGTAGAAAAAAATAATAATTGGATTAAAAATAAGGAGTCCATAGCTGCTAGTTATCAAGAAGCAATTGTTGATTCATTAATTGAAAAGATTTTTTTGGCAAATAAAATACATAAAACTTCATCAATATTGATTTGTGGTGGTGTTGCCTGTAATTCAAGGCTTAGAAACAAAGTTACTAAAAAATTCAGTAATAATTCAAAAATAATAATTCCATCTTTGGAATACTGCACTGATAATGCCGCAATGATTGCTATGAGAGGGCTCCAGTTAAAGAATTCAGATAGTTATGAAAAAGGATTTGGAGTTTTTAGTTCTATAAAAAAGTTAGTTTAGCTTTGGATTTAAGAAATCAAAGTCATCAATGTTTATACCGTTTAAACTTAATATTCTTTCAATCTCTTTGGGTATTATTCTTACAAATGAACTTACCTCGGAATCAAAATTATCCAGAATATACTTTGCCTTTTTACTTTTAGTTAAATCATAATGTTTTTCTAAAATATCTTTAATTTTACTTTCATCTTTTTTACTTATTTTATCAATATAAACCATTTCGTCATTAACTTGGTCAATAATATCTTTATTTTGATTATATATATATGCTATTCCGCCCGACATTCCAGCGCCTAAATTTTTACCAACGGGTCCAATAATATAGACTTCGCCTCCTGTCATATATTCACATGCATGATCACCAACTCCCTCAACAACAGTTAAAGCTCCGCTATTTCTAACACAAAATCTTTCACCTGCCGATCCTGAGGCAAAAAGAGATCCGCCAGTAGCACCATAAAGTACTGTATTACCAATAATTGAATTACCTTCAATTTCAAAATTCGTTTTGGTATTTGGATATATTGTTATGGAGCCACCATTCATAGATTTGCCTACATAGTCATTAGCCTCACCCTCTAAAGTTAAATTAATACCATTTATTAAGTAACCACCAAAAGACTGGCCAGCAATACCTTTAAAATTAACATTTATAGTGTCATCAGGCAGACCTTTGTTTCCATATTTTTTCGCTATTGCTCCTGATAGAATAGCACCAACTGTTCTGTCAACAGTTGTAATGTTTAGGTGTAATTGATTAGGAACAAGCTCGTCAATACTTTTCCTGAAATAGTTAATTAATTCAAAATCTATAGGATCTTCGTTCCTATTATTTCGTTCTAATATTCGCTTTCTTGGTTTGGAGTTTGATGGATCAGGATCAGCAATTATTCGAGATAAATCGATATTTTTTGTTTTATTAAAATCTACATCCTTTTTTTGTTTCATAAATTCGGTTCTTCCTATGATATCATCTAAGGATCTAACACCAATTTCGGACAAAATTTTTCTTATATCATGTGCGATAGAAAAGAGATAGTTTACCGCCTGCTCAGGTATGCCAGGGAATTTTTTTCTTAATTCAGGTTTTTGTGAAGCAATTCCAACAGGACATGTATTTAAATGACACTGTCTTGCCATTACACACCCTAAGGCTACTAAAACAGACGTACCAAATCCAAATTCTTCAGCACCTAATATGGCGGCTACAACAACATCAAAACCTCTTTGAAATCCACCATCCACTGTCAATGTAACCTTACCTCTTAAATCATTCATAACTAAAACCTGATGTGTTTCTGAAAGACCCATTTCCCATGGTATTCCAGCATGCTTAATTGATCCAAGCGGTGACGCTCCTGTGCCACCTTCACATCCGCTGATTTGAATATAGTCCGCGTATCCCTTTGCAACACCAGCAGCAACAGTTCCTACACCAACTTCTGAAACAAGCTTTACTCCAACTTTGGCACTAACATTTGAATGTTTTAAGTCATAAATTAATTGAGCCAAATCTTCAATGCTATAAATATCATGATGAGGCGGAGGTGAAATTAAACCCACACCAGGGATAGAGTTTCTTTGTGAAGCAATTTCCTCAGTAACTTTGTTTCCAGGAATTTGCCCACCTTCACCGGGTTTTGCCCCTTGAGCCATTTTAATCTCAATTTGCTCTGCTGAGGACAGATATTCAGGCGTAACTCCGAACCTTCCCGAAGCTACCTGCTTTATTGCACTGTTCTTTGAATCACCATTTGTTTCAACTTTAAATCTTTCAGAATTTTCTCCACCTTCTCCACTGTTACTTTTTCCACCGATTCTATTCATGGCTACCGCAACTACTTCATGAGCTTCTGTACTTAAAGCACCATGAGACATAGCACCGGTCCTAAATCTTTTCATTATCTCTTCCTCAGATTCAACCTGATCGATTGGTATTTCACCGATAGATGAAAATTCAAAAAGATCTCTTATTAATGATGGAGGCCTAGATTCGTGTAAAGCATTAAATTTTAAATAGTCATCATATGAGGCAGTCTTTGATACTTTCCTTATAGCTTTAAATATTGGGGGGTTAAGAGAATGGTATTCACCGTCCTTTCTAAACCTATATATTCCCTCTTCTTTTAATTTATCATCTTCGTTCTTCAAAAATGCATTAGAATGTAAGGAAAGAATATCTTTCTCAATATTCTTAATAGATACTCCCTCTATCCTTGTAACAGTTCCAGGAAAATATTTACGAGTTGTTTTTGAATCAATTCCAATTATTTCAAAAATTTGAGATCCTGTATAGCTTGCAACCGTGCTAATACCCATTTTAGATAAAACTTTTAATATCCCTCTTTCTAGGCCTAGCTTGTAATTAGCCTCATATTCTTTTGAATCACCATCAAATTTTTTCATCCAATCTTTAGCACTTTCGAAAGCTAAATAAGGATGAACAGCAGATGCTCCGTATCCAAGAAGGCAACAAACATGATGGTCCTCCTTAACTTCACCAGACTCTACAATTATAGATGTTTTCATTCTTAAACCATTCTCAATTAAAGAATTATGAATATTAGAAACTAGTATTTGAATTGGGACTACCGCTTTTTCATTGTTGATAGCTTTGTCACTCAGTATTACAACATTGGATCCATCTCTTACAGAATCAAGAACTTTCTCTGTAATTTGATCAATAGACTTTGATAGATCTGACCTTTTTGAAATAAAATATGTTGTATCAATTTTGGATACTTTAAATTCCGTTTCTTTAAAACTACATAAGAAATTTATTTCATTGTTTGTCAAAACAGGTGAATCTAGATAGAAAAATTTATTTTTATTATCTTCAAAATCAAAAAAAGAAGACTTGTCTCCTAAAATTACTCTCAAAGACATTACGCTATCTTCTCTGTAAGGATCAATTGGTGGATTAGTAACTTGAGCAAAACTTTGTTTGAAGTAATTAAAAACAGATTGAGGTTTAGATGAAAGTGCTGCAATCGGAGTATCATCTCCCATTGAGCCAATGGGCTCCTTGCCGGTCAAACTCATTGGTTCAAAAAGTCTTTCTAGATCTTCAAGAGAATATCCAAATGCTTTTTGAAGAGTTAATAAATCCTCAGATTTAATTTGTGAGCCTTCATTTTCAATATTTTCACTTTTAATTATCTCACTTATTGAGTGAATGTTATTTTCACACCATTTATTATAATCATGAGTACTACATATTTCGGATTTGATCTCAGTATCACTTAATAATATTTTTCTTTCAGAATCTACGGCGATCATTTTGCCTGGTGCAATCCTTCCAGATCGGATAATATCGGAGGGATCTATGCTGACCATCCCAGCTTCAGAACCAAGTATAATCATATTGTCTTTTGTTATATGATATCTCAAGGGTCTCAAACCATTCCTATCCAAAGCGGCTCCAATAATATTCCCATTAGTAAAGACTAGTGCCGCGGGTCCATCCCAGGGTTCTAAAAAACATGAGGAATTCTCATAAAAACTTTTCAGATCTGAATTAAAACTAGAATCTTTTTCATAAGCTTCAGGTATTAATCTTGAAATTGATCTTAATACAGCATCACTACTTAATCCCATAAGTTCCAATGCATTATCAAGCTCTGCCGAATCGCTCCCGCCAGGCATAATAAAAGGTTTGATTTTATCTATATCTGATTTCCATACTTTTGAACTACATTCCATCTCTCTAGCTTTCATCCAGTTTGTATTACCTTTAATAGTGTTAATTTCCCCATTGTGAGCCAAAAATCTAAATGGTTGAGCTAATTTCCACTCGGGGAAAGTATTTGTGCTATATCTTTGATGGAAAATAACCTTATTGGTTTTATAATTTGGATTTCTGAGATCAAGATAAAATTGATCAAGTTGATGAGCTTGCAACATGCCTTTGTATACAATGGATTTACTTGAAAAGGAACAACAATAAAGATCGTTAATTTTATTTTTGTCTGCAGCTTTTGCTATTGTTTTTCTTAATATATATAGCTTTCTTTCGAAATCAGTTTGATCGGTGAAATTATTATCTTTAACAAAAAATTGGAAAATTCCTGGCTTAGCATCTAAAGCTCTTTCACCTAATGCTGAATCATTGGTTGGAACTTCTCTTGATGATATTAATTTTAAATCATGATCCTTTAAAGCTTCACTAATCAAATTCAGACTTGACTTGTGAGCTAAATTCTCTTTTTTTGGTAAGAAATACATACCAACAGCAAAATTTCCAATGGTAATTTGACCTATATCTTCTTTTGATAGAAATTCATCAAATAATTCAAAAGGTAGTTGGGTCAGAACACCCGCGCCATCCCCGGTTTTTTTATCTCCACCAACTGCGCCACGATGTGTGAGATTAATAACAGCTTCGAGTCCTTTTTTCAGAACTTTATTGGATCTAATTCCATCTATATTAGCTACGAATCCTACGCCACAAGCATCATGTTCATAACTCTTTTCATACAAAGTTTTCTTAATCATAATTACACTCTTGGTCTAGGGAGTTCTTGATAAGTTTAAAACACCTCACTTGCTCTTTTAACTCATGAGCTATGAGAAGCTTTTTAACCATGCTCTATGGTATATATAAGTATATATTTTAACTAAATTCCCGCAAGATTCTAAGATTTTTGAAAAATTATTGATATCCATGGCTGATTCTCAAAAGATTTAACAAATTTTAGATTATTTTTCATGCAAATATCAATTATCTGAAGTTTTTTTTCTGAGTTGAAGCCAGAGACTATCAACAAACCGTCCTTTTTCAATGAAAGTGAGAAATTATTAATATTATTTGGTATGAAACCTCCAGATATATTACAAACAATTAGATTATAAAAATCATTCTTATGAAAAGGTTTTTTTATGAATTTTGGAAAATAATTATTTAAATTAGATCTAAAATTTAAAAGCGATTCTTCGATAGCATGGTGATCGTTCTCACATACATAAATATTTAAATAATTAAGTTTAGAAAGAAAAATAGATAAAATGCCTGATCCTGAGCCTAAGTCTAGACAATCAGCGACTGGGCCTATTTTTTCATAAACGTATTTTATGGCTTCGATTGTAAGTGTAGTTGTATCATGACTTGATCCAAAAGATGTTCCTTGATTTAAAAATATTTTAAGTTGTTTGGAATCAATAAAAAATTCCAAAGATCTATCCTCAAATCTATCTTCGATATAAATCTCAAAATTTTTCATATTAATAAATTATTATATTATTATTATTATGAAAAAAACAGTTCCTCAGGTTATGACAATTGCCGGATCAGACTCATGTGGTGGTGCAGGAATTCAAGCTGATATAAAAACATTAAATTCGATATCAGTTTATGGTTCCTCTGTAATAACATGTGTTACCGCACAAAATAGTAAATTTGTTAATGAAATACTCAGGATTCCTGATAAAACTATTGAAAATCAAATAAATACAGTAATGTCTGATTTTAAAATTAAAAATATAAAACTAGGAATGTTATATGATTCAAAAATAATGAAAGTAGTTATCAATACTTTAAAAAAATATAAAAATTTACAAATTATTTCCGACCCTGTAATGATATCTAAATCTGGTGATTATTTATTAAAAGAAAATGCAATTAATTTTTATAAAAAGAATATCCTTCCATATTGTTATTTAATTACACCAAACATTCATGAGGCAAATAAATTATTTAATTGCAAGATAACTAATGAAGAAAATTTACTAAAATATATTAAGAAAATTAATGAGCAATTCTCAATTAATATTTTAATAAAAGGCGGCCACCTATCAAATAATAAATATTCAAATGACTATCTTATATTTAATAACAAAATTTATAAGTATGAATCAAAAAGGTATAATACAATAAATACTCATGGAACAGGATGTACGCTTTCAGCAGCCATATCGGGTTACCTTGCTAAAAATTATTCTTTGCCAAATGCTGTAAAGAAAGCTAAGGAGTTTGTTTCATTTAGTATAAAAAAGTCATTAGATATTGGTAGCGGATGTGGGCCTCTAAATCATTTTCCAAGGAGCTAATCATGGATAAAAAAATTATAGATGGAAAAATTGTTTCAGAAAAAATAAGGGGTCAGATAAAAAATCAAGTTGATGATCTTAAAAAACAATCTTCAGCTATGCCTGGCTTAGCAGCAGTTTTAGTAGGGGAAGACGGTCCTTCACAGATTTATGTTAGAAACAAAAGAAAAGCTTGTGAGAATGTTGGAATATATTCAGAAGAGCATAAATTACCTGAGAATACTACTGAGAGTGATCTTTTAAACTTAATTGACAAACTTAATAATCAAGAAAATATTAATGGAATTTTAATTCAATTACCTTTGCCTAATCATATAGATGAAACAAAAATTTTAAATTCAGTTAATCCAGATAAGGATGTAGATGGATTCCATCCCGTTAACGCAGGAAATCTTTTTGAAGGGAAACCTTCTTTCATTGCATGTACTCCTCATGGGATTATTAAAATGCTAGAACACTACAATTTAGAGATAGAAGGAAAAAATGCTGTAGTTTTGGGTAGGAGTAACATAGTTGGAAAACCAGCATCAATACTTTTACTTCAAAAGAATGCTACTGTAACTATTTGTCATTCAAGAACCCAAAATCTAGATGGGCTATTAAAAGAGGCCGATATAATTGTTGCAGCAATTGGAAGGGCAAATTTTGTAAAAGAATCTATGGTCAAAGAAGGTGCGGTAATAATAGATGTTGGTATCAATAGACTTGATTCTGGAAAACTTGTCGGTGATGTTGACTTTGAAAATGTTATTTCTAAATGTTCAATGATAACGCCTGTGCCTGGCGGTGTAGGCCCTATGACAATAACTATGTTGTTATGGAATACTTTAGAGTCATTTAAAAAATCAATTAGTTGATTGTTTAACTATGTAATTCCCTTCACTATCGTTACCATCAAATAATAGCTTTACTGAAGGATGCTCAAAAGGTAATTTTGATTCATCTTTTTCAAGATTTTGTTGAGACACATAAGCAATATAGGTCGTTTTGTCATCATTTTCAGCCAATAAATGATAAAATGGCTGATCCTTTCTGGGTCTTCTATCTTCTGGAATTCTTTCATACCATTCATCCGTATTATTAAATTCTGGATCAACATCAAAAATTATTCCTCTAAAGTCAAAAAGCCTATGTTTGACAATTTGACCTAACTTAAACTTTGCTTCATGACTCATATTTTTAATATAAACATTGATTAAATATTTTCAATGTTAAAGTTTTTAATTTTTTTAATTTTTTGAATTTTAACTTCATCCAAGAGATCAGCAATTTTACTATTAGAGCTTGGAAAAATAAGGTCGTTATCGATTTCCATTACAGGCTCTAGCACAAACCTTCTTTGGTGTGCACTTGGATGGGGTATTATTAAATCTTTTGAATTTATGATCTCTAATCCGTAGAAAATGATATCAATATCAATAGTTCTATCCATATAAACTTTTGAGGCAGTTCTTCCAAGTTGAGATTCAATGCTTTTTATAAATTTTAGTAAGAGTTTTGGTTTAATACTGGTTTCAGCTTTAAGGGCTAAATTTAAAAAATTATTTTTTGATTTATATCCTATAGATTCTGAACTATACAAGGATGAGACTTTCTTTATATTTATTTTATTTTTAAGTTCTATAATAGCTTTATTTAAATATAATTCTTTGGGTTCTATGTTACTTCCTAGGGATAAATAAATTTCGGCCATTAAATATATTAGATTATTTTTGACTTATATTACAAATTTGATTATTTTCTTTATATGCCATCAAAGTTAAAAAAAATTACAGTTAAACAAGCCAAAAAATTAGCACCTACATGGTCGATTAAAAAAAATAAATTATATAAAAAGTTTATTTTTATAAATTTTTCAGACGCATTATCTTTTATTGTACAGGTTGGCATCGAATCAGAGAAAATTAACCATCATCCAACTATTTCTAATACATATAATAAGGTAGAAATATGGCTCGATACACATTCTGTAAATGGGTTAACTAATTTAGATATTAAGCTCTCTAATGAAATAGATAATATTTAATCAATCTTATATTTATCTTTATCAACAT
The DNA here is from genome assembly GCA_902609885.1 of uncultured Candidatus Hydrogenedens sp. Taxonomy (GTDB): domain Bacteria; phylum Desulfobacterota_D; class UBA1144; order UBA1144; family UBA1144. The sequence continues at coordinate 124,631 of CACLTT010000002.1, read as the reverse complement.
CTACAACTTTATCACTTCTGTCTTTACTTGCTGGAATATTACTATTTTTATTTTTTTTGTTACTTGTGACTTTTTTATAAACTCTAGTAAGAAAGAAAATTCCTAATATTGCTAAAAACCCTGCCGTAAAAATGAATGCGAGAGCAATTAAAATGATGATACTAATTATTGAAGTCAATGTAAATTTAATTTTTTTTATCATTTTCTTTGTTTCTTTCTTTGCTTCCTTTTCTTTTTTTCTATTTGACGACGCTTCTCTTTTGCTTTAATTTCCGAAATTTTAAAATTATTTTGCTTCTTTATTTCATCAGAATTGTTTTTACCTACTTTATCATTATCATTGTCATTGTCATTGTATGAAAAATTTTCATCGACACCTTTGGATTTCTCTATTTCTTTAAGATCTTCATCTTTTATTGGTACAACTTCTAAAAAATTTACAAGAGCATCTATATTAAAATTATCAATCATTTCATCAAACATATCAAAGCCTTCCTTCTTATATTCTCTTAAGGGGTTTTGCTGACCATAGCCCCTTAAGCTAACACTTTCTCTCAGATAATCCATTGATAATAAATGATCTTTCCATTTCATATCTATTGTCGAAAGAAGGACAAACTTACCAATAGGCTGAAACATATCGCCTAAAAGTGTTTTTTTGTTTTCAATTTTTTTATCAATAATTAATTCAAGCTGACTATTGTCTTTAAGCTTTAGAACCTCATCTTCTGTTAAAAAATTAAACATACTCTTCTTCTCATCAAATGAAACTTCATCATCCCATAAAGGCTGAAATGAATAAATTGCATCATCTTTTATTTCTTTTAAAACTTCATCAATCTCACTATTTCTTAATAATCTGTTTCTTAATTTATAAATTATTTCTCTTTGTTTATTTTGAACATCATCATACTCCAATAGATGTTTTCTAATCTCAAAATTTCGAGATTCAACTTTTTTCTGAGCATTTTCAAGTGAATTGGTTATCATTTTGTGCTCTATAGGCTCACCTTCTTTCCAGCCAAGCTTTGCCATCATGTTAGAGATTCTTTCAGATCCAAAAAGTCTCATTAATTCGTCTTCCATAGAAACAAAGAATTGTGTTAACCCTGGATCTCCTTGTCTACCTGATCTACCTCTTAATTGATTATCAATTCTTCGTGACTCGTGTCTCTCACTACCCAGAACTACTAATCCCTCGATCTTTAATATTTCCTCTCTTTGCTTTATATCATCATTTATTGCGCCACCAAGCTTGATATCGGTGCCTCTTCCAGCCATGTTAGTAGCAATTGTAACTGCACCTATTTCTCCCGCTTTTGAAATTACTTCAGCTTCACTTTCATGATTTTTGGCATTTAATACATTATGCTTAATCCCCAAAGTTGATAAATATCTACTGAGCTGTTCGGATTTTTCGACTGAGACAGTTCCAATCAGTACAGGATTTCCAATTCTATTATATTTTTTTATATATGAAACAATTGCATCTATTTTTTCTTTTTCAGTTCTATAAATTAAATCATTTAAATCTTTTCTCATCATTGGTAAATTGGTCGGTATTACTACAACTCTTAATTTATATATATTCTGGAATTCAAGTGCTTCGGTATCAGCAGTTCCTGTCATTCCAGATAGTTTCTCATACATTCTAAAATAATTTTGGATAGTGATAGATGCAAAAGTTTGATTTTCTTCCTCGATTTTTACGTTTTCTTTGGCTTCAACAGCCTGATGTAATCCCTCACTCCACCTTCTTGACGGCATAAGTCTTCCTGTGAACTCATCTACAATTATCACTTTGTTGTCTTGTACTACATAATCTTTATCTCTAGTATAAATATTAATTGCTCTTAATGACTGATTTATTGAATGAAGTAAAGACAAATTTTTAGGATCATATAGATTGTCTATATTAAATAATTTTTGTAATTTTTCTGAGCCTGAATCATTGATAAATACTTGTCTAGTTTTTTCATCAATTGCAATATCCTCTTTATTAATCTTTTTACATAAACTATATATATTTTTATAGTCAATAAGTGAACTATCAGTAGGACCTGATATTATTAATGGAGTCCTTGCCTCGTCTATAAGGATACTATCAACTTCATCAACTATCGCAAAGGAATGGCTTGATTGGCAAATCTCATCATTTGAATATTTCATGTTATCTCTCAAATAATCAAAACCGAATTCACTATTTGTTCCATAAATAACATCACATTCATAAACGGTTGATCTTTCAGCTTCAACCAATTCATACTTAGTAGAGTTAATTTTCACAGTGTAGGATATTCCATTATTCAATACACCTACTTTTAGATCTAGAGATAAATATATAGGTGCCATCCATAGCGCATCTCTTCTTGCTAAGTAATCATTAACAGTTATTACATGGACAGGATATGGATCTAATGAATTTAAGATTACTGGTAATGTGGCGACCAAAGTCTTACCTTCACCAGTTTTCATTTCTGCTATCTTTCCCTCATGAAGAACTATTCCACCTATAAGCTGAACATCAAAAGGTCTGAGCTTTAAAGTTTTTTTAGAAACTTCTCTTGTTAACGCAAAAACATCAATTATAAAATTGTCGAGTTGCCCAATTTGCTCATATCTAGTCTTTATTTGCAAATATTGATTTTTTAAATGTTCTAAAGAGAGATTTGTAAAATTTTTTTCTAGAGAATTTATTTTTTCTACAATTTTTAAAATTCTTGAGATTTCTCTTTCGTTTCCCGAACCAAAAATTTTTTTTATAACATTTAACATTTAAATATTTATGTCGTTAAAAGATTTAATTTGATAGATCAATTGGAACAACCTCACTTATACCTTCCAATCTAGATGTCACTCCTATTAATTGCTTTGCAAACTTCATTGTGGTTTTATTATGAGTAATAATAGCAACTTGAGATAGATTAGAAATTTCATCCAACATTTCTCCGAACTTTAAAATATTCTTATCATCTAACGGAGCGTCCACTTCATCTAAGAGTAAGAAAGGAGCTGGCCTTACGAAATAAGCTGATAGTAAAAGTGATATTCCGGCTAAAGCTCTCTCTCCACCTGAATATGATTTCAAATTTCTATATTTTTTTAGACCTATTTTTAACATAACCTCAATTCCGGAGTCTTTTGGTGAATCAGGATTTGTTAAAATAAGCTTCCCTTCACCACCTCCAAATAGCCTTTTAACATATTCATCATATTTGGAACTTATACGATTAAATGTATCAAGAAAAACAGATTCTGACTCCTGATCAATCTTACTTATTGTTTTACTCAAATTATTTAAAGAATTCTGAAGATCAATAATTTGAGAATCCAAGAACTCAAATCTTTCATCCAATTTTTTAAATTCCTCTGGAGCTAGCAAATTTACAGGTCCAAAATTATCAATTGTTCTTTGTAATTTATAAAACCTAGATTTAGCTAGTTCGTTTTCACCTATTGCACTTATCTCATCATTTTCTGAATCTGAAATATTCTTAATATCCTCATTATATTCCATATCTGAAAGCTGCTCCAATAATTGATCAATTTCAATTTTTGCTTTATGTAATTTGGAATCATATTCTTCTAACTCAGATCTTTTTAAATCAATTTTTTTAATAAAATCTTTGATTTGCTCTTTGACTTTATTGGATTTTGACTCATTTGCAATTATTGATGATTTAATATCATTAACCTCTGTATTCAAAACATTTATATTTTGCTCAATTTCTGATTTTTTATTATTTGTCGAACCTGTTAGATTTAAATTTTTTTCAAACTTTTCTTCATCAAAAATTATTTTATTTGAAATTTCATCGATCTTACTTTTAAATTTGTTAATCTTAGATGTAATACTTTGTATCTCAAGCAATATAGAATTTCTTTGAGAATCTAGCCTTTCTCTTTCTTCATTATTCTTTTCATTGATGATATTTTTAATATTCTCATTATCGCTAACTGTTATTTGATTAAACTTATCTTCATAGGATTTTTTTTGTAAAACAATGTCGCTGATTTCATTTTTAATTTTTTCAATTCTTAAAACTTTATCACTGATTTCAGATTCTAAGTCCAAAATTTGATTCTCTGTGTTGGATTTTGAAGACATTTCTGAGGCAAGATTTGTTTTTATTTCGTTTATGGAATTTGATAATTTTAAATAATTAATATTCTGTGACTCAATTTCTGAATCAAAAAGTTTTATTCTACTATTAATATCAAATATCTCATCTTCAATTTTTTTTCTATCCATTACCAATTGATCAATTTCAGTATCGTATTTACCTCTCGAAACGTTTAATTTTTTAATCTCTTCTTTAATTTGTATGATATTGTCTGGTGCTGATCCAACTGTTATTGAGCCATTTGAATCAAAATACTCACCATCTTTGGTGACAAAATTTAAACTGGGATAATCTTTTTTTGAACTTATGGCATCTTTTATTGTATCCACAACATATGTCTCGCCAAAAATACTTGCAAGAAAAGGTCTATTTTCCGTACTACATTCAATACAATCAATTATATTTTTAAACCCGAGTGCTGAACTTGCGCCACTATGTGTTCTATAGTCTAAAGGGACAAAAGTTCCACGGCCGCTTGAACTTTGTTTGAATTCTTCAATCGCACCGATTGTATTATCACTATTTTTAATCAGTATCCACTTTAGTTTTTCTCCCAGAAAAGATTCGACGGCTTTCTCAAAGCCTGGCATCGGTTTTATAAAGTCTGAAAGTATACCTTCAATATTTTTACCTTTAAGTTTATTGACAAACTCCCTGATTCCTTCTGGAAGCCATTCATAGTTAAGCTCTATATTTTCAAGAACTTTAACTTTTGATTTGGTTGCTTCAATTTCCGAATTTATTTCAATATGTTTAGTATTAATTTGCTCAAGATTTTTTTGAACATTTTTTAAATTTTCAATTTCTTCTTTCTTATTAATTTCGCACTTATCTCTTATTGCTTCAAGATTATAAATATCATCTTCTATTTTTTTCATGCCAGTCATTAAATCAGAAATTTGTAACTCTGATTTAGAAGATAGCTCACCATAATCTAATTTCTTTATTTTCAATTGTTCTAACTCATTATCCAAGAGGTTAGCACTTGTTTTCTGAGATGAAAGCCTCTCAACTGCATCAAATAATCTCTTTTTAATACTTAATTCATCTTCTGGTTCAGAATCTTTATTATTTATATCAGAGGTAATCTTATTGTAGTTTAAAGTAGTTGAATTGAGAAGTTTCTGTTTTTTTTCTTTCTCAATTAAAATATCCTCGAGCTCTTGAACTGTCTCTGTCTTAAAAATTTTTGAGCTTTCTAAGCCTTGCTTGATAAGATCGTTCTCAGAGGCAATTGTTTTAATTTCAGAGTCAACTTTAAAAAGTTTTTCTTTCTCGGATAGAATTTTTGAATTTAGAGAATCGTACTCTAGTTTATTGGATTTGATATTTTCTTCTAAATCTTCAAGCTCCATATTTTTCAAAAATTTGGACTCTTCGATAGCTACAATAGTTTGCTGAAAATCCTCTTTATCTTTTACTGCAGTCTCAAGTTTTTGGTTTAAATCTTTAAATCTTTTTTTATAAAAGAGTTTTTCAATTTTCTTGTATTTATCAATAAGCATATTATATTCATTAGATTTTTCAGCCTGCTGTCTTAAAGATTCTCTTTGTGATCCTACTTCTTCTTTAATATCATTAATTCGATCCAAATTATCTTTAGTTAAAATTATTTTTCTTTCAGTTTCGTGTCTTCTAATTTTATATTTTCCCAATCCTGCTGCTTCATCAATCAATTGTCTTTTATCTTCAGCTTTTGCAGTGATATAACTTTCAATTTGACCTTGAGGTATTACTGTAAACGTGCGTGAACCAGCACCAATTGTAATAACTAAGTCAGTGATATCCTTGAGCTTACAGTTTTCACCATTTAAGAAATATAGACTTTCACCACTTCTTGTTAGCTTTCTTTTTATTTCAATTTCTTCTGGTAGGTCTTTATTGTCATGGGTATCTATAATTAATGAGATTTCAGCGAAACCTTGCTTAGGAAGCTTATCATTCCCATCAGAAATAAGCTGCATCATTGAGTCAGTCCTCAATAGTCTAGGATTCTGCTCACCAAGAACCCATCGTAATGCATCTAGCAAATTAGTTTTTCCACATCCATTTGGGCCAACAATTGCCGAAATTTTATTATTGAAATTAACTACAGATTTCTCATAAAATGTTTTAAAACCTTTTAATGATAAGGACTTTATTCTCATTTTAGGCAATAATAAAACAATATATTAGCTTAGTAAAGAAAATATGTTTCTTATTTATCACTAAAGTATTTATTATTTAATTTTACTTCTGCATTAGAAACTAATTCTTTTTTTATAGAATTTATAAAATTTTCTGATTTTTCAATATATAAACTCCTAGTAATTCTTTCCTTCTCTAAAATAAATAAATCATCATTAGGTAATCTAATTTTTTCAATAAAAATAAGATAATAATTTGAATCTATGAAAACTTTATCAATGAGAAAACTTCCATAATTTTCTAAATCTACAGATTCCACAAAACTATTAATATTAGGATTATACTTTTTGCTTTCATCATAATAGAATTGCAAATCTAAATTACTATCGGATTTTATTACCGAATTAAATTTTGAAGGATTAGCATTATAAAGACCTATCAATTTTGTGAAAAAATTGTTTTTAGCAACATTTTGCCGATCTTTTTTCATCATTGAAATTATTAGCTCTCTTTGTGAGATCAGGTCTTTAGAATTCCTAAAAATCCATATCTTATCATTATAATATGTAAACTGAATATCATTTAAGCTTATCGCTTTTGCTTTTATAGAATCTGGTAATTTATATGAGTCTTTAGATATGGTTAAAACTTTAGCACCATACTTTTTTGAAATTTGTTCAAATGAGCTGTCTATTATTAATTCATTTATTATATCGAGTTCACTTAATATACTTTTCTTCGCTATCTCATCTTTGATTATTTTTCTTATACTTATTTCATCAAATGGTTGATTAGAAAGATAGTTCTCATGATAAGATCTAACATCATTAAGGCTTATAGTGATATTTTTTATTAAATCCTCACCTGATATTATTATAAAATCTAAATATTCCAATTTCCTTTCAAAACTTTCTTTGTTTTCTTTTAAGTAAGCTTTAATCTCTTTTTCTGTAAAATTATCATTAATTTCAAGATCTTCATTCAATGATATTTTTATATAGTTAAATTTAGTTTCAAGGCTCAAAAATTCCTCATATGCCTCATCATTAGTTATTAAAATTGTTTCTTTAAAGAATAATGACAACTTATCATTTAGGGCCTCTTCTTTTATAATTTCCTCAAATATGTTCCAATCTAAGTTAAAGTTTTTTTTAATAACTTTCTTATATATTTCAGGGTCCTCTATTTCTTTAATACCACCAAGAAAATTATCAGCTAATATTTTATCTCTTATCTCTTTATCTGATACATATAAACCAATTTCATCTGCATAGTCAGCTAATATTTTTCTAGAAGCTATCATTTGAACTATTTGAAGATCAAGTATATCTCTAAAGGCTTTTTCAGATTTATAGTTAGCAGAAAGTGATAATTCTGATATTTTTTTATTCTTAAAAAAATCAAACTCCTGTTTGGAAATTTTCATATTGTCGACTTTTGCTACAACATCTTTCCCCATTCCAAAGGAGATAAACTCTGTCCCTGCACCTAGACTTATTATCAGTCCTGCAGTTAAAATAAATATAATAAGTTTGGATATAAACGAATACATTCATTCAATCATATCATAATTAATGTAATTTTTTTTCCTTTCATTTATAATAAAAATTGTGAAAATCATCCTCAATGGTAAAAGCAAGAAACTAAATTCTGATCAGAATGTTATTGATTTAATTGGATTATTAAAAATAGATAGTAAATTTATAGCTGTGGCAATTAATGGAGAGTTTATTTCAAAAAGAAATTACACTAAAATTTTTTTACACGATGGTGATGTGGTTGAGGTAGTTTCGCCTCATCCTGGAGGATAAATGCAAATTTATAATATAAAGTTAAAAAATAATATCATTTTAGGATCATCAAAATATCCATCTCCAAATATATTTTTGAAATGTGTTAGAAATATAAAAACCGAAATGATCACAGTAGCTCTCAGGAAAATAGGAGATAAGCCAGAAAAATTTTATAAAACTTTAGCTAAAACTAATTGTAAAATTTTGCCAAATACTGCGGGATGTTTTAATGTTAAAGAAGCCGTAAACACAGCTCTTATGTGTCGAGATATTTTTGAAACTGATTTTATAAAACTTGAAGTTATTGAAAATGAAAAGAACCTAGCCCCCTCTGTTAGAGGAACAATAAAGGCGTCTGAAACATTATTAAAATTGGGCTTCAAAGTTTTACCTTATGCAACAGACGACATTAAGTTTGCTAGGAGGCTTGTGGAAGTTGGTTGCAAAGTTGTAATGCCATGGGGCTCCCCTATCGGAACCGGTCAAGGTCTTGTTAATATTAATAAATTAAAACTTATTAGAAAATCTTTGCCGGATACAACTCTTATAATAGATGCTGGAATAGGTAGGGTATCACATGCATGTCAGGTTATTGAATTAGGATATGATGGAATACTTCTTAACTCAGCTGTTGCTCTATCAAAAAACCCTCCTAAATTTGCTGAGTCAATATATAATGGAGTAAATTCAACGATCGAATCAATTAAAGCGGGACCAATTTCTGTCTCAAAAAAACCTATTGCATCAACTTCTTCAAAAGGTATTCCTTTTAGAAAATAAATTAATTAGATTTTATAGACCTATATATTGTTGAATATTTTCCTCCTGAAGGTCTTTGAATTAAAAAGAGGATTGGCTGATTTTTTTTAATTTTAGATAATATTTTGTTAAACTCCATTAAATTCGGAGTTCTTTTTTTATTCATCTCAACAATTATATCACCCACTAGAAGTTTAGATGCTGCTGGACTATCCGGGTAAATTTTAGAAACTACTAAGTTAGATAAAATTGACTCATCATTATTGAAGTTTTTATTAACTACTTCAAAACCGAATTTGCTAACAGAATCTTTAATTTTATCATCTTGAACCTGCGACTTAATAATATTTTCAGTAGGAATACTTCCAAGAGATATATTAATTTTAAATTTTTTTCCATCCCTTAAAACTGATAGAATAACTTTCGTTTTTGGTTTTAATGATCCAATGATTCTGGGAAGCTCTTCCATTTTATTTATTTTTTTTCCATCAACTGAGGTAATTATATCTCCTCTTTGTAAACCTGAATTTGATGCGGGGCTATCCACGAGAATTTCGGACACAAGCGCACCATTAGTATTCTTTAGCTTGAGAGACTCAGCTATCTCAGGTGAAATAGATTGTATAACGACTCCAAGCCACCCTCTTTCAACTTTTCCATTTATCCTGAGTTGTTCAACAATATCAACCACTGTATCAATTGGGATTGCAAAGCCTATACCTTGACCCCTAGCTGCAATTGCAGTATTAACTCCTATAACGTTTCCATTTAGGTCAAATAATGGGCCTCCACTATTTCCCTTGTTTAATGCAGCGTCAGTTTGTATGAAATCAACATATGTTCCTAATCCATCTACATATCTACCCTTGGCACTAATTATTCCAGTAGTAACGGTTGTGCCTAACCCAAGTGGATTTCCAATAGCCACAACCCACTGACCTATTTTTAAGTTTTTAGATTTACCAATATTTAATGATTTTAAATTTTCCTTAGAATCAATTTTCAATAAGGCTACATCTGTTCTTTTATCAGTTCCAACTATATTTGCTTTATATTTTTTTTCATTGTGTAAAACGATTTCAATTTCATCAGCGTTTTCAATTACATGGAAATTAGTTACTATCAATCCATTATTTTTATAGATAAAACCTGAACCCAGTCCTTTTCTTGGTTGTGGCTTAAAATTGTCACCGAACTGTCTCTTAAAAAATTCATCAAAAAAAGGGTCGCCTGTAATCCCATAGTCAACTTGCTGGTTACTAGATATTTCAATTCTTACCACCGATGGATTAATTTCATCTACAAGATCGGGTAATGTGTCAAGAGTAAATGCATATCCTATATTAATTATAAAAAGATTAAATATAATAAATTTAGAAATAAGAGATTTCATCACTACAATAATATAAATTAAAAAATTATCTTATCCAGTTTGAAATTCTGGATGATAGAATATATACATGAATTGTATATTTATGGGAACTCCATTGTTTGGTAAATATATTTTAGAAAAACTCTCTAAAATTGTAAATATCAAATTAGTTTTATGTCAGCCAGATAAACCCTCAGGAAGAAATAAAAAGATAGAAATTAGTGAAGTAAAGAAATATTCCATCGAAAATAATTTAAGAATTCTTCAGCCAGATAAAATAAAAGGTAATGCTAGTATTATCGAGGAAATCAAAAATATTAAACCTGATTTTATTTTCGTGGCAGCATATGGGAAAATTTTAAATAAAGATGTTCTCGATTTACCGAAATTTGGATCTATTAATGTTCACTCTTCTTTACTTCCAAAATATAGAGGTGCTGCACCAATAAACTGGTCAATTATTAACGGTGATAAAACGACTGGTGTAACTATAATGAAGATGGATGAGGGAATGGATACTGGCGATATAATTTTGTCAGAGGAATTGGATATAAGTGAGTTTGATAATGTAGAAACATTAACCGAAAAACTTGCTATTGTTGGATCAAATTTAATAGAAATATTTATAAATAATTTTAAAAATAAAGGTAATGAATTTGAATCATTTGCTCAAAATGATGCCGAAAGCTCTACTGCTCCAAAAATGAGTAAAGATATTTCGAAAATTAATTGGGAAAAAGACTCAAATATTATTAATAATCTAATTCGAGGATCTTATCCGTGGCCTGGTGCGAACTGCGTAGATTCAAATGATCAATTAATTAATATCTTGGAGGCTAATTCAAATAATAAAATTTTTGGAGAACCAGGTGAAATTAAAAAAGAGGATAATAAAATGTATGTTTGTTGTGGTAAAGGAAGTATAGAAATTTTAAAAATTCAAAAAAGTGGGAGAAAAGTAATGAGTGGCATCAATTTTCTTAATGGAATAAAAATTGGCGAATACAAATTCAGTTAATTGGTATTTCAACCGAATATGTTGAAATCTTAAGTCTTTCTACTATTTGATTATTCCAACAGAGCTCTCTTGCATCTTTTAACTTATTCTTTGGTACAAATATAACACAGCCTACATCTAAAGATTTTAGGTTTTGCCATTTTTCAATTATATTTTCATTTATATTAGATTCTGTCTCAACTTCGCCAATCATAATAATTTGTCCATAATTTCCAAAAATTATATCGGGATAAAAACCTCTAAATTCATAATTTTTTTCATTTATTTTATTAACTTTAATTTCATTATATTCTTTTGAAAATTTTTTTTCAATTTCCTCAATTATCCAATCATGAAGGAAATTCTCTCTATTAGGGCTCATAAGAATTACTCCACATTAATTTATTTTTTAAAACTGAAAAATATTCATTTTTTTTCATTCTCAAAAGATTGAAGTTTAAATTTGATTTTTCAATATTTATTATAAATTTTCCTTTAAGTTCTTCACTATTCGATCCATCAAATGAAACATATATTGGATTTGAAGAATCAACAGAAACCGAAACCTTACTTTTATCGGAAATAACTAAGGGTCGGTTTGTTAATGTGTGAGGGCAAATTGGAGTTACTATAATAAGTGGAAGATTGGGCGCGACAATCGGTCCACCTGCTGACAATGAATATGCTGTTGAACCCGTAGGAGAAGAAATAATTATTCCATCAGCTCTAACTTGAGAAACTAATTTATCGTCTATAAAAACATTTAAATCAATAATTTTTGATAATGCACCTTTGCTTATAACAATATCATTAAGAAAATTCTGTTTAACCTCATTTTTATTTTCTTTAATTAAGTGTGCATTTATTAGATTTCTTAAATCAGATCTCAAATTATTTTTGAAATAATTATCCAAAATAGTTTGAAAATTTGAAAGTGGTGCCTCAGTCAAAAAGCCTAAATTTCCTAAATTAAACCCAATAACAGGTTTTTTTTGCAAAGCAGCTTCTTCGGCTATGTGCAAAAGAGTCCCATCACCGCCAAAAGCAAGTATGAGGTCTGATTTTGAAGCCAACTCTTTTAATTCAACTAATGTATCTTCAGGCTTTATGTGATAATTTTTATCATAGAAGATCTTACAATCTTTATTTTTGAAATATTCCAATAATACTTCGTCTATTTCATCAATATTTGGTAGATTTGGCTTACATACAACCCCTATGTTCATTAGTATATTATATATTAATTTTATTTATTTTATTTTCGATAATAAATTTTCTATCAAATGGCCAATATCCCCATCCAGGAATGCATCAACATTACCAATTTCATCATTTGTTCTATGATCTTTGATCATTCGATAAGGATGCAGTATGTATGATCTAATTTGATTCCCCCATGCAATTTCTTTCTTATTTATATTAATTTCATCTTCTTTAGATTTTAATTTATCTAATTCCAAATCATATAGTTTGGAACTTAAAATTTTCATTGCAAATGACTTATTTTGATGTTGTGATCTCTGATTTTGACAAGACACTACCAGCCCTGATGGTATATGTGTGATTCTTACTGCAGAATCGGTTTTATTCAAATGTTGACCGCCAGCTCCACCTGCTCTAAAAGTGTCAATTTTTAGATCCTTTTCATTAATTGAAATATCAATTTCTTGAGTAAATTCAGGTGTAACAGATACTGAGGCAAAAGAAGTATGCCTTCTTTTGTTGGAATCAAATGGAGATATTCTAACCAACCTGTGAACTCCGGATTCATTTCTCAACATGCCATATGCATACTCTCCTTTGATAAATATTGTGCAGTTTTTTATACCAGCCTCATCACCATCAAGTTTATCTAAAAATTCTGCTTTAAAATTATTTAGTTCAGAATATCTCAGATACATTCTACAAATCATTTCTGCCCAGTCTTGGGCTTCGGTCCCACCCGCTCCCGAATTAATTGATAAAATTGCATTGTTTGAATCTTCACTACTTGAAAGAACAGTTTGAATGTCGAACTTTCTGATCATTTCCGCAAGTTCTAAAATATTTTTTTCAAGTTCAGAAATTGCTTCTTTGTTATTTTCACCTTCATCATATAACTCTACAAGTTCTATATTATCTGTATTATCTTTTTCAAGGTCAGCTAAATGGCATACCTTCTTTTTCAATATAGATAATCTTTTCAATACTGATTGAGCTGAATTTTGATTATCCCAAAAATTATCTTTTTTTGATAATTCCTCAAGACTTGTAATTTCAATCTCTAATTTTTCCGGGTCAAAGATATTCTCTAATCTTTTGTAGCTTTAATTGATTATTTTTTAATATTTGCTTTAATTCTATCATTTTCTTTCAAAAAAAATTTGTTATTTCTGTTATATTTAATATTAACATCAATATTTAAATGGGGGAATTTTTTGAAAAATTATGTTTTAACGCCTGGACCAGTACCTGTGCCAGAATTTGTCATGCTTGAAATGGCAAAACCAATAATACATCACAGGACATCAGAATTTGAAGAAATTTTCTATAAAGCAACTTTAGGTTTAAAGAAGGTTTTCATGACAAATGAAGAGGTCTTGATTTTAGCTTCATCTGGCACTGGGGCAATGGATGCAGCAGTTTCAAATACTCTAAGTAAAGGTGATAGCGCTTTAGTTGTAAATGGTGGCAAATTTGGAGAAAGATGGGGGAAAATTTGTAATGCTTATGGAGTGAATGTTATAGAATTAAAAGTTGAATGGGGAAAAGCTGTTGAAGCAAAAGAAATTAAAAAGACACTAGAAGATAATAAAGAAATTAAAGCAATTCTTATTCAGGCAAGTGAGACTTCTACCGGGGTAGAGCACCCTATTGAAGAAATTTCAAAAATTACAAAGAATCTTGATGATGTTTTACTAATAGTAGATGGTATTACTGCTGTTGGTGCATTTCCAGTTGAATTTGATAAATGGGGTATCGATGTTCTTATAGGTGGTTCACAAAAAGCTTTTATGCTTCCTCCTGGTTTAGCTTTCATTAGCCTTAGTCAAAAAGCTTGGGATTTTTATGAAAAGTCCGACTTGCCAAAATTTTATTTAGATCTTAAACAAGCCTATAAAAATAGTTTGAAAAAAACATCTCCATGGACCCCAGCAGTTAATTTAGTGATGGGTTTAAATGCAGTTTTAGAATATTTTGATAAACTTGGACTAGATAATTTGTTTAAAAGGCATACTGTAATGTCTGAAGCAACAATAAAAGGATTTGGATCAATAGGATTAGAAAATTTTGCTCCTGGATGCTCTAGCACCGCCCTTTCTGTCATTAAATCTCCGGAACATATAAATGCTGGTGAAATAATTAAAGGTTTAAAAAATAAATATGGAATGATTGTTGCTGGTGGTCAAGATCAAGCCAAAGGAAAAATTTTCAGAATTACTCATATGGGCTATGTTGATAAAGGTGATATGATTTCAGTTATTGCAGGCGTCGAAAATATTTTACAAGAATTAAAATATGATTTTACTCCTGGCTTGGGTGTATCAACTGCATCAAATATCCTTGATCAATTATAGATTTTTTTCCTTTATTGATAAAACTATTTTTTTATTTATAATTATAGACACGAAAGGTCCATATTTGATTTTAAGGGGGTTTTTATCATGAAAATTGGATTATTTTATGGAACAACTAGCGCAGCAACTCAAGAGGTAGCTGACTTAATTCAAGATCAAATGTCTGATTGTGAGATTGAAGTGTTTGATGTTTATGAACAAGATTTAAATAAAATGTCAGACTTTGATAGAATCATTATTGGTTGTCCAACTTGGGACATTGGTTTGCTTCAAGAAGATTGGAGAAGTAAATTTGATGAATTAGATAGCATTGATTTTTCAGGTAAAAAAGTAGCTTATTATGGATGTGGAGATCAAAATATATATAGCTCCTCCTTCCTAGATGCCTTAGGTATTCTTGAAGAAAAAATTACATCAAAGGGTGGTATTACTATCGGTCAGACTTCAACTGATGGATATGAATACGATTTTTCTAAGGCTGAAAAAGATGGTCAATTCGTTGGGCTAGGAATTGATAATGATAATGAGCCAGAACTAACTGAAGAACGTGTAGAAGCCTGGTGTAAAACAATAATTGAGCAATTCAAATAGAAATCTTTTTGATATTTGATAATTGATTCTCCATTATACAGTCTAACAAAACTAGGTTAACCATTGCTTCTGCAATAGGTACAGCTCTGGGACATAAGCATGGATCATGTCTTCCTGTAACTTTTAGTTTTTTCTTTCTCCCTTGAGAATTTATAGACTCCTGTTCTTTGGATATAGATGAAGTTGGTTTAAGTGCAAACCTTAATACGATAGTATTACCATTTGTAATTCCACCAAGAATACCTCCGGCATTGTTTGATTTAAACTTAATCTTGCTACCATTTTTTCCCAAAATAATATCATTCACTTCTGATCCTTTTTTTTCTGCAATTGAGAAACCTGTTCCAATTTCAAAACCTCTAACACCTCCAATGCTCATTATAGCTGAAGCTAATTTTGCATCAATTTTTTCAAAAACAGGAGATCCAAGTCCCGCTGGAACCCCTATTGAACGAACTTCTATTGCTCCACCCACAGAGTCGCCTTCCTTTCTAACGCTATCAATTAGTGCTGTCATTTCATTATATTTAGATTTATCTGAAATTCTTAATGGATTTTTTTCAATGTATTTTTCTACAAACTTGCTACATTTTATATTACCTATCTGGGCAACAAAACCTATGGTTTTAATTTTGAATGAATTGAGGACTTTTTTAGCTACAGCGCCTGCTGCAACTCTTGCAACTGTTTCTCTATTCGAAGATCTTCCTCCTCCTCTATAATCTCTAATTCCGTATTTTTCATCATAACTTAAATCAGCATGTCCTGGTCTATAAATATCCTTAAAATTAGAATAGGATTTTGATATCGCATCAATGTTCATTATTAACATAGATATTGGTGTTCCCGTTGTTTTACCTTTAAATGTTCCAGATAATATTTCTATCTTATCTGGCTCTTTTCTAGGGGTAGTAAATCTACTTTGACCGGGCTTCCTTTTGTCCAGCTCAATTTGTATATCTTTTTCATTCAATTTAATACCTGCAGGGCATCCATCAATAATAACCCCTAGAGCCTTACCGTGAGATTCCCCCCAAGAAGTGATTTTAAAAAATTGACCAAAAGAATTTCCAGGCATTTAAAAATTCTAGTATAAATAAAATATATTGCAATTAACTAAATACTATAAGATCAGCATTGCGTCGCCATAACTATAAAATCTAAATTTCTCTTTTAATGCGATCTTATAACATTTCATTGTAAGTTCATAGCCTAAAAAGGATGATATTAAAATTAATAAAGTTGATTTTGGTAAATGAAAATTAGTCAAAAGACAGTCTGTAAATTGAAAATCAAAACCCTCTGTAATAAACAAATTTGTCTTTGACCATTTATCCACTTGATTTGTATCAATAGCTAAAGATTCAATAGCTCTTAATGAAGTTGTTCCAATTGAAAGAATTCTATTTCTATTTCTTTTTGCGTCTTGAATTTTTTTCAAAGTTTTATTATTTATAAAGAAACTTTCTTCATGCATTATGTGATCATCAATATTTTTAGATTTCACAGGCAGAAACGTACCTAATCCGACATGCAAAGTTATAAAATCTTTCGAGATCTTAAAATTATCTAATAATTTTTTTGTGAAATGCAGCCCTGCTGTAGGTGCTGCAACAGAGCCATCTATAGATGCAAAAACTGTTTGATAATCCTCAAAATCCATAGAGTCTGAATCTCTTTTAAGATATGGAGGGATAGGCATTAAGCCATAATTTTGTAATAAATTTTTAGGATTAGAATCAAAGATTAGAAACCAATTTTTATTTTCTCTTAATAGTTTAGCATTAATATTAAGCTGAAAAGAAATTTCAGTTATTTTAGGAGATTTTGTCATTACTTTCCATTTATTATTATCTACGTTTTCAATTAACAAAAATTCTCTCAATAAATTATTTGTATCTGATCCTTTAATTAGAATTGGAAGAACTTTAGTATTATTAAAAATTGCAAGATCATTACTTGTAAAAAAATTTGGTAAGTCACTAATAGAGCCTAAATCAACCTTTCCACTTTTTTTATTTACAATCAATAATCTTGACGAATCACGGGGTCTGATTGGTCTGTTAGCTACCAATCCTTCTGGTAAATTATATTCATATTTATCTAAGAACATTTGTTACTTTAACTTATTTAATATAAGTCTTAATGAATTCAATTTAATAAACCCAGTTGCATCCGACTGGTCGTAAAGATTATCCTCTTCAAATGTTGCAAGCTGATTACTATATAAAGAATAATCAGATCTTCTACCTAAAATTCTAACATTGCCTTTATACAATAATATTTTTACATCACCTGTAACATTTTTTTGTGTTTCATTTACAAAAGCGAGGATTGAATTCATCTCTGGTGAATACCAAAAACCGTTATATATTAATTGAGAAACCTTAGGTATTAAAGTATCTCTTATATGCATAACCTCTCTATCCATAGTCAAGGATTCAATAGCTCTATGGGCCAGATTTAATACAGTTCCTGCTGGAGTTTCATAAACACCTCTAGATTTCATTCCAACAAATCTATTTTCTACAATATCAATAACTCCAATACCATGTTTTCCAGCGATTAAATTTAAATTTTTAAATAAATTGATAGGGCTAATTTTTTTCTGGTTTAATTTATGAGGAATACCATTTTTAAAAGATAATGTAATCTTCTGAGGATTGCTTAAAGTTTTGGATAATGGCCTAACTGTTTCAAACATGTCCTCTGGTGGTTCATTCCATGGGTCCTCTAATATTCCACCTTCATAACTCACATGATAAATATTTCTATCACAACTATAAGGTTTAGACTTAGTTATGGGAATTGGAATTTTATTTTTTTTTGCATAATTGATACAATCTTCTCTTGATTTTAAATCCCAAATTCTCCATGGTGCTATGATTTCGATCTTTGGATTTAAAGCTTTATAACTTAGTTCAAATCTAACCTGATCATTGCCTTTTCCTGTTGATCCATGAGAAACTGCATATGCATTCTCTTTTTTTGCAATTTCAATTTGCCTCTTTGAAATCAGAGGTCTTGCAATTGAAGTTCCTAATAAGTAAGAACCTTCATATAAAGCTGATGATTGAATCATAGGAAATATAAAATCTTTGATAAATTCATTTTTCAGATCTTCAATATATACCTTACTTGCACCAACCTTTCTGGCCTTTTTTGCCGCTGCCTTTAAATCTTCACCTTGGCCAAGATCTGCAATATATGCTATTACTTCAGCATTATATTCTTTCTTTAACCAATGTAAGATAACTGAGGTATCTAGTCCACCTGAGTAAGCAAGTATAATTTTTTTTGTCTTCATAATTTATTCTTTATCAGGGTTTCCAATTCCTTTGTAATCTAGCAAATAAAATGTAGCTTTAGTTTTCTCATATTTTTTTTCTAAAAAAGTTCCGATATATTCAAGTTTTTCTAATTCATTTCCATTTTGTGCTGATGATCTTTTTTCTTCAGAAAATTTAACTTTAAATTTAAGATCTTCTGGCATTCTTCTTTCTGCTGTTGGTTGAGTAGTAAATAAGAATTCAATATCTTGTTCAATTTTGACACTGTCTGGAAGTGTAAAGCCAACAACAACATTTACAGATTGGAATTCTATTACATAAACATTAAGTTCTGAAGTCATTTCACTCTCAGGCCCATCGGTAATTGTCATTGTATAAGATGCGGCAGGCAAAGAATCAACTTTAGCCTTTGATTCGGAAGATCCCAAAGGAAAAAGTCTGTTGTAGTCTTCTCCATCTATTAAACATCCAAGATTAAGCATATAACACCTCTTTGAAATATTAATAATATCTAATTAAGCATAATATTACTAATTTGATTAGCAGTTAAAGATTTATCTCTTCTATATGAGTAAAAATCATTATTACTATATGTACATTCATCAATTACATCAATTCTAGTAACACCTGAAGATTTTAGAAGAGAAATATTAATTCTACTTAAATCTATAAAAAATTTATTATTTTTTTCTTTTAAGGATGTGCCACTGTCATTAAATTTTTTTTTGAATTTGATCCACATATCTTCGCTAACCTCGTAATTTGCTAAAGAAATTGAGGGGCCTAAAGATCCAACAATATCTCTTGGATTAATTTTGAGCTTTTTAAATATAAGATCTAAAGTATTCGTAATAATTTTATGATATGTACCTCTCCACCCAGAATGTATTGCCGCTACAAAAGTTGCGTTAATATCTGTTAATAGTATTGGAACACAATCAGCAGTTTTTACTCCTATATTAAATCCTTTTTGAGTTGTAACTATTGCATCGCCATCAATCGATTTGCGAAGTTCATGAGTATTTTTTAAGAATATAACTTTACTACTATGAATTTGATTTAATGTAAAAATATTTCTTTTTACAGGCTCAATAGATTTTGATCCAAAATTATAAGAAATACCTTCAACAGATGATAAAAGTTTTGATTTATATTCAATCAATTATTTTCCTCTAAAATATTAATTATTTTTTGCATATCAGCTGGAACCTCCGAATGTAATATGATTTTTTTATTTGTGGTTGGGTGAAAAAATTTAATTTTACTAGCATGAAGAAGATGTCTTTCAATATTAATTTTTAAACTTTTTGAAAATTGGATAGATTTTTTATTAAAATATAATTTGTCTCCTATTATAGGGTGACCTAGAGAAGTCATGTGAACACGAATTTGATGAGTTCTTCCAGTCTTAGGATACGCCTCAACTAAAGTAAAATTATTATAGCCCTTTATCTTTCTCCAGTAGGTTATGGCACTTCTTGGTGAAGATGTATTCTCTGATATTTTCTTTCTATTTTTTTTATCTCTTCCAATAAAATTAGATATTTCTCCACTTTTATCAATAATATTGTTAGCAACTAATGCAATATAGGTTTTTTCAATTGTTCTTTTTGAAAACTGCGATGACAAATTTATATGAGCATTATCATTTTTAGCTATTATTATTAAGCCAGAAGTTTCTTTATCAAGTCGATGAACAATACCTGGTCTTAATTCACCTCCAATTCCTGATAGGTCTTTACAATAATGAACTATATGATTCACCAAGGTTGGGCTTTTAATCCCTGCTCCATGATGAACAACAATATTTGGAGGTTTAGAAATAACCATTAAATCTGAGTCTTCAAATATAATATTTAAATCGCCAGGAATAGGCTCAATTTGTGTGTTTTTTGCTTCTGGAATTTTAATATTTATAAAATCATTTTCTTTCAATACATATGATGGTTTTATTTGATTATTATTACATAAAATATTCTTTTGTTTTAAAAGTTTTGATATATATGATCTTGATAAATCTAATTTTTCTTTCAAAAAAATATCAACTCTTTTATATGAATCTTTCTTGTTAATGTATATATCCATCATTTAACCAATATTTATATTTTGCCTTGATTTGTAAGAATCATAAAATATTAGTCATAATTATGCATATGAAATTAAAAAAAGATAATAGAATTGAGTTGAGATTTGCACTCATTGGTCCTGGAACTATGTGGAATTTATTATACGAGGGTATGGATCAAAGCGTCAATTTAAGGTCAATCTTTAAAGGAAAAGATGAAGAAAGTATTTTAGCATTAATTAAATTTGGAGAAATTTTAAAAAAGAAGAATAATTATGATATTACAATTAAAGATGACGGAATAGAAATTAATAATTTTATTGGAATCAACGACTTTGAAAATGGTGAGAAGTGGACCAGCCTGATGAGTAAATTAAAAGATGAAATTATTAAAATGATATAATTTCACCAGACGCTACTTCCTTAGTTTCATTTTTAGTCTTCAAAATTAATGAGCCATTTTTTTTTATATCAATAGCAGTTCCTTTAATTAAATTATTACCTAACAGGACTTCAATATTTTTATCTTTATCAAACCAATATTTTTTATAATAGCTTATAAGTTCAGACCTATTAACTTTAAAACTACTTGCAAAGTTTTTGAGTATTTTATGCAGAATATCTTCCATATTTACAGTTTTATTTAGAATCAAACTCATGCTTGTTGGTTCAATATTATATTTCATTTTTGGGTTATTTAAAAAATCAGTTTTCTCAAAATTTACATTAACTCCAATCCCCACAATTATGAAATTTTCTGAATCAGCTTTATAGTCTAATTCGCATAAAATTCCAGAAATTTTTTTTGAATCAACCAATATGTCGTTTGGCCATTTAATTTTTGCATCTATATCAAATTCAAACAAAGTTTTTCTTATTGCAACTGCGGAAATCAGGGGGATCAGTGATGATTCTTCATTATTTTTATATTTTAAAATAATTGATAAAGCTATACTTTTATTTTTATGCGATATCCATTTACGATTATTTCTTCCATAGCCAAATTTTTGATTCTCAGAATATATACATACACCATGTTTTTTTTCATTTAGATTTTTAGCAAAATTATTAGTTGAATCAACCTCGCTAAGGACGATAAGGTGCTCATAGAATTCTGAAAGTACTTGATCATCTGAGATAAGCTTATTTAGTTTATTCATATCCTAAATGCCTAACCTATTGTAGTCTCTATAATCTTTTATTATTAAAGCTAATACTGAGAAACCAAAAGATGCGCAAATTAGAGAGGAGCCGCCGTAACTAAAAAGAATCATTGGAATTCCTATTACCGGAAAAAGACCTATTGTCATTAAAATATTTATAATAAAATGAAAGAAAAAATAAGAGGAAAGACCATATAATATTACTTTTAAAAATAAATCATTAATATCTTTTAAAAATGTAAGGGGAAAAATTATTATAAATCCGTATAGTATTAGAATTATTAAAGAACCTAAAAAACCAGTTTGTTCAGCCCAAACAGAAAATGCAAAATCTGTGTGATTCTCGGGAAGAAAGCCAAGCTTAGCTTGAGAACTTTCTCCAAGTCCTTTACCAAATATTTTTCCAGAACCTATGGAAACTTTTGATTGAATCACGTTATAGCCAAATCCTTTGGGATCATTTTCAGGATATATAAAGTTTATTATCCTTTGTTTTTGATATGGCTCAAGATAATTATTCCATACAGGAATTGATATTAATGAAGCTAATAAAATTAGTCCTAGTAGGTATTTTTTATTAAAAGAAAAACTTAAAATTACCGACATTGAAACTACTAAAAGCATAAAAGCTGATCCAAAGTCAGGTTGAAATAAAATCAATATGAAAGGTAATAGAAAAAGACTAAATCCAATAAAATATTTTATAATTAACGAGCCCGAATATAATCCAAGTTCAGAATATATTTTAGCTATAAGAAAAACATATGATATTTTGATTAATTCTGTTGGCTGAAAAGTAAACCCCAAAATATTAATCCAGCTTTTAGCACCTGAAACCTCTTTACCAATAAATAAAACCAAAACAAGTAAAACTATAGAAAAAATATAAAAAAAAGTAGAGATATTTTTTAATGTTTTTAGTCTAAGTCTGAGAACAAAAAAAGTAATAATTAGTGAGATTATTAACCATACAAACTGCTTTATTGAATAAATACTAATATTTTCATTTACTTCAATTTGTAATAAATTTATACATCCTAATAATATTATCAAATATCCAACAAAGATAATTTTGGCGTGGGGCTTATCAAGAAAATTAAAGCTGATCATTATTTTCCAAGTAATTTTTTTTATAATATGAAATAATTTGCTTGATTATTGGCCCACCCGCTCTTCCGCCTGAGTCACCGTGTTCTGCAAAAACTGTAATTGCAATTTCGGGTTTATCTGATGGATAGTAGGCAGTAAACCATCCATGATTTTTGAACTTTCCATATC
This sequence comes from uncultured Candidatus Hydrogenedens sp., assembly GCA_902609885.1. GTDB lineage: Bacteria > Desulfobacterota_D > UBA1144 > UBA1144 > UBA1144. Next base: position 101,515 of record CACLTT010000002.1, on the reverse strand, counting down.
CATACTTTTTTGAGTCCTTTGAAATGACTTGAGCTGTACCAGTCTTGCCCGCGACTTTATTATCCACCCTGGCTTGAAATCCTGTTCCTTCACTATCATTCACAACTCCCTTAAGACCTTTTTTAATTTCTTGTAGATTTCTATCTTCTATTTTTAATAATTTATCTTTTACAATTTCTTGATTCTTGTATAGTCTAAATTTTACAAATTCACCATTATTTGCAATTATTGATATCATTTTGTGCGCTTGTAAAACATTTAGTGTTAAATATCCTTGACCAATTGAAACATTCGCTAAATCACCATTATAAAAATTTCCATCAAGGTATTTATTTATAAAATTTTTGTCTGGAATTGTTCCTAGTCTTTGTTTAAAAGGAAAATATTCATGCAATTCTCCAACACCAAATCTCGATAACCATTCTGAAAATTTATCAATACCTAGTCTTATGCCTAATTTGTAAAAGTAAACATCACAAGATGTAATAAGAGCCTTGCTTACGTTTACATTTCCGTGCCCACCTCTTAGCCAACATCTAAATTCTCTGTTACCTATCTTTGTTGATCCAGGGCAATAAAATGTTGTGTCTTTATTAATTTTCTTTTCTTCTAAACCTGCAACAGCGGTTACTATTTTGATTATTGATCCTGGAGGGTTACTGACAAGAAATGCCCTATTTAAAAAAGGCTTGTTTGGTGAATCTTTTAATTTTTTCCATTGATTAGATGATATTGGTTTAGAAAATAGATTTGGGTCGAATCCTGGCTTGCTTACTAAGGATAAGACCTCTCCTGAATTAACGTTTGATACCATTACAGCCCCATTTAAATTATCAAGTGATTTATAGATTATTTTTTGTAATTCAATATCAATAGTTGTATGAATATCTTTTCCTTTTTCAATTTCATCATAGCTGTAATTTAAATTATCAAAACTAACCTCATCTCCTCTACTATCTACAAAAAAATATTCAGCTCCAACAGTGCCAGATAACTCTTTATCTTGGTCCCGCTCAATCCCAACTGCACCTTTTCTATTTGACAGCAGATTCCCATAAATCACATCTTTTTTATCATTTGACGTTAAATGGCCGACTAAATGAGATGCCACCTTATTATGGGGATATACTCTCAAATAATCACTTATCAATTCAATATTTTCATAAGATGAAAATTTTGTATCTATTATATAAATATCCTCAATTGATAAATCTTTTTTTATTAGAATTCTTTGGTTTAAAAATGACTTATTAACTTGATGAGAAATATTATTTAAATCAATTTGACTCAACCTAATATTATTATTTTTCAATTTGGATATTAATTCTAGATTTTTTTCTCTCGATATATTTTTAAGATATAAATTTACCATCGGCCTGCTATATGAAATTTTCACACCATTTCTATCATAAATAGTACCTCTGGGCGATGGAATAATTGCTTGCCTGAGAAAATTATTCTGAGATATTCGTTCATATCTGTCACCTTCAATAATTTGCAAGAAAGATAATTTAAAAAAAACTATTAGGAAAAAAATTAATACGATTAAAATTGATATGTTTGATCTGAATGAACTGGCCATTTTATATACTTAATAATAATCAATATTAAAGATAAAACTATTACATTATATGTAAAACATATAAATATAAATAAAAAGTAGTTAAAAAAATCAATCGATCCAAAAAAATTTGCACAAAATAATAAAATTGAATAATAAAATAAGATTAAGACTGCCATTAAAGTGATTTCATTTTCATAATTTTTCCAAATAAAATTTGAAGTTATATAAACACCTGAGAATAATAAAAATAATTTAAGTAATAAATCAAAATAGGATATAAAACTTCCAAAAATCTGAATGAATAAAAGAATTAAAACTAAAAGAATGATTATTATCCTTTCCAAATTTAATATTGAAAAAAGCACAACTATAATTAAAGTTGGATCAATGTAAGGACCAAAATTCAATAAATATGAAGAGTTAAAAATTGAGAATAAAGCACAAAACAGAAAGAAATAATGATAGTTGATATTAATCATTTTTATTTGAAATAATACCTACATATTCAAAATTGGATGAGAAAGTATCCGATGATATATAAATTTTTAAAAAACCTTTTTTCTTTTCAATCCTTGTAACTTCAGCAATTGGTTTTAAAAAAAATTCTGCTTCCTCACTATTTTGTAAATAGACTTTATCTCCTATAGAAATATTTGTAGTATCTTGAATATATTTTATGTATGAGCTAAAACCATCGCCTTTTAAAATTCCTTTATGTTTTTCATCTCCAACTTCAACAATCATAACAAAATTAAGATTTTGAATTGAATAAATTTCTGAATGAGACTCATTAACATCTCCGATCTTACCTATAAAATTCTTATCCGAAAATACAAGTTGATCCTCTTGAACTCCATCCTCTGCGCCAAGAGGTACAAAGAAAGTATTATTCAAAATTGAGGGATATTTGAAAATCACTTTAGAAAAAATAATTTTTAATTTTTTGTTATTATTTTTAATATCTAAAAGATTTTTTAATTTTGTATTTTCTTTCCGAAGAGCATTATATTTTTCATTATCATCTTTATTATCAAGTTTATAGGAAAAATGATAATTATAAAAAGAGGAAAAAAAATCCTTAGTTCCTGAATTAAATATAGAATTTATATTTAACCAAAAAAAAATAAATATTAAAAAACTAAAGACTGAAAAAATAAAAAATTTTTTTTTATTTTTTTTCAAAATCATATCTATATTGAAATCTTTCTTAAAGTATTTATTTCTTCAAGGGCTTTACCACAACCTTTGACAACACTAAGTAAAGGTTCTTCAGCTACAGTTACTTTCAACTTAGTAGCTGATGAAATTCTTTCAGATAATCCACCAAGTAGCGCTCCCCCACCTGCTAAGACTATACCATCAACTATAATATCACCAGCTAATTCCGGTGGCGTTGCATCAAGAGTCTCTCTAACAGCTGACATAATTTCTTGAACAGATGAATCAAGTGCTTTTTTTGTATCCAAAGAATTTAAATCTATCGATGTAGGTAATCCTGAATCTAAGCTTCTACCCCTAACCTGCATTTGTAAAGATTCACTTGGAGATTCAGTTACATCAGCAATTGTTTTTTTTACAGTTTCTGCCATATTTTCACCAATTAAAATATTATAAGTTTTTTTAACATAATCGATAATAGCATTATTCATTGAATCACCAGCAGTTTTTATAGATTTACTAATAACTAATCCACCGAGAGAAATAACTGATATGCCCGTAGTACCTCCACCAATGTCAATAATCATTCCACCTCTTGAACTTAAAACACTATCCATTTCCGCTCCAAGAGCAGCTGCCATAGTTTCTTCAATCAAATAAACTTCTCTTGCACCAGCAGACTCGGCGGCCTCAACAACAGCTCTCTTTTCAACTGGGGTAATTCCAATTGGTACAGATACCACCACTCTAGGTCTTACCAGAAAGTTATTTCGATGATACTTTGAAATAAAATATTCCAGCATTTTTTGAGTTACTTCAAAATCCGCAATTACTCCCTCTTTTAAGGGTCTTATTGCTTCAATAGAACCAGGTGTTTTACCAATCATTAGTTTAGCTTCATCACCAACTGCTAAAATATTTATATCTCCAAGCCTATCTCTTTGGACAGCAACCACCGAAGGTTCATTAGCAACTATTCCTTTATCTTTTATATAAACGACAACATTTGCAGTACCAAGATCCAGTCCTATATCAATGGAGAAATAGTTTGCAAGTCTATCCCAAATTGTATAATTTTTATTTTTATTTGTAACCATAATGGAAAATATTAACAAAAAAAATCACTTTTTCATACTTTTTCTGTTATTTAAATGCCTTGTGAACATTTATTGAAGTTATTTGATTATTACCGATTAATAAATCACTCAAATCCACACTCATAAATTTCTTCTCTGAATTTGATTTTAAGCCTCCTAAAGTAATAATTTTTTCTTTACCTGAACTATTTACTAACTTTATTTGTATCTTGTTTATATCTTCATCAGATATATTCATTAGTTTTAAATATTTTAAATTTGTCTTAAAATCATATTTTAAAATAATAATTGATTCAGAAATTTCAGATTCTTCCATCTCAATATAACTTTTTTCATTTATTACAGTTTCATTAATCTGTAAAGGCAATTGTTTTATTTTTTTAGTATTTTCTATATCTGTGATTCTGGAGTCCGCCGAAATAATAGATATTTCAATATTTGAAAAATCAAAATCTAAAATACCTGTAGTAACTTTTATTACTTTTTCATCATTTGCTATTATATAATTTTTTTTATATTTATACCTCCTTTTATTTATCGTATTACCTCTTTCATTTAAAAAATAAATTTCAAACAATATATTCTTATAATCATAATTACTATTATTGTAAATTTCTAAATCAATTAATCCTATTGTATTTCTAACTTTTGAGTCCCATGAATATTTTATTATTTCTAGATCGTCAGAAGGAATAGAGATTTTTTTAATCGATTCATTATATATATCCTTGATTTCAATTTCCTTCATTAGTCCACCAGAAGCTATATAAGTTTTAGGAGATATCATTTCTGCATCAATTATACTAAGCTTTATCATGCTAGCATTGTCCGCCATGTTAATTCCTAAAGTCAAAGGAGCTATAGAAATTATTTCTCCTGGAGCTATGGGCGTTGGATGAATTAAAGTTTCTTCAGAAATTTTATTTTCGCCTTTATCATAAATTGAAATTAAAAATTTAATATTCTTATAAAAAAATTTCGAGATATTCTCATACGAAAATTTATAGAATGAGACGGTCTTCGAAGCTGAAGAATCAATTGAGTAATCCAAATCCAAAATTGTTATATTTTCCCATGGTCTGTAGTTCTTCATATCTTGATATTCAATGGATGCGGTTTTAATTCCAATCGATGTCTTAATAGGTGTAAAGGGAAGCATGATATTTGCTGCTAAATTATCAAAAATTTTTTTTTCATTTTTATTAATTGAATCATTAATAAAAATTGGAAATTTATATAATACATTTGTCTCATCATATATCTGAACTTCCAAAATTATTTGATTATATGATAAAGATGAATTATTTGATATTTCAATATATTCAAAAATAGGCTGAGTACTTTTTATTTTATTTTTCCATTTAAATGATGAAATACTTAATTTTGATAGATTTTTGTCAAATAAATCATTAAGATCATTAGATAGAGAGTCTAATGTACAAAAAAATAGTATGGTTATAAAAAATGAGGTTTTGAGAGTTTCTTTAATTATTAAGCTTAATAAATTCATAGTATTTTTTTAAACAATAATATCAGATAAACTAAATGATGTAAGTAAGGAATTAAAATGCCTAGATATATATTATTATCAACATTAACTACTGAGGGAAGAAAAACTGTAAAACAAAACCCCAATAGAATTAAAGAAGTTGACAATGAAATTGAAAGTATGGGTATCAAAATTCTTAAACAATATGCCACTCTAGGCCCTTTCGATTTCATAAATATAGTTGAAGCACCCAACAATGATGCAATTAGTAAGCTATCAATTGAATTAACATCTAGGGGAACAATTAAGATAAAAACATTGCCAGCGATTGATATAGATTCATTTGTTGAATGCCTGAAAAAAAATGATTAAGATTGTCAAAAGATTACTTGGTAACGTTAAGGAGCAATCTCAAAATGTTCCGGGTTATAAAGCTAATAAAATTTTGAAGATATATATTTATATTGGAGTAATTTCAATCATTATTCCAATATTATATTTCATAATGATATTTGGCTATAACAGTTTCATGAAATGATCAATTTTAATTTAGATATTAGTAAAAGAAAAATATTAATTATTGGATCTGGAAATATTGCAAAAAGAAGATTAAAAAAAATTTTAGAGTGTGCAAAGGATATAAGAATAGATATTGTTTCGCCTGACTTTAACAACGAAATTAAATCAATTTTTTCAAAAGAACCGAATATTAAATTTTTTAAAAGGAAATTTAGATTCTCCGATTTAAGAAACATTGATATAGTAATCGCCTGTACAAATGACATATCTTTAAATCAGGAAATTTCAAAAATATGTTTTGAAAAAAAAATCTTTGTTAATAATGCGTCAGACCAGTATTTAAGTACTATACATTTCACATCTAATGTAAAGATTAGTAAAATAGTCGAGTTAAATTTAAATACTGGTGGACAAAGTCCATTTTTATCAAAAATAATGAGAATTTTAATTGAAAAAGTTTTAAAAAAACCGATAGATAAATTACTAAAATCTATATCATATAAAGGTAAAATTAATAATAAGAAAGAAAAAGACTTAAAGAGTAAGATTAATAATTCTGATATACTAAAAAAAGTTTCAAAAAAAGGAGATAATCTATTTGATGATCTTATAGATAAATAATTACTTTAAAGATGGGAATTGTAGAAACTAGTAAATTTTACAAGGGTTTAAAAATAATATTTGAAGATGAATTATGGGAAATTATTGAATTTCAGCATCGCGTTATGCAGCAAAGAGCTCCCGTTATTAAAACAAAATTAAAAAATATTTTTACAGGTTTAGTACAAGAAAAGAGTTTCAGGAGCGGTGACACGTTCACACTTCCAGATCTTTCTAAAAAAGATTCACAAGTATTATTTTCGAATGATATATCTATAACTTTCATGGATCTTGAGTCTTTTGAACAGCATGAAATTAACATTGAAAAATTAGGTAATAAAATTGACTTTATAAAAGAGGAACAAAATGTTCTATTAATCCATTATAATGGTTCTCCAATTGATATAGAATTACCAACACATGTTGAACTCGAAATCAAAGAAACTGAACCTGGCTTAAAAGGTGATAGCGTAACCGGTGGTAATAAGTCTGCAAAACTTGAGACTGGTGCTGAGGTTTCAGTACCTTTATTTATAAACATAGGTGATTTTGTTAAAATAGATACTAGAGATGGAAGATATATTGAGAGAACTAAAAAAGCTTAAATCAATTTAATCTGTAAATTAAAAAGATATTGGAACTCTTTATCGTCAATCGGGATAATTTTGCTATTGATTTTTGATCTCATTCCAATTTCTACCATTTTATTAAGCTCATCAACTTTATATTCTTCTATGATCAATGAATGAATAGCTGTTGCTTTATTAAAATTTTCTAGCCATTTTTTTCTATCAGTAAATCTGTATTCATTTGTTAGTCTGGAATAAAGAAATAAATACAAATCACAGTAAATAAGAATATCCTGAAGGCTGTCTACTTTTTTTGACTTAACTAATTTATAAATCAACATAGATTAAATTTACTTTGATAATTTAATATTTTACAATCATATTGTGAGTAATATTAAAATATTCTCTGGGACATCTAATATTCCATTAGCAGAATCAATCTGCAAAAAACTCAAAACAAAGCTAGGTGATCTAGATATAAAACGATTTAGCGATGGGGAAATTTTTGTTGAGGTAAATGAAAGTGTCAGGGGTAGCGATTGCTTCGTTGTGCAATCAACAAGTAGTCCGGTCAATGAAAACTTATTAGAATTATTCGTAATTGTAGATGCATTGAAAAGAGCAGCCGCTAAAAAAGTATATGCAGTAATACCATATTTTGGATATTCCAGACAGGATCGTAAGGTAAGTGACAGATCACCAATAACTGCGAAACTGATTTGTAATTTGTTAGTAAAATCTGGAATAGAAGAAGTTATATTAATGGATATTCATTCAGGCCAAATTCAAGGTTTTTTTGATGTTCCAGTTGATCATCTTTATGCAGCGCCAATTGCAAGACAGTATTTTACAAAAAAATATAAAAAAAACTTAATAATAGCATCCCCTGATGCAGGTGGAATGGAAAGAGCTAGAGGATTTGCGAAAAAATTTGGAGATCTAGACTTAGTCGTAACAGATAAGAGGAGGCCTAAATCCAATGTTTCAGAAATAACGAATGTTATAGGAAATGTCAAAAATAAACATGTTCTATTGATTGATGATATGATTGACACTGGTGGTACAGCAGCTAAATCAGCTGCTGCTATAGTAAAATCCGGAGCAAAATCCGTATCAATGTTCTGTTCTCATGGTGTTTTATCTGGAAAAGCATTAGATATTATTAATAAATCTCATATTGATGAACTTGTAATTACTGATACAATAAATAACCAAAGTAAATTAAAGAAGGTAAAAAAAATCAGGGTTTTGAGTGTTTCTAATTTAATAGCAAAAGCTATAAGAAGAATTATCGATAAAAAATCCATAAGCGATTTATTTTTATAGGAGTATAAAATGATTACTATTGAGTTAGAGGTTTTTAATAGAGAATCTTTAGGAAAACAAGCAAACAAAAAATATAGAAAGGATGGTTTTATCCCAGCTGTCATCTATGGAAAAAACAAAGATAATTTAAACATATTGGTTGATCCAATAAAATTAAAGAAGCTTCTAAAGAATGAAGCAGGTGAAAACACTATAATAGAAATGAAATTAGATAAATCTGATTTAAAAAAGAATGTACTTCTTAAAGATGCGCACTTAGATACACTAACCAGTGATCCTTTACATCTCGATTTTTATGAAATTACTGAAGGTATGGATGTTAAAGTTTCAGCTCCTTTGTTATTTACAGGTAAACCTGAGGGAGTGAAAAATGGTGGTGTTATCCAAACTCTTTCTAATGAAATTAAAATAGAGTGTTTACCTACTAATATTCCCAATATAATAGAAATTAATATTTCGGATTTAAATATTGGTGATACCTTGAGAGTAAAAGATATAAAGCCTATGGATGGGATAGAAATTCTTTCTAACCCTGAAAGTACAATAATTAGTGTTCTTGCCCCTAGACTAGTTGTTGAAACTACAGCAACTGATGCTGATGAGAGTTCTGAATCAGTATCAGATGAAAATTCTGAGCAAGAGAAAAATTCAGAAGGTTAATAATTAGAAACTTAATGTGAAAAATTTTTTAATAGCTGGATTAGGAAATCCAGGTGATAAGTATAAAAATAATAGACATAATATAGGATTCCAAATTGTTGATAACTATCTAACATATTTCAGTCAAAATAAATTTATTGATAAATTTGATTCAGAATATACTTCAATAAATTTTAGAGAAAATAAACTTCATGTATTAAAACCAAAAACATTTATGAATGAAAGCGGAAAAGCAATTAATAAATGTATAAGTTTTTTTAAAATACCCTTAGAAAATTTAATTGTAATCTATGATGAAATGGATTTATCTCCCGGTGATGTAAGAATAAAGTTCGGTGGTGGCTCAGCGGGACATAACGGAGTAAAATCTATTATAAATTGTCTAGGCTCTGAAAAATTTACTAGAATTAGAATTGGGATTGGAAAGCCTGTAAATAAAGAAAAAATTAACTCTTATGTACTATCAAACTTTAGTAATAATGAATTAAATTTATTCAATGAAATAAAAACAAATATTAAATATATTATCGAGGATATAGTATTAGAAGGTTTGCCATTTGCAATGAATAAATTTAACAGTAAAATTCAATAAACATAATTAAAAATTCAAGGAGGATATCATGGATTTATCAACGAAGTTTGTTGCTTTTGGTGGACTTATACTAGCCGCTCTTGGCTTAATTTATGCGCAAGTAACTTACTGGAATATAAGATCATTGCCTAGGGGTAATGATACACAGAGAAAACTTGGTGTCACAATTTATAATGGCGCCATGTCTTTTATTAAACAAGAATATAGATATATAGTTATTTTTGTAGTTGTAGTTGGTGCACTATTATTTTATTTCTTAGGCCAGCAAACTGCTTTATGCTATTTTGCTGGTGCAATTCTTTCTATGACATGTGGTTGGGCAGGAATGACTTCAGCATGTATTGCTAACTCTAGAACAGCCGAAGCGGCTAACACTTCTGGTCAAGGGTCAGCTTTAACGACTGCTTTTAAAGGTGGCAGTGTAATGGGATTTTCTGTCGCTAGTTTAGGCATTCTAGGTGTAAGTGGAGCATTTACAATATATTTTGTATTAAATGCTGTAAATGATATCAGCTTGGCAAACTTTGCAACTAATATTGGTGGTTTTGCTATGGGAGCAAGCTCAGTTGCCCTTTTTGCTAGAGTTGGTGGTGGAATTTATACAAAAGCTGCTGATGTGGGAGCCGATCTAGTTGGTAAAGTTGAGGCTGGTATACCTGAAGATGATCCTAGAAATCCTGCAACTATTGCAGATAATGTTGGTGATAATGTTGGTGATGTAGCTGGAATGGGTGCTGACTTATTCGAGTCCTATGTTGGAAGTGTCATTGCAACAATAGTAATTGCATCTGGTCTAGGCATGGCTACAAATCAAACTTTAGCAATGTATTCATTTCCAATAATTTTGATTATTGTAGGAACTATAGCCTCTTATATTGGAACAAAAGTTGTAGATATTTTAAAGGATTCTGAACCATCAGGTGTTTTAAGAAAAGCATCTCTGACAGCAGGAATACTTTTTTTAGTATTTGCATATTTTTCTTTAAATGCCGTGGGTGGAAGTGTAGGAATTTCCTCTTCACTTCTGACTAATATTTTTATTTGTTCAATAATAGGTCTTTTCTCAGGATCACTAATAGGTGGTATTACAGAATACTACACATCCGGTAAACCAGTTTCTGATATTGCTGACGCATCAGAAAAGGGCGGAGTTGCTACTAATATTATTAGCGGCTTATCCGTTGGAATGTTAAGTACCGCTTTACCAATTCTAGTAATAGTTATTGCAATATTTTCATCATATCAATTTGCAGAGCTATATGGAATCGGTATTGCAGCTGTTAGCATGCTTGCAACTATTGGCATTACGATGTCCGTTGATGCATACGGTCCGATAGCTGATAATGCTGGCGGTATTGCTGAAATGGCTGGACTTGATCCTAAAGTAAGAGTAATAACTGATAAATTAGATAGCTTAGGTAATACAACTGCTGCAATTGGTAAAGGTTTCGCAATTGGATCAGCAGCATTGACATCTTTAACTCTTTTTGTGGCGTTTGCTGCAGCTGCGAATATAAGTTCGGTGAACTTACTAGATCACAAAGTTGTTTGTGGGCTTTTACTTGGGGGAATGGTGCCTTATTTATTTGGTGCTTTAACAATGGGGGCAGTAGGAAGATCAGCGGAAAAAATGGTTCAAGAAGTAAGAAGGCAATTCAAAGAAATAGCTGGGATAATGGAAAGAACCGCTGAACCTGATTATGCATCATGTATTAAAATAAGTACTGATGCTTCATTAAAAGAGATGGTTTTACCTGGAATTCTTGCAGTTGTATGTCCAATTATAGTTGGATTTGCATTAGGCCCTGCGGGCTTAGCATCATTTTTAGGTGGTGCTCTTATTTCAGGAATTACATTAGCATTAATGATGGCTAATTCTGGTGGAGCATGGGATAACGCAAAGAAATATATTGAAGAAGGAAATAAAGGTGGTAAAGGATCTGAGGCTCATAAGGCAGCCGTTGTAGGTGATACAATTGGTGACCCATTTAAAGATACCTCTGGACCTGCTATGAATATATTGATCAAACTTATGACGATAGTTTCACTTGTAGTTGCACCAATATTTCTATAAATGAGTTCTCTTAGCTGCGGCATTGTTGGGTTACCTAACGTTGGAAAGTCAACAATTTTTTCGGCCCTAACAAACGCCGCAGCAGATTCAGGTAATTTTCCTTTTACAACTATTGACCCAAATATTGCTATTGTCGATGTACCTGATGATAGACTAGATTATCTTGTAGAAGTATTTAAACCAGATAGTAAAATTTATACATCATTAAAATTTGTAGATATTGCTGGATTAGTTAAAGGTGCTAGTGAAGGTGAAGGATTAGGAAATAAGTTTTTGGGGAATATTAGGGAAGTTGATGCGATTGCACATGTCTTGCGATGCTTTGAAGATGATGTAACACATGTTTTTAATTCTGTGGATCCTATGCGTGACATGGAAGTTATAAACTTAGAACTATGTTATAGCGATATACAAATTCTTGAAAAAAGAATTTTAAAATTAGAAAAAAATAAAAAAAGTGGCAATAAGGATTCTATTCTTGAATATGAACTTGTACAAACTCTGATGAATACATTAAATAAGGGAAAAAGAATAGATGTAAATGATTTTGACAGTAATCAAAAAAAAATAATTACCAGTTTAAATTTAATATCATCAAAACCTGTTATATATGTACTAAATTATGGAGATAATCAAATAGATAATTCAAAAATCAAAGAATTAAAAAAAATAATAGAATCAGAAGGTGAAACTTTTGTTGAAATATATGGTCTTCTAGAGAATGAAATAAGAGATCTTGAAAATACCGAGAAACAAATGTTTTTGAGTGAATACAATATCAAAAAAACTGGGCTGGATCTTTTAATAAATAAAGCTTATAAATATCTAAATTTAATAACATTTTATACAGCTGGTCCAAAGGAATGTAGGGCTTGGAGTATAATAAATCAGTCAAAGGCACCTATAGCTGCAGGGAAAATTCATTCGGATTTTCAAAAAGGTTTTATCAAAGCAGAAGTTATCAAGTATTCAGATTTTGTTAATGTAGGAAGTGAAGATGAAGCAAAAAAGCTAGGCTATCTCAAATCTGAAGGTAAAGATTATATAGTAGAAGATGGAGATATGATTCACTTTAGGTATAATACATGAAACCTGTTGCCATAACATTTGGCCAGCAGACCATAACAGGAGGTCATAAGATATGACTAATAACTATGAAATTTTATTCATAGTTCCAAAGAATATTGATGCCAGTCAATACAGTGAGCTCTCTGATAAAATAACTAATACAATTAAAGATAAGTTTGGTTCTGAATTATCTAAGTTTGAAAAATGGGCTGATAGAAAATTGGCTTATACAATTAACAACCATTCTGATGGAACTTACTATATAATTGAAACTAAGTGTAATGCTGAATGTATTGGCGAAGTTGAAAAAATACTAAGCTTTGAGAAAACTAGTGTTTTAAGATTTTTAATTGATAAAAAATAAGGAGTTATCATGGCAGAAAGAAAGGAATATGATAAAAGAAAACAACCTAGAAAGAAGCCTTCAAAGCTTTTAGAAGGAGACGTTGATATAAATTATAAGAATGTTGAACTTCTTCAAAATTTTATTACAGAGAGGAAAAAAATTGCGCCTAGAAGAATGACTGGGAACTCAGCATCGCAACAAAGAATTATATCAAGAGAAATAAAGAAAGCTAGACATATGGCGCTACTTCCTTATACAGTAAATCATAAATAATTTATGAAAGTTATTTTACTAGAAACTATAAAAAAGCTTGGTAGTAAAGGTGATATAGTGGAGGTACCTGATGGTCAAGCAAAAAACTTTCTTATTCCTAAGAAAATGGCTGAAGAAGCAACCAGCAAGAATATCAATCTTTTAAATCAGAGAAATAAATCTATCGAAAGAAAAGAAGACCAGCTACGAGATAATGCTAAAATTATAGAGAAGAAAATTAATGATTTAGATATATTCATTAAAGCAAAAGAAAACAATGGCAAATTATTTGGATCTATTACTAATTCTAAAATTTCTTCAGAATTAAATAAATATGGTATTAAGATTGAAAAAAAAAATATTGAGATCAAAACACAAATTGCTTCTCTAGGTAAATATGAAATTAGAATTAAACTTTATAAAAATTTTTATATAAATAAACAAATAGAAGTTATCAAAGAATCAAATTGACACCTAACATTAATTTATTGTAATCTAAAAACAAATGAACTTGATTGTCATACCAGGTGGTGCATTTGTTGAAAATTCCTATTTATTGAACGATGATATTTCAGATGAACTAATTCTTATTGATCCAGGTAGTCAAATAAATGAAATTGAAGAACAAATAAAAAAAATTAGTTTTAAAAAACTTGTAATAATCAATACACACGCTCATTTAGATCACGTATATGGAGTTCAATATTTTAAGAAGAAATATTCCGCAAAATTCTACATTCATGAATTTGAGCTTCCAATATTAAATGTTATGGTGGAAGCATCAAATAGATTCGGACTGGAAGAATTTTCTAATCCTGAAATTCCCGATGTAGATAGTTTTATAAATGATAACGAAACATTGAGCTTTGGTGGTTTCAAATTTTCTTCCTTACTGGTCCCTGGACATTCCCCGGGAAGTTTATGTTTTTACTTTTCTAAGCAGAATAATAGTAATCTTGAAAATGACTTTATAATATGTGGTGATACTGTTTTCGCAGGAAGCGTAGGGAGAGTAGATTTAACTGGGGGAACAAATATGGAAGATCTTATAGGAAATATTACTAATAAAATAATGAATCTCCCTGATGAAACAATTCTTTTTCCAGGACATGGTCCTGAAACGCAAATTGGTATAGAAAAAAAATCTAATCCTTTTTTATTAGGGTATGTCTGATGGATAAAAAATTATTTAGGGTGATATTTGTTTTGTTCGTTAGCCTATTAATTGGAGTATTAATAAATAACTCATACCAAATTAATCTTTTAAGTAATAAGAATTATCTAACATTAAAAAATAATAAAAAATTAGAAAGCCAAAATATGATTCTCAGGAAAGAGATAAAAATGTTAAATGAAAATGAATCTTATATATTATTAACCGTAAGAAAAAAACTTGGAATGATATATGACGGAGATGTCGTGTATAAATTTATAAAAAAAGAAAAAGTAATGCATGGCAACGATTAAAAAAAATTTAACCTATCTTGATCTTTACCCTAGAAAAGATTATGGACAAAATTTTCTTTCTAATAAAGACTTAATTAATAAAATAATTGATTTTATTACTAGTAAAGAAATTAATAGGGTAGTTGAAATTGGACCTGGTCTTGGGGCAATTACAGATAAATTAAAACAAGCTAATAAAAAACTTATGTTGATTTGTATAGAGAAAGATAAAAAACTATATAAAAACTTACAAAAAAAATATTCTAATGATAGTAATTTTAAAATAATCAATAAAGATGTTTTAAAAATAGATCTTAAAGAATATGTTAATGATAAAACATTAATATTTGGTAATCTTCCTTATAATATTGCCACTAAAATACTTATGAATTATATCGACTCTTTTATTGGAAGTAGTACTAAAGCACTCTTTATGTTTCAAAAAGAAGTGGCTGATAAAATAATTGCAAAAAAAACTAAGAAGAGTCAGTTATCAACTAAAATTAATTGTCTTTTTCAGATTGAAGAGTTCCTTAATCTAAATCAATCAGATTTTTGGCCTCAGCCTAAAATAAAATCTACTATGCTACATATAATTCCTAAGATAAGTGAATTCAATATTAAGGATATAAAAAAATTAAATGCTTTCCTATTTTTAGCTTTTCAATCAAATAGAAGGAAATTGATAAATAATTTATCAATCGAATATGATAAACAATTATTACTACAAAAATTTAAATTTTTAAAGATTAAAGATGATGTGAGGCCAGAAAACTTGACTCCTGATCAATATTTAAAATTGTTTAATATTTTATAAATAATATATTTTTGTCAGAATCTTTTCTATAAAATTTCTAATTGAATAATTATAATCATTTACAATTATTGAAAATATATATAAATCATTATTTTTACCATAAAAATAACCGGACAAAGAGCTTACACCTTTTATATAACCAGTTTTCGCACGCATGTTTTTATAAAGTGGCTTTAATTTGAATCTCTTTAATAATGTTCCATCAAGTCCTGCAATTGGAAGTGAGTTATAGAAGTCATTAAAGTAATCTTTTTTAGTTGCATATTCAAGCAAATTTATAATAGAATTTGTTGTAACCCTATTATATTTAGATAAACCAGATCCATCTTCGATATTAAATTCTGAATTATGAATTTTAACTTTCTTATTAAGGAAAAATCTCATAATTTTTTGGGAATCGCCCCATGAGCCACTCTTTCTAAAGTAATTTGCTGAAATTTTTTTAAAAATGTGCTCTGCATATAAATTGTTACTTTGTTTATTAACAACATAAATTAATTCGGATAATTCTTTGGAATCAATGCTATATTTGGTTTTTTTTGGATTAAGTTTAATTGAGTTTGAAATATTCATTAATTGTATTTGTCCTTTAAATTTAATACCATTCGACCTCATCTGTTTTTTAAATATTACGCCTAGCAGATATAAAGGATTGTCTGTCAGATATAGAGTCTCATCTTTTAAATATAGATTATTATCAACTGCAACTGATGATATATATGGGGCCCAAGATAATCCTTTCCAAGATGATTTCCATGTCTTATTATAAAAAGGTTTTTCAAAATAATTATTATTTATTACCAAATTTCCATTAATCTCTTTTATTCCTTTCTGTTTAAAGAATAAGATAACTTTTTTTATTTTTTTACTCGTTAGCGATGGGTCACCTTTAGTATCAATATAAATATCTCCTTTGTAAATGCCTGAATCATCTATTGAGTCGATAAAATAAATGTGTGTCTGGAATTTATAATTTGGGCCAAGAAACTCCAAACCAGTTAGGGTTGTTAATATTTTTTGGTTTGAAGCGGGAATCATTCTAGCTTTATATCTATGACTAACTATCATCTTATTCTTAGTAATATTTTTAATTGATATAGATATATTTGGTGAAATTTTTGATTGATTATTTATTAAATCTTGGATTGAGCTTGCAAAAACTATGGGAACAAATACTATGGAAAGTACTAGAATTAATGTGCATCTGACCATGATTGTCCTTTTTTAATATCAACTTTTAGTGGAACTTTTATTTTGATTGAATTTTCCATATAATTTTTAACTTTTCTTGATACATATTCTACTTTATCTTTTTTACATTCAAAAACAAGTTCATCATGTACCTGGATAACTAATCTTGCATAATGTTGAAGTTCTTTATCTCTGTTTATATCAATCATCGCTAATTTTATAACATCAGCGGCAGAGCCTTGTATTGGAGTATTAATCGCAGCCCTTTCATTTGCAGATCTTAATATAAAATTTTTTGAATTTATATCTTTTAAATATCTTTTACGATTTAATATTGTCTCAATATATCCATTTTCTCTTGTAAAATTGATTGTTTCTTCAAAATAATTTTTAACTTTAGAATACCTTGCAAAATATTTTTCAATATACTCTCTTGCTGTCTTTATATCACTATCTATTTGCAATGATAATCTTTTTGGTCCGATACCATAAATAATTCCAAAGTTAATTGTTTTAGCTAAACTTCTTTGTTGAGAAGTTATTTTATTAATTGGCATTTCAAAAATTTCCGATGCAGTATTTAAATGAATATCTTCATTATTTTTATAACTTTTAAGCATTGTTGGATCACTAGAAAAATGTGCAAGCAACCTGAGTTCAATCTGTGAATAATCTGCTGAAATAATAACTGAATCGTTCTTAGGGGAAGAAAAAGATTCTCGAATCTGTTTACCTTCATCAGTTTTTATTGGAATATTTTGTAAATTCGGGCTACTTGATGATAGCCTTCCAGTAGAGGTTCCAGTTTGATTATAAGATGTATGTACCCTATTTGAATTAAAATTAATCAATTCAGGTAAAGAATCGAGATAAGTAGATTTTAATTTTGTGTAGAAACGATAAGCCAATATTTCTCTTATTATACTGTGCTGATCTTCAATACTTTGTAAAGATTCTGAATCTGTAGAAAACTCTCCTTTTTTTGTTTTTTTAAAAGGCTTGAGTTTTAACTTATTAAACAAGATATCTCTTAGCTGAAGAGTTGAATTAATATTAAATTCATATTCTACTACTTTATATATTTTTTTTTCGATTTTACTAATTTTTTTTTCAAATTTTGCTGAGATGATATTAAGCTTTTTAGAATCTATATAAACACCGTTTGATTCTAAATTTGCTAAAACTGAAACGAATGGCATCTCATTCTTTTGAAATTGCCCTAATAAATCTTTATCTAATAATTTATCTTTGAATATACTATATAGTTTATAGGTGATATCTGAATCTTCGCATGCATAGTTCATAGCTACTTCTACTGGAACTTCTTTAAAAGCAATTTCTTTCTTTTCAATCTTAGTTATATCTTTATAACTCAGCATTTTGTGATCTAAAAATCTTCTAGACAGGTTATCCAAACTATAGCTCTGAAGGGAGCTGTCTAGAAAGTGTGAGGCGACCATAGTATCAAAATATATACCCCCTAAATGAATTGAATAATTTTTAAAGACTAAGATTTCATATTTTAAATTCTGACCAATTTTTTTTATTTTTTTGCTTTCTAAAATTTCTTTTAAGTTTTCTAAAACATAATTTAAATCTAATTGATCAATATCTGTCTCATGACTTAATGGAATATAAAAACCTTCATCTGGATTATAGGAAATCGCAATGCCTACTATTTCGGCATCTAATGCATTAATTGAAGTAGTTTCAAGGTCAAGTGAAAACTCTTTAATTTTAGATAGAGACTTTTTAAGTTTCAAAAAATCCTTCTCATTATTGATTATTGAATATTTTGCATTTCTAGAAGTTTGTTTTTCATCATTCTCAATCATCGAATCAAATTCTAAATATTTAAAAAAATTATTAAGTTCTTCATTGTTTGAAGAAGAAATCTTAAATTGATTGAAATCGTCTGTTATTTCTAAATTTGTATTGATAGTTACTAATTCTTTGCTAATGTATGCGAGCTCTTTATTTTCTTCTAATAAATTTTTTATTCTCTCTTTGTCAACTTTTTTGATATTTTTATATAAATTGTCTAAAGTTTTAAATTTATGTATTAGAGATTGTGCTGTCTTTGGGCCTATACCTCTAACTCCAGGAATATTGTCAATCGAATCACCAACTAATGAAAAGTAATCAATCATTTGCTCTGGCTTTAGACCATATTTTGATAAGACCTCTTTATCATCAGATATTTTGTTTTTCATTGTATCAAGCATGATTGTTTTTTTATTTATCAGCTGTGTAAAATCTTTGTCCCCTGAGATAATTGTTATTTTATTTTTACTTTGAAATTTTTTTGATAAAGATCCAATGATATCATCAGCCTCAAAATTTTCACGTGACATAACACAAATTCCTCTAAGCTTTAGATACTCAATAATTTTTGGAAATTGAAGAGATATGTCCTCAGGGGCTTCGCCTCTATTTGCTTTATAATCATCATAAATTTCATTTCTAAAAGATTTGCCACCCGAATCAAAAACTGCTACAAAATATTCTGGATTAAAATCTTGGATAAACCTATTAAACATATTAATAAATCCAAAAATTGCATTTGTTGGGAAACCTTTTGAATTAGTAAGTAAACCTATAGCATGATATGCTCTGAAAACATATGAGCTTGCATCCAAAATAAAGAGATGTTTTGACATTAATTATCTAAAATATTTGCAAGTTCACCTTTCTCATATAGTTCAATGCAAATATCACATCCACCTACAAACTCTCCATTAACATAGAGCTGGGGTATAGTTGGCCAATTGGAAAACTCTTTGATACCTGATCTTAGCTCCGGATCAGCTAAAACATCATATGATATGAAAATTGTTCCTATGTCATTTAATATTTGAACAACTTTGGCAGAAAATCCACACTGCGGGCTTTCAGGAGTTCCTTTCATATATAAAACAATTTTATTTTCACTAATAGTTTTTTTTATTTCATCAGTAGTATTATTCATTTTTTTCTCCTGTGTTAATTTAAGATTAACTTTTAGATTCTTCTATCGTTAGTGTTTTCATTGAAAGTGCGTGAATTGCCTCTTTCATCTCTTCTTGTAAGACAGAATAAACCATCTTATGTCTTTCCAAAGTATTTTTTCCATCAAATTCTGAACTTATAATTATTGCTTCAAAATGAGTTCCATCACCTGTCACATTTATAGAGGTACAATTTATACCTTTTTGGATTTTATCTTTAATATATTCTTCATTCATATCATACATTATAACTTAAAAAAATAGTCCCATAAGGTTAAGTACAAATATAATACTGAAAAATATCAAAAAAATTATCCCAAAAATTGCCAATAATTTTAAATTTTTACCAGGTTTAAACTTTGATGGAAAATTATTATTGAAAATAAGCTTATAATTTAATATGGCTATGAACGGAGCTGTTAAGAATGATAATATGGTTGCCAAATCAATGAGAAATCTCATGTGTGATCCTAGAAATGCTATTGTAATAATGGTTCCTCCAATAACAACAAATAACAAAATATTTTCTGTGATTTTATCAGATTCTTTGGTTACCAATAATTGATAGCATTTTTTTATAACTCTAGGGAAAGCATCAAGACATGTAAGAGTTGTACTAAACATTGTTGCAAATGCGGTAAATAAAATAATATTTTCAGCCCATGGTCCAAGAGAACTATAAAGCTTTGCTAGTTGTTGTACAAATTTTGTAGCAGAACTTCCAAAATCAATTCCCGATCCATAAAAAACATTAGCACCCAAAATAATGAAAGCGCATGCTAAAATAGAAGTCCAAATGTATGAAAAATTAAAATCAAATTTATTATCTTCATAAGAAACATCTACACCACTTGTT
The DNA here is from genome assembly GCA_902609885.1 of uncultured Candidatus Hydrogenedens sp. Lineage (GTDB taxonomy): Bacteria > Desulfobacterota_D > UBA1144 > UBA1144 > UBA1144. Next base: position 80,904 of record CACLTT010000002.1, on the reverse strand, counting down.
TTTTTTTCAATAATCCAAATTGAAGACCATGCAGATAAATCTAGCGGTGACGGCATCCATCCAATAAGAGCTATTAAAAAAGTTATTCCTGCATAAGACAATATTTTTGGTTCATTAAATGTTGGACTAATTTCTTTATCCATATCAAAAGTTACAAATAATGATATTAATGTAGAAACTATTAATGTTAAGACTAATATCTTAACGAAGGAGTCAAATAATCGTTTTTTTATAAAAAGGATCAGTCCCATACATAATGTCAATATAATTAATGAACAAGCAATAAAACCAAAATCTAAATTAAGCCAGTTTTTCAATATCGCTGCAGTAACTCTAGTTACACCCGCTTGTATTGTAAACATAGTTAAAAAAGTTAGAGAAGTGAATAAATATAGAGCCCATCTACCTATTTTCCTATAACCGTCTAAAACCGTTTCATTTTTCACAACTGTATATCTAGTTGAAAATTCAAAAAATGGGTACTTTATAAAGTTTGCCATAACTACAGCAATTAACATTATGTATCCAAAGTTAGCACCAGCGCGTGTTGATTGAACTATATGAGATACACCAATTGCAGCAGATGCCCATAAAACCGAAGGACCTAATACTCTAAATTTATATAATATTTTTTTCATGGGTGTTAAAAATATACATAATGTTGGTTAAAATATGAATGTGTCAATAAGAACATTAGCAATTGCAGGAAGTGGATTAAGTGCTATCTTTGCTGCTCTTACAATCAAATCACAAAAAAATACAAATGTTGTACTGTTTGATAAAGCTAGAGGTTTAGGAGGTAGGCTAGCAACCCGAAGAGCGGAAAATGGAAAATTCGATCATGGCGCACAGTATTTTGATATAAGTACTTTATTAGATCAACCTCAAATTCAAACACTTTTAGATGAAAAAATAATTTCATCTAACAACGGATCAGATAAATTTTTCTCCCCTGGTGGTATGACAAATATTGCAAAATTTTTATTAAAAGAATTTGATGTTAAAAAAGAACATAAATTATTATCAATTACTGATAACAATGGAAAATATAATTTAAATTTTGAAAACTCTCCAATAATAAACTGTGATGATATAATTCTTTCATGTCCAATGCCTCAGACAATTGAAATTTTAAAGAATAGCCAAATAAAATATAATGATTCATATATGGATGATTTATCAAAACTTGAATATGATCCCTGTATTGTCATAATGGTAAAATCTAAAAATAAGATATCTGAATATAATAAAGAACTTGGGAGTGTTTATAAAAATCAAGATATATCTTGGGTTGGAGATAATACTTTAAAAAAAGTTTCCAATGAAGAGAACTTTTATACAGTACAATGTTCACCAGAATTTAGTTTTAAATATTTTGATCAGGAGTATGATAAAACAAATAAACTTTTAGAGAAAGAACTTGTCTCAATTTTTGGAGATGGTTATGATATTTTATCAAACCACAAATGGAGATATTCAATTCCAAAAAATTATTATGCTAATAGTGAATCATTAGTCATTGGAAATAGTAACTTTATAGGATTATGTGGTGACATTTTTACGAATGGTAAATTTGATGGGGCCGTAAAATCGGGAATATCTATTGCCAATAAATATATTAAAAATGAATTTTAGAGATAAAAAACTCTCATTTGGAATAATTTATGTTGGAATAATCGTTTTTATTTCTTTACTAGGTATATACTTTAATCTTGCAAAACACATAAATTTCTTATTTGAAAGCAAGTCTACTTGTATTATTTTCTATTTCTCTTTATGTTTAGGCTTAACAACTATATTAGATATAATTTCAAGCAAAAATCTTAATGATGATAAAGATCATTCTAAAACGTTAATTTTTTTTTTAAACCTAATGATTTTTGGAATTTTTTATATATCTACAAGTATTTTAGATTTACTGCTAGAAAATTACCAATTAATACTTACACCAATTAAAATTTTTTTTTATTGCATAATTATGCAAATTTGTATTCTCTTTAGTCAAAGTATAGTCTCTGGGATTTTGTTAAAAAAAGAAACATTCAAATATCAAAGTTATAATTTTTTAAAAATAAAAAATTCACCGTCATATATGACTTCCAATATTAATTATGGAGCCACATCAAATAAATACTTAATTCCAAATCATTGGTTTTCTGAAAAAAAAGAGAATTACGAATTTTATTTAGAAAGAATAATATTAATGATAAAAGAGAATTTATATATAAAAGTTTTGATTTTATCAATAATAATAAATTCTATAATTTCTACTATAGTTATTGACTCTCTCTACTTTAGCTCTTTGAGTTTTGTAGAAATAGTAATAAATTTATCCTTAATTTCTAACTTGATATCATTTTTTTATATTCTAGTTTTACCAAAAGTTAGTCAGTGGGGAATAATGAATATAGATAATAAAATGCGGAAAAAAAATGAAAGTGTATTTAGAGAAAATTTAAGTATTTTTGAAAAAAATCAAGATAAAAATATAAAAGTAAATAAAAAAGTAGAGAATGTTTTTTATCCTGTCCCGTCAATATATACTAGAGAGAATAATAAAAAAGTTTATTTATTAACTTTGCCAAATATTTCAAGAATAATAATTTTTTTTATGGTATTTAATTTATCAATAATTTTTAAAGGAGTTCATGGAAACGCCGGAAAACCACTAAACTGGTTTTTTCCGCCTATTGAATGAATAATATTATAATAATAGGGTCAGGGATAACAGGACTTACTATTGGAAGAGAGCTCCAAAAAAGAGAAATGGATTTTAAAATATTTGATTCCAAAGAAAATATTGGGGGTAAAATTGAAACTTCCAGAATATGCGAAACAAACCTTGATAGAGGTTTTCAGGTATTACTAAGGAATTATCCAAGTTTGAAAATATTTCCAGAAATTAATGATATAGAATATATAGATTTTAAATCAGGGTTTATTATAAATAAAAATGATACTTTTTTTAAATTACTAAATCCTCTAAAGAATTTATCAGGCATTTTTCTTTATAATAAATTCCCAGGATTTTCTTTTAGAGATAAAGTTTTATTGCTAAAACTTTATTTTACAAAAAATAAAATAAGGAAAAACCTAACAACATTAAATTTTTTAAAAGATTTTGGATTTTCAAAATCATTTATAAATGATTTTTTTATATCTTTCTTTCAGGGAGTCTTCTTAGACAAATCTTTAAATGTTCCCATAGATTATTTTCTATTTATATTTAAACTTTTTGCAACTGGTAAGGTATCAATACCTTTAAACGGAATAAATGAGATTCCAAAAACTATATCTAAGAAAATTGATCCTACTAGAATAAATTTAAATTCTGAAATAAAAAAAGTTACTAAAGATCAAATAATTTGTTCAAATAATAATAAATATAATTTTGATAAACTAATTTGTACAAGTCCTCATGTCGAATCAATTTTTGATAGTGAAATTAATAAAAATATTTTTAAAGAAATTAAATACCGTGGAACTAGTTGTTTCTATTTTACAGTTGAAATAATGGGTGTTGAAGAAAAAATAATTTATTTATTTCCTGAATCTGATCTCATATCAAGCCTATATTTTATCAAAATAACAGATAACAAATATAATCTTTGCATATCAAGTTTAAGTAGAACTTGTTCAAAAGATGATGTGAAAAAACAATTTATTAGTTATTTTAATAATATTAAAAGTTTAAAATATCTAAAAGGATTTATTATAGATGAAGCTTTGCCTGTAATGAATAATTTTTATAATTACAACAATTGCTCTTTTATGGAATATTCTACTAAGATTTTCTTCTCTGGAGATTTTTTAGCTTCTCCATCTTTGAATGGAGCTATTGAGTCTGGGGAAAATTTGGCAAAAGGAATATTTTAATGGGATATTTGCTTCTATTTTACTCTAACTTAATTTCATCATCCATACTTTTGGGATTAATACTTGTTATCCATTTTGTTCACTATAAATCTTTTTATTTTATATCTGATAAAGAGTTTATTGGTTTCCATATTTTCCATACTCGTAACATATCATATTTGGTTATTCCACTTATGATAATTGAAGCCTCCACCTCTATAATGATCTGTTTCTTTTATTATGGACTTTTACCTTTAATTAATTTAATCCTCGTACTTTCCATATGGATTGTGACTTTTTTACTTCAAGTGCCCTGCCATAACAAGCTCTCCTCGGGTAAATCTGAAACTACGATAAAAAAACTTATTGATACAAATATAATAAGGGTCTATCTTTGGCTTTTTAAAACTATTTCAATATTGTTGATTATTTTATAAATTAATCTTTAGAATTTCGTTCCAGTTAGTTGTGTATCTATTTGATCTTCGCTCTCTTTTCATAAACCAGTCTCTTGATATTCCAGTATTGGCATATTTCATCGTATCGCTACCAAATGTTTTATTTATTTTATCAAATGCTTTCATTAATTTGTCCTGCTGTTTTATATCTTTTATATTATCTTTAAAAGAATATTGCTTGAACTTAGAATCCTCAAGACCTGACAAGAAGATATGAGCTTTTTTATACATAAAACCTTCATGAAATATTCTTTTTAATAATTTTATTGCTATACTAATTAATTCTTGAGTAGAGCTGGTTGAAGATTCTAAAGATTCCGTCATAAAAAGAAATTTATGAGTATTTTTCTCATCGAACCTATTAGTCGATAATGCAACAGTAATAATAGAGCATTTAGAGTTCTGAATTCTGAGTTTCTCTGCCGCTCTGGATACATAAACTGAAACCGCCTCTTCCAAAAATTTTATATCTGTTACAGTTTTCCCAAAAGCTCTTGAAGTAGTTATCTGCTTTTTGTTTGAGGGTTGTGAATCTATATCAATACATTTTATACCTCCAAGCTCAATCGCTGTTCTAAGAATATTAATATTGGTTAGATCTTTGACATGCTTATGGTCCATTGTACTTAATTGATAAGCATTAGAAATTCCTAATCTTATAAAACGTTTGTTCAACCTTCGCCCAATACCCCAAACCGACCCTATGGGAAGTTCTTTCAGAATTTTATTTCTGGTTGTTTTATCAAACAAAGAAAAAACTCCTGAATTTTTCTTTGCTATTTTACTTGCAACTTTTGCTAGGGTTTTAGTCGGCGCAACACCTATAGATACAGGTATACCTGTCCACTTAGCAATTTTATCCCTTAATTTAATAAATCTATTTTCTATTTCAGATAAATTTTCTGAAGGAAAAGAAATAAATGCCTCGTCTATAGAATAAACTTCAGTATTTACAAAGTGTTCTTTAACTATATTCATTACCCTGTTAGACATATCCGCATATAATGTATAGTTTGAGGAAAAAACTTTAACGTTCTCCTGCTTGATTAGATTTTTACATTTAAAATATGGCTCTCCCATTTTAATTCCCAGAGTTTTGGCTTCATTAGATCTAGCAATTATACAACCATCATTATTTGAAAGAACTACTACTGGCTTATTTTTTAAATGGGGATCAAAAACTCTTTCACAGGAAGCATAAAAATTATTACAATCTATAAGGGCTATATAATCTCTCATTTTAAACTTTATGAATCACGTATGTAACAACTCCCCAAATATCAAAATCCATCTCTTCGGTTATTTCTATGGGAGAGAAATCATTATTTTCAGGCTTGAGAAATACTTTTCCATTGGCAATCCACACTCTTTTGACTGTTAATTCGCCATTAATAGATGCTATCACAATATTCTTATCTTTAGCTTCTAGAGCTCTATCGACTATAAGAGTATCTCCTGTTGTTATACCAGCATCAGACATTGATTCTCCTTCGACTTTAACAAAAAAAGTTGCGGATGGATTCTTTATAAGCAATTGATTTAAATCAAGATTACTTTCGACATAATCATCTCCCGGGGAAGGAAATCCAGCTTGAACTCTGGCCGTAAAGAAGGGTAGCTCCACTCCTTTCTTATTTGCTATAGATTTGATATCTAACACAGTTAATGAGCCTCTATTAGTTTTAGACATAGGTAAATTATACCAAAAAAAACATCTTATTATTTAGAAAGCCTGGACTTTATAAAAAATGTTATAGATACAAACACATAAGGGATTAAAACTAGCGACATAATTGATTTAAATAGCTCAGCTAAAGGTCTCTGAAATTTTGGACAACTTACTATGTCCATAGCAGGATCACTAAAACAATCAATTAATCCTGGTATTGAAGGAAGAGATTTAGCGCTCGCAGATAAACCTATCACTACTACAACTATTGCGATATGAATAAATAGTCGTTTTCTTTTTTCATTAAAAGCCATGATACCTAGAAACGCTATCAGGGTTCCAATAAATGCGGGTATTAACACGGTTATCGTATTATAGGAAAAATATCCGTATAGACCGAGTAAGACCAGCATAAAACCAGTTATTAAAGTATATCTTGCCATAATTTGCTCCTCTTTAATGCTCCGGAGGAGGGATTTGAACCCCCGACCAAGTGATTAACAGTCACCTGCTCTGCCGCTGAGCTACTCCGGAATCATTAAGTAAAAGTAAGAATTTAATGTATATGTGATAAACAGTCAAGCTTAGTTATTCCTTTAAAAAAATTTGTTAAAAAGTATAATACAAATTTATTAATGGTAATTAAAAAAAAGAAGCTAAATATAATCAAAGAAAATAAGAATTTGCCTGTACCAGCCAATTCGTTGGAAAAATACCTGGCAGAGATTAGTAACTATAAAATTCTTACAAAAGAAGAAGAGATGAAATATGCCCTAGATTATAGAGAAACTGGTAATGTAGAATCTGCCAGAAAGCTCATAACATCCAATTTAAAGTTCGTTGTTAAAATCGCTGTTGAATATCAAAATTATGGTTTAAATATTATGGACATAATTCAAGAGGGTAATTTAGGCTTAATGAAAGCAGTAACCAAATTTGATCCAACAAAAAGATATAGATTAATTTCATATGGTGTATGGTGGATCCGAGCATATATACAAAATTTTATTATGAAGAATTGGAGTCTCATTAAAATTGGTACAACTCAAGCACAGAGGAAGCTTTTTTATAAAATTAGATCTGCAAAAAATAAATATGATGATGGTAATCTCACGAGAGAAGAATATTATAAAAAACTATCAAATGATTTAAAAGTTTCAATAAAAGAAATTAGAGAAATGGATATGAGAATGAGTGGTAAAGATTTCTCGCTAGACGATGAGGTTCGAGAAGGAGAAACTCAAACCAAAATCGAATTTCTTGAATCTGGTGACAAATCACAGGAAGATATAACAATTTACAATCAACAAAGTGATAGTTTAAAAGAGGGTCTAGAAAAGGCTTTTACTATTTTAAATGATAGGGAAAAATATATTGTTGAAAAAAGATTACTATCCGATGATCAAGAAACTTTAGAAAATATTGGAAAAAAATTTAATATATCTCGTGAAAGGGTTAGGCAAATAGAAAAAGGCGCAATTAAAAAAATTAGAAAAATTTTAATTAGTATGGATATCAAAGCAGATTTTTAATCACTTCAATAGCTATTTTTAAATCAGATATTTTCTTGCAACCAGCTTGAGCTAAATTTTTTTTCCCACCGCCTCTTCCTCCAAATTCCTCGGAAATAAGATTTATAGCTTTTTTACAATCAAAACTTGAACTTTTCATATTTGATGCGCATATTAAAACCGATTTGTTTCCATTATTTGATCCTAAAATACCAATAACATTTTCATGATTTTTTTTAATTTCATCCCATAGTGACTTTAACTCGTCTGCTGATGTCTCTTGTGATAAATATGTTATAACTTTTATTCCATTTATTAAAATTGAATTTTCATTGAGATTCTTGGCAATATCTTTAGACTTTAGCTTTTCAAAACTGTTAATTTTAATTTTTAGCTCTTTATTTTCTTTCTTAATTCTATCAATCTCATCAGGCACATGGTTCGTAGAAGATCCTAAAAGTTGAGATGATTTATAAATATTATTTTTTAGACTCAAATAATAATCATAGGCATCAACAGATGTGTAAGCTTCAATTCTTCTTATACCTGATGAAATAGCACTCTCAGAAGATATAGTAATTAGACCCAAGCTCCCTGTTTTTTGTATGTGAGTTCCTCCACACAATTCCTGGCTATAATTACCAATCTTCACAACTCTAACGTAGTCACCATATTTTTCTTCGAAAAAGGCATTTGCTCCATCCTTTATGGCTTTTTTATAATCAACATTCTCGAAAATATTAATATCATTGTTCTCTTGGATTTTAATATTACATAGTTTCTCTATTTTATTTATCATTTCTTCCGATATATTGCTAAAGTGGCTAAAATCAAACCTCAATCTAGAATCCTCTACAAGTGAACCAGCTTGTCTTACGTGAGTTCCAAGGACTTCTCTTAATGCATAATGTAAAATATGTGTTGCGGTATGGTGACTAGATATTTTAACTCTTCTCTCAAAATCAATTTCTAAATCAAATGTTTCTCCCGTTTTAATACTTCCATTTTTTAATATCGATTCGTGAAGAAAAATATTTTCTTTGGTTTTTTGTACATCAAATATCTCAATATTCTTATTTCCATATATTGCATGACCTTTATCACTTATTTGACCCCCACTCTCTGCATAAAATGGAGTCTTGTCAAAAATCAAACTTACTCTATCTCCTTTATATGCAACATCAACTATTTCATTATCTTTTATAATTCCTACCAATTTAGATTTTGTTTGAAAATTTTTATAACCTTGAAATCCTTCTTTAATTTTTTTTGATATGATATCTAAATTTAAGTTTTCATTAAAATAAGCTTTAAATTTTGATGATATTTTAGAAGAATTTCTTTGTTTTAACATTTCTTCTTCATAACCCTTTATATCCATAACAAAATCAGTACTCTTTAAAATATCCTCAATCAAATCTACAGGAAAGCCATAAGTATCATAAAGTTTAAAAATACAATCTCCGCTAAGAATCTTTGAATCCGATGAATTTTTAAGAAAAATATTTAAATGCTCTAACCCCTTGTCTATAGTACTTAAGAATTTTTTTTCTTCATTTTTTATTATTAATAAAATATTGTCTGAATTTTTTCCCAATTCAACATAAAAATCTTTCATATTTTTTATAACTAACTCTGACATTTTATATATAAATGGTTCATTAATTCCCAGCATTTTAGAATGCCTTATTGCTCTTCTTAGTATTCTACGAAGAACATATCCTCTCCCATCACTTGAAGGGGTTACACCATCAGAAATTAAAAATGTTGCAGCCCTTGCATGATCTGCTAAAACTCTATATGAAATATCTGTATTAACATCTTTTCCATAGCGAATATTGTTTTCTTTAGAGCAATAATCAATTAAATATGTGAATAGATCAGTATCATAATTACTTTTAACTTTTTGTAATATTGAAGCTAACCTTTCTAGTCCCATACCGGTATCAATGCTGGGCTTCGGTAAATCTTCAAGATTCCCATCGATATCTCTGTTATATTCCATAAAAACAAGATTCCAAATTTCTAAATATCTCTCTCCATCAGAAATATCAATATTTGATTCATCAACGGTATCTTCACTCATATCGTAAAGTATTTCAGAGCATGGGCCACAAGGTCCGGTATCACCCATTGACCAAAAATTATCTTTTTCACCTAAGCGAAAGATTCTATTTTTATCTACATACTTTAACCAAATAGCTTCTGCATCATCATCGTTTTCGAAAATAGTTATAAATAATTTTTCTTTTGGAAGTTTTAAAATATCAGTCAAAAATGTCCATGCAAACTTTATAGCATCATCTTTAAAATAATCCCCAAATGAGAAATTGCCTAACATCTCAAAAAATGTATGGTGCCTAGAGGTTCTACCCACATTTTCTAAATCATTATGTTTTCCTCCAGCACGCAAGCATTTTTGACACGATGAAGCCTTAAAATATTCTCTATTTTCTAATCCTAGAAAAGTATCTTTGAATTGAACCATGCCGGCATTAGTAAATAATAAAGTAGGATCTTCAGAGGGTATTAGACCTGAACTATTTATTTGCTTATGTCCATTAGCAATAAAAAAATCTAAAAATTTTCTTCTTATTTCACTAGATAGCATTGGGATATTATAATCAGATTTAAAGAGAGAATAAATTGAAATTAATTATATAGTTGAAGCTACATTAACAAATACTTTAGATTTACCCTTTTTTATAAATTCGACTTTACCATCAATTAAAGCATAAATTGTATGATCTCGACCTAATCCAACATTTTTACCAGGATAAAATTTAGTACCTCTCTGTCGGACAATAATACCACCACACCTTACATCTTGGCCACCAAAAAGTTTAACACCCAATCTCTTACCAATTGAATCTCTTCCGTTCTTAGTACTACCACCACCTTTTTTAGTTGACATATCTTTCTCCTACTTATCTATGGAAATAATTTCCATTTTTTGATAATTTTGTCTATGGCCATTTAATGTTTTAGAGTTCTGCCTTCTTCTAAATTTAAAAACTTTAATTTTTTTCCCTTTTACAAATGAAAGAATCTTGGCCTTAACCTTTGCAGACTTAAGTTTTTTTGGATCAGAGATAAGATTAGATGAATCACTTATAAGTAAAACATCATCAATGATAATTTCTGCGCCAATATCTTGAGAAGTTATTTCCGCTTCAATAATATCACCTTTCTGTACATAAAATTGTTTTCCACCAGTTTTAATAACAGCTTCCATCAATATACCTCCGAAGGTATATATTTTTACAAATTATAACTTTTTGTCAACAAAAATTAATCAACAAGTTCTACATTCCAATATGAGGAATCGATAAAGCTTAAAAAGGGCTTCCATTCTTTATATGTTGTAGTTTGAATATATAAATTTGATAGTAACTCCCAGGTTGGCTTAATGGGTTTATTTATCAATTTCATGTTGGCCTCTTCTAAAGTTTTGCACCCTTTTTTTCTATTACATTTTGAACATGCGCATACTACATTCTCCCACACTGTTTTACCGCCTAAAGCTTTAGGTATAACATGATCTATAGTTAACTCTGATTTAGGTAATATGTCACCGCAATACTGGCACTGCAATCTATCTCGCTTAAAAATATTATATCTGTTAAACCTAACTTCTTTACTTGGTACTCTATCATAGCGAACAACCATTATTACTCTGGGAATTTTTATCATAGCTGATACAGTTTTAATTGAATCTTCTTCATTAGCGGCAGAAATTTCACTCCATGAATTGAAGTCAAATGTTTCGTAATTTAAATTAACAGCTTTTGCTGCTCCACCATAAAGCATTAAAAAAGCTCGTTTTACATTAGTTGTGTCAATCGGAAAAAAAAATTTGTTAAGAACTAATACAGATGAATTAATCATTATATATTTTACCAGATTATAATTATACTTAAATTTATATTATGTTAATAAAAACAAATAATATATTTAATTTTAATGCATTACTTATTATTTTATCAGCCATTTTATACTCAGTTCCATATTTAAATTTTGATTTATATTTTCTTCATTGGTTTTTTCTATTACCAATTCTGTATTTATTTGAATTCAAAAATATTAATATTATATTCTCTGGATTATTATTCGGAATCATAAGTTCTTTTATTGGTCAATATTGGTTAACAGAAACATTAATAAATATAGCCGGAGTATCTCTTCTTAATGGTATTTTAATACATCTAATATATTCATTATATGAATCAGTATTTTTTATAATTATTTTTTTTATCATAAAAAAAACTCTTTCAAATAGAGAAAAATTTCATTTTATAAAATTTTTAATCTTAATCTTTATATGGGTTTGTATAGAAAATATATTTCCTAGAATTTTTCCTTATAAATTAGGAAACTCGCAAATAAATTTTAAATACTTTAGTCATTTTATTAGTTTTTTAGGAATTAATATAATTTCTGTTTTTGTTCTATATTTAAATTTTTCTATTTATTTAATTTATATTAAAAAAGACAAATTTAAATATTTTTTTATATGCCCACTAGTATTTTTGATATTTTTATTTTTAGAAAGAAGTGAGTATGAAGAAAATTATAAATCATATGAAAAAAATTCAGTTACTATTGTTCAACCAAATAATAAAAAAAATAACCTCAAAATTTATAGTCAATTTAGATCCGATCTAATAATCTGGCCAGAAAGCTCATTAAATTCAATTAATCTAGATAATGCAGATCAAATTAAAAGATTTAAAAATGATTTTAAAAACAAATATACATTCAATTCAAAAGAATTACTTTTTGGAGCTATTACAAAGAAAGATAATAATTTTTATAACTCTGCAATTCTTTTCAATGATAAAAATAATTTTATAAATTTTAAAAATAAAAAAAAATTATTAATTTATGGTGAATACTATCCATTAAAAGAAATAATATCTAAATTTATTCCTATATATAAAAACTTCCGTGATCTAACACCAGGAAAAAATAAATCGATTCAGCTTCAGAATGGAAATTCTGTTTTTGTTTTTATCTGTTATGAAGACCTATTCGCACATGATTTATCATCGATCATTAATGATAATAATATTGGATACCTTATTAATATAACAAATGATATTTGGTATGGTAATTCGCGTGCAGCCTATCAACATTTAATGCTTTCACTGCCAAGGGCAATAGAATCAAATAAATTTTTGGTACGATCGGCAAATAATGGAATCAGTGCAATAATTTCACCAAATGGAAAAATCATTGAAAAAATTGATTTGAATAATGAGGGAAGTATTTTTTACGATATACCCATAATAAATAAAAAGACGATTTATCACAGTTATTATACAATTATCGAAATATCGTATTATTTAATATTAGTACTACTTATTTTTGTCAAAAAATTTTTTAATACAAGAGAGAATTAAATCATTCTCTTTCTTTGTGCCTATGGTTACTCTAAAATAATCTTTTAACTTAGGGTTTCTAAATACTTTTATACTAATATTATGATTTTGAAGGTATTTATATAAACTTTTGGTTTTACTAAATTTTATAAATATGAAGTTTGAATCTGAAGGATACACAACAAATTTATCATATGATTTTAATAAAATGCTTAGCCTTTCTCTTTCATTAACTATTTTTTGTATATCTTTAATATATTTTTTATCATCATCAAAAAAATCTTGGGCTATAATATTAGATAAGGTTGATAAATTATAAGGTAAGCGCACCTTATTTATTATTTTAATAGCCTCTTGGTTTGCAATTAGAAACCCAACTCTAAGTGATGCGAACCCAACTTTAGACATGGTTTTTAAAATTGCTAGATTATTATATTTTGAAAGTTGTTGTATAAAAGATGTTTTTGAATAATCTCCATAAGCTTCATCAATCACAACTAATCCATCTGATTTCTCAATAATTTTTAAAATTTTCTCTTTTGAAAAAGAATTGGCTGTGGGATTATTAGGAGATGCTATAAAAATAATATCCGGGTCATATTCTTTAATTTTTTTCAAAGTAGAGTTGATTGGTATATCAAAATTTTTATCCAAAGGAATTCTATTACATTTTATATTTAATGTCTCGGATAGTATTTGATACATTGAAAAAGTTGGATCAAAAGTTAAAATTCTGGAAGTTTTTCCAGTTAAGCACATTAATAAATAAAGTATTAGCTCATCAGAACCATTAGATAAAGCTATATTTGAAGTCCTGACGTTATATCTCCTTGAAATCTTATTTAATAAAATTGAGTAGGATGGATCAGGATACCTATTTATCGAATTATCATCGAGTTGTATCGAAAGGTTCCCAGACTTTATTTTATTCAAAAGTTTTTTTGTTTCATTGAAAGGGGATTCATTTGCATTGAGTCTTATTTTATAATCTATAGAATCTGGGGTATAGGGTGTAAGTTTTTTAAGGTGCCTCTTAATTCTCATACTCATTTATTTTTCCTTATTCTTACAGAATTTGAGTGTTCATACAATCCTTCCGATTCAGCTAAAGTCTCAACATTTTTTGAAAGGCGTTCCATTCCTATCTTAGAGATTGAAGTAAAGCTTGAATATTTTATAAAATCTAGAGAGCTTAACGGAGAAGAAAATAAAGCATTTCCATTAGTAGGTAAAACATGACTTGGCCCAGCAATATAATCACCAAACGCTTCTGCAGAATTTTCTCCAACAAATATAGATCCTGCGTTTTTAAAATCTTTTTCAAATTTTGTAAAATTCTTCAAAAAGATCTCTAAATGTTCAGGGGCAAACTTATTTGTAAATTCAATACAATCTTTAACGTTGGACATAATATAAATTTTTCCATTTTTATTTAATGACTGCTTAATAATATTTTTTCTTTTAGCATTTTTGACTAGTTTATTAACTTGCTCATGAACTTTTTTTGCTAGTTTTTTTGAATTTGTTACTAAGATAGCTGATGCTTTCGAATCGTGTTCAGCCTGAGCTAATAAATCATTTGCAATAAAATTAGGGTTTGCATAAGAATCTGATAAAATCAAAACCTCGCTAGGTCCCGCAATCATGTCAATACCAACATTCCCAAATACTTGTTTTTTGGCTGCGGCGACGAAAATATTTCCAGGTCCTACGATTTTATTGACTTTTGTAATACTTTTAGTTCCATATGCCATTGCCGCAACTGCTTGAGCACCGCCAACTTGATATACTTCATGAATTTTGAGTAATTTAGCTACATACAAAATTGATTCATTTATCCCATTTTTGTTGGGGGGAGTACATATTATAATTTCTTTAACACCAGCTGCCCTTGCAAGACAACCTGTCATAATTAAACTTGATGGATACGATGCAGTTCCGCCTGGAACATAAATACCTACTCTTTCGAGTGGGCTAACGTTCCAACCAAGCTTATTTCCAAACTCATCCTTATATCTATAATTTTTAGTTAGCTTTCTTTTTTGATAATCTGTCACCCTTTTTATTGATGTTTTAATAGCATTTTTTAATTCGGAAGTTAACTTTTCTCCGGATTTATCGATAATAAACTTATTTAATTTTAAATTATTTGAGTTAATTAATATTCCATCAAACTTTTTAGTAAATAATGATAAAGCTTTATCACCATTTTTTTTAACACTTGTAATTATTTTTAAAACTAAATCTTCAACTTTTTCAAAATCCTCTTCTTGAGATTTTCTAATATTAAAAATTTCTTTATCTATTTTTGACTTATTTAATGAAATTATTTTCATTTATCAATTATACAACAAATATAAATTTTGAATTAAAAAATTATTGTGTTGAAATATTTAATATCAAAGATATATGAATTAATAACATGTAGAGTATAGAATATAAAAATGCAGTCTTATATTTTTTACTATCTGAGAAAGATTTATAAACTATGTATAAAAAAGATAGGCTAAGAGTGATAGCAATTACTGCATATGAATTGGATGCTATCCCGCTAAACCAGAAAAATAGTGAGAAAGGCAAAAGAGATAGGCTATAAATCATAATAAGATAATTAGTAAATTTTTTTCCATATATTATTGGCATAACTGGAAATCCTGCTTTTTTATAATCATCGGCTTGATATTGCGCTAATAACCAAAAGTGAGGAGGTTGCCATAACATCATAAAAATAAACATAATGATCCCATTAATATATAGTTCTGAAATATTTGGATTAACTGAAGAAAAACCAATCAAAACTGGTAATGCACCAGGTATACCACCTAATACTGTTCCAAAAGGTGACGATCTCTTTAAAAATAGGGTGTAATAAATTGTATAGCTTAAAATTGCTGCCAAGGTAAATAGAAAGTTAGTTGTATTAATAAGAAAAAAAGAAACTCCGAGTGAAAAGGTTGTTAAAAATGATGCGATGATTGTTAGATTTTTTTTTCCAATCAAAGCCAAGCTCTCTACCCTTTTAGAGAGTCTTTCCATTAATTTATCTTTATCTTGCTCGATTATATTATTTATCATTGCTGCCCCTGAAGCAGATAATATTAAAGAGAACAAGGTAAAAAAAACTAGCTTTGCATCTGGTATATCTCTATTTGCTAATACCATTCCAGTCAAACCAGTAAGACCGACGCTCAATATAATATTTGGCTTCGAAAGGGATATTAATGCCTTAAGCTTTTTCATAATAGTTACACTATTTTATTTTCATCAAAAATAGCATCTAATGCAATCATAATAATTAATAAAGCAACAAATAGATGTACTGCTGTCATAGAAAAGGCTAACTTGGAAACTACAACATAAATACCTAAAGCAATTTGAACTCCAACTAGTAATGTTAGCTTGCCAATACGCTTAAACTGATCTTTAATGTCTTCTCTATAAGTTATTAAAAGAAGGAATAAAGAATAAACCAAAATTAAAATTCCTGAAAATCTATGTAAAAGATGGAGAAAAACTGTCTCGCTAAGATATGGTGGTATCCAATAACCAAGACAGGTGGGAAAATCTGGGCAGGCCAATCCAGCATTTGAATGTCTTGTGTATGCACCCAAAACAAGCTGAAAATATATAATTAGAAAAAAAATTATATATTTTGTCGCTTTGGAAGAGAAAAACTTGGCTGAGGAAAGCTCAATATTTGTAGGATATTTGCACATAGTATATATGAGAAGAAAAATTAATATTGCATTACCAAAATGAAAGGTTGTTAAATTTGTTTCAAGTTGAAAAATAACTACCAATCCCCCCAAAATTATTTGAATTGTTAACAGTAATGCTGCAACAATAGGAAGAAATTTTTGTTTGCCAATATAATTTTTTATTCTATTTTTTGCAAGAAAAAAAAATAATATTGATACAATTAGGCCCATAACTCTATGGCCATGTTCCATAAAAATAGGAAAATTAATATCCGGAAAAAATTGACCAAAGCATAGTGGCCAGTCAGGGCAAGCTAATCCATGCCCCAATCCACTAACCATATTTCCCCAAATTAATAATATAATTAATGATCCTAGAGTTAGCTTTTCAAGTTTACCCATATACTTCCTGCTTAATTAGCAACTCTTGTGAAAATATCAGTTGCAGAAAAGGCTATTAATAAAAATAGTAAGAATAAGGGGTATATTGCAAAGATCCATGTCATTGAGTCTTCATATTTTAGATGCATAAAATGTAAGGCTACTACGCCAGCTTTAACTGAAGCTATAAGAAGAGCAATTGGGACATTTAACGCACCAAAATCAAACTCTGCGGCATAAACAGTAATAAAAGTTAAGAACATTAACAATAACCAAATATTTAAATATGTTTTATATGGATTTGCACTCGCCATAATAACTCCTTAACCAACTAGATACAGCAATGGGAACAAATAAATCCAAATAAGATCAACGAGGTGCCAATACAAACCACCAATTTCAATTGCTGTAAATTTCTCCTTAGAATATCTTCCTTCATAGGTTCTCTTCAGAATGACTCCTAGAACAGCCATACCAATAAAGACATGCAACATATGAACACCAGTAGCAGCAAAATAAATAGAATAAAAAATATCTGTACCTGGGCCAATTCCATTGCTAAGTTTATATGAATATTCGAAATATTTATTAATACCAAAAATTGCTGCACATATTAAAGTTATCCATAACATAACTTGGACTAATTTTATTTTGTTTTCTTGAATTGCGGTAACTGCAACAGCTACTGTCCAGCTACTAAAAATAAGAATTACTGTATTAACAGACCCTAAAACAACATCAAGATTTGCGGACCCTTCAGCAAACATAACCGGGTATTTTGCTCTGAAAATTGCATAAGCTGCAAATAATCCACCAAACAACAATAATTCAGTAGCAAGAAAAAGCCACATACCTAGTTTGGCAGCAGAATGCTCTGTTTCAGGATCGAAATGACTTTCTTCTTCAACAATAGGAGGAAGCATTTCTGAAGGATAAGCTAAAGATTTAATAAACTTCATAATCTGCACTAACCTAAGCCTCCTGCTCCACTTTAGTGCCATAATCATAGGTTGATGTTGTTACCGTTGGTATCTCTTTAAAATTTAAAGTCGGCGGGGGTGACGGCATTTGCCACTCTAAAGAGACAGATCTATAAGGATTAGAGTCTGCAGCTCCAACGGGTTTAAATAATGTATAAAGCATATAAATAAATCCAACTCCAAGTATCCAAGTTCCATAGGTGGATAGCTGATGAAGGGTTTCAAACTCAGGGGCATAGTTGAAGTATCTTCTTGGCATGCCCTGTGTACCAAGTATAAATTGAGGGAAGAAAACAATATTAAATCCAATAAATATTAGTGTAAATGCAATTTTTGCTTTAAATTCGTCAAACATTTTGCCCCACATTTTTGGATACCAGAAATGAATCGCAGAAAATAATCCGAATACGGTTCCACCAATCATTACATAATGCATATGTGCTACAACAAAATAAGTATCATGTAAATGAACATCCGCAGCTAAAGCTCCTAAAAATAATCCTGTTAGACCACCAATTGTGAAAAGAAAAATAAAAGCAAGAGAATATAGCATGGCAGCACTTAGTTCTACTGAACCTTTATACATTGTCCACAACCAATTGAAAACTTTTATAGCTGTTGGCACAGCAACAGCAAATGTTATGACTGAAAAAATAATATTTATAAGTTTTGACTGTCCACTGGTAAACATATGATGTCCCCAAACCAAAAAGCTAATTAGAGCAATTGCAAGGCTTGAATATGCAATGGCTTTATAACCAAAAATCGGTTTCCTGGAAAATACAGGTATTACCTCTGAAATAATACCCATAGCAGGAAGTATCATAATATATACGGCTGGATGAGAATAAAACCAAAAGAAGTGTTGAAATAAAACAGGGTCTCCGCCTTTAGCCGGATCAAAGAAGCCTAAACCAAAATACCTTTCTCCTATTAATAACAATAGAGTGATTCCTACGACAGGGGTTGCTAAAACTTGAAGAAGTGAAGTAGCGTATGCAGCCCAACAGAACAAGGGCAATCTGTCCCAAGTTAGACCTGGCGCACGAAGCTTGTGCATACTTACAATAAAATTAATTCCTGTAAGTATAGAAGAAAATCCTAATACAAAAACACCAAACGTGACCAGTATTACATTTGTACCAGTATCAATAGAATAAGGTGTATAAAATGTCCATCCTGTATCGACTGGCGCAGCTAAGGATAACAATAAAATCAAAGAACCGGCACAATAAATCCAGAAGCTATATAAATTAAGTTTCGGGAAAATAACATCACGTGCTCCAATCATTAATGGTATTAAAAAGTTACCAAAACTTGCTGCAACGCCGGGAACAATAAAAAGAAAAACCATTACAGCTCCATGCAGTGTAAATAAAACATTATATGTTTGAGCACTAATAATTGTTTGACCTGGGCTAAGATGTTCAAATCTAATCAAAAAAGAAGCAATCGCTGCCAATACAAAAAAGACACCAATCGCCCAAAGGTACATTACTCCAAGTCTTTTGTGATCTACAGTAAAAAACCAGGATTTAAAGCCCTTTCCATTCTCTAAATAATTTTTGTCAAAATCATGATGATCTGTCATTTTAAACTCCTACTTAATAGTTTTAATATACTCGATAATTGCTGTAATCTCAGAATCAGACAAAAGTCCTTGATATGAAGGCATTACCGGAGCATAGCCTTTAACCACCTTTCCTTGTGGCGGATTAACTGGATATAGTATTGATGTTTTAATATAATTTTCATCAGCTATCTCTTTAGTTCCATCTATAAATTCTCGTTCCAGACCAAAAAGGTTTTTCCAGCTAGGTCCAACTCCATTTGCTCCATCAATACTGTGGCAAGCTACACAACCTTTTGATGAGTATAATTGTTCACCAATTTTATCAGGTGCCATACCTGCATATGCATTTTCCACATCAGCAGAATCTCCCGACTCCCATTTAGCATATTCAATATCGGAAACTACATGAACTTTGGCCAACATATCTGAATGTGAAATACCACAATACTCCGTACAATAAATATCAAAAACCCCCTCCTTGGTTGGAGTAAAATTGATAAAAGTATATCTATTTCCAATAACATCCTGTTTTACTCTAAACGCAGGAACAAAAAAACTATGCAAGACATCTTTAGATTGCATGACAAGCCTTACAGGTTTATTGATAGGCACATATAATTCATTAAAAGTCTTCTTTCCATTAGGGTAAGCAAAAGACCATGACCATCTTTGAGCTGTAACATTGATTTCATAAGCCCCTTTGGTCGGTGTAGTATATTTATCATAATAGACATAGCCATAAATAAAAATGAGAATACATAGTATTGTGGGTATTACTGTCCATAGTGTTTCTAAAAAACTGTCATGAGTAATTGCTGGTGTTTGATCATTATCAGAACGCCTTCTGTACTTTACAACAAAGTATATTAATAAAAAACCAACTAAAATACAGGAAACAACAGAAATTATGGTTACCAACCATAATATACTATCCACCTGTGGTGCAAATGTTGACGCAGAAGTAGGTAGCCAATCCATTTATATTATTGTTCCCCCTTGTTTTTTCTTAACCACAAAAACCCCATCATTATTATAATGGCAAAAAGTGTAATAGCACCACCTAACTTCATAACGTTTAAAGCTCTGAGTGCATACTTTTTACCTACGGGGTCAAAATCAAAACAATATAATAATACCTTGTCACTTAGAGATACTGTTCCAGTAGTTCCTTGAGAAGCTTCAATTATAGCTAATTTAAAATCTCTAGGATCATAAATAACACCGGATAGATATCTTGATACTATTCCATCATTTGTTAGTAATATTATACCTGCAGGATGAGCAAATTCATCCCCATCTGGTTGAAATTTAAATCCAACTGATTTAGTAATTTTTTCAATGCTTATATCATCTGATGTATAAAAATTCCAACTTTCATCAGCATTTAATATGGAACTGTATTTATTTTCAAATACCCTTGATGATTCAAAACTATCTCTGGAATTAAAACTTAAGGTTACTAGGTTATAGTCAATGCCAGGTCTTTTATTTGATGCTTGAACAACATCTTTTACACCATCTAATATAAAAGAACACATTTTTGGACAAGAGTAATAAGCTAGAACGAAAACTGTTGGAATATCTTTATTTAAAATATTGTTGAGATTTGTTTTCTCACCTGATATAGATACAATTTGGGACTCTAAATCAATTGATTTGCCATATTTTTCATCCCATCCTACATTGTTTCTAATATCATTTACGTCACTTATTGAATAAGCTTCGAAAGTTAGGATAATTAAAAAAAATAAAAGTCTCATATTTAACCATAGGGGTGAAATAAATTATAAATAGAAGAAGAATTGTGTCAATCGTTGATTAGGGTGTAAAATAAAATTTGTTGACATTACAAGCTTAATTAAATAGGATTAGGTCTTGTTTATTATAGGGCCCATAGCTCAGCTGGTCAGAGCTCCCGGCTCATAACCGGGCGGTCACTGGTTCGAACCCAGTTGGGCCCAAATAGGTGGTTTTTGATGCAGGATAAAATTAATCAATTTTTAAAACTTCAAAAGATTGATATAGAGATAGCTGAATTCGAAAAGTCTTTTGAAAATCTACCAAAAGAAATATCTGCTATGGAAACGAAAATAGATTCCGAAAATATAAAAATTAATAATCTTAAAGAAAAAATCAATGAACTTGAGAAAGAAATGAAAAATTATAATAATGAAATTGATTCTATTGATAATAAAATAAATGAGCAAGAAGAGAAATTATTTTCTATAAACTCAACAAAAGAATTTGAAGCATTACAGAAAGAAACTGGTGACCTAAAGAGACTCAAGTTAGAGATTGAAGATTCACAAATAAAAACAATGGAATCGACGGACAATTCAAAAAAAGCACTTACTGAAATGGAGCAATTTTTTCTTAGTGAAATCGAGCCATTAACAAGTCAAATAGAAACATTAAAATCTAAATTGAAAGAATATACTGATAAAAAAGATAAGCTATCTATTGAGAGAGATAGTAAAACAAAAACTTTAGATCAAGATTTTTTGATTCGTTATGAGTCTTTGATGGTTGATAATCCGCCAGTAATAGTTCCCGCAATTGGGGAAACATGTAGTTATTGCTGTCTCACAATACCCCCGCAGACATACATCAAAGTTTTACAAAAAACCGAAGTTATAAGTTGTCCACACTGCAGAAAAATTTTAATTCCTGAAGAAAATTCAGATGAATAATTATCTTAAAATATTTATTGATGGCGCCTGCCAACCAAATCCAGGAAATGGTGGAATTGGAATTTTTATTAATAGTAAAGAAATAAGAGAAGAATTTTCGCTACCACTGGAAGGAATTGTCACCAATAATATTGCGGAGTATGAGGCACTAATATTTACGTTAGATTTAATATTAAAAAAATATAATAGCTTTAAACAAATTAAAATTTTTTCTGACTCCAAACTTGTGTGTATGCAATTTAATAAAAAATGGAAATGTAAAGATCAAAATTTAAAGTCTTTGCTAGAGAAAGCTCACGTTATCTATAGTAAAATTTCAACTGAAATAATCCTGACTTCAATTCCACGTGAAGAAAATAAAATTGCGGATGAGCTTGCAAAGAATGGAATTAGAAATTAAATTAATTACTGAGTGGATTGAGTGATCGCTTGCGTAGCAAGAGGAAAGTCCGAACTCCATAGGGAAAGATACTGGATAACATCCAGATGCTGTGAAGCAATGGAAAGTGCCACAGAAAATAACCGCCATTAATAAACATATGATGTTGATGGTAAGGGTGAAAAGGCAGTGTAAGAGACTACCGCTTTTTTTGGTGACAAAGAAAGGCAAGGCAAACCCTATCTGGAGCAAGACCAAATAAAGAAGTTGTTATCCCTAGCAATTACTTCTGGGTAGGTCGCTTGAATCTGAAAGTAATTTTAGATCTAGATAAATGATCACATAGAACAGAATTCGGCTTATTAATCCACTCATTCATTTAAATTTAACTTTGTAAAATTTTCTTTTACCGATTTTAATTTCATAAATTAAGTCTTTTTTTGGTATGAAATCCAAATTTGGTATTTTCAAATCATTCATTTGTATTGAACTGCTTTTAATTAATCTTTTGATTTCAGATCTTGTCAATGATCTCGATGTAAACTCCTCAATCAATTCAATTATATTTTTGGAATCAAGGCTAATGACTTGTTTTTTTATATTATTAGGAAAATCTTTATTAGAATATGTTTTTTCAAAATCATTTTTTGCTTTTAACGCTGCTTTTTCATTGTGATAATCAGTTATTAACGAGATCGCTAACTTTTTCTTTCTATCAAATGGAGAGGAAATATTTCTAAAAAGTTCTTTATTATTTGAAAAAAGTATTTTGATGTACCTTTCCATCAATTCATCCGAAATTGACATAATTTTACCGAAAATATCACTTGGTTCTTCATTAATACCAATATAGTTTTTGTAACTTTTGGACATTTTCAAATTTCCATCAATACCTTCAAGAATTGGAAGAAAGATAGCTACTTGCAAATCTTTTCCAAAAGCTTTTTGAATTTGCCTACCAAGTAAAATATTAAATCTTTGATCTGTACCACCAAGCTCAACATCAGATTCTAGATAAACAGAATCATATGCTTGTAATAATGGATATAGAAATTCAGTAAGTGTAATACTTTCGCCAGAACTATACCTATTTTTAAAATCATCCCTCTCTAAAATTCGCGCTACGTTTTCCATTGATGATAGTTCTATTAATTTTTTTAGATCGAATTTATCAAACCATTTTGAATTATATAAAATATTGACATTATTTTTATCTAAAATTTTAAAAAGTTGTTTTTCATATGTTTTCGAATTTGAAATTATTTTTTCTTCACTTAAAGGTGGCCTGGTTTTATCTCTGCCTGTTGGATCACCAATTCTTGCAGTAAAGTCACCAATTAAAAAATTTATTTCATGTCCCAAATCTTGAAAAATTTTTAATTTTTTTATTAATAAAGTATGGCCTAAATGTAAATCTGCAGATGTAGGATCAAATCCGGCTTTAATCTTTAAAGGTTTAGATTCATTATAAGAATTTTTTAATTTACCAAAAAGCTCCTCTTCGGGAATTATCTCTTCAACGTTTTCTTTAATTATTTGTAATTGTTCACTTGGGTTCAAAAAACTCATTATTACAAATATACTACTTTAAAATTTGGTCTATAATCAATAATTTTTAAACCCATTAGTTATAGGAAACCTTCGATCTTTTCCAAAAGCAACATTGGTAACTTTTATACCTGGAGGTCCTTGCCTTCTTTTAAACTCATTTTTATCTATAAGATCGACTATTTTTTTTATTATTCTTTTTTGAATTTTAGTAGCTATATAAATTTCATTAATACTTAAAAAGTTCTCTACATATAAATTAAGTATTTTATCTAAATCTTTATATGGTGGTAATGAATCAGAATCTTTTTGATTTGGTCTTAATTCTGCGCTAGGCTCTCTGTAGATGATTCCTGCAGGGATTTTATTATTAGGATATTTTTTATTATAAAATTTAGCAATTTTATAAACTAATGTTTTTGGAATATCTTTTAACGGAGCTAGTCCACCTGATAAATCACCGTAGATAGTTGAATAGCCAACACTCATTTCGCTTTTATTACCTGTTGATAATAGCAAATAATTGAATTTATTTGATATTGCCATGAGCAGATTAGACCTTATTCTTGATTGTAGATTTTCCTCCGTAATATTCCATTTCAAATTTTTAAAAAGAGTTGAATATAAAAGTGAAATATTTGCATTAAAAATTTCCTCAATACTTAACTCACCAAGTTTAAACCTAAGGTTATCTGACAAATTCCTAGCTAATTTCAAGCTTTCGTGAGAGTTATATTCTGAAGGAAGTGCGAATCCATAAATATTTTTTCCTCCCAGTGCAACTTTTGATATTGCAGATACTAAAGCAGAGTCAATTCCGCCTGATATCCCAATAATAACTTTAGTGAAGTTGTTCTTTAAAACATAATCTCTAACTCCCAAGACTAATGCATTAAAAATGCTATCTATATTATTTGAAGGAATTTTTCTTATTATTTTAGACCTAAACGGGTAATTGATAATTTTATTCTCTTCCTTAAAAGAAAAAGCTTTATCAATTAATTTTCCTTGCTCTGAAATCGCCATACTAGATCCATCAAAAATGAGTTCATCTTGTCCACCAATCAAATTACAATATAAAACATCAATTTGGTTTTTTTTTGCAAAGTTGCTAACCTTTTTAAATCTCAGCTTTTCTTTTTTAATTGAATATGGAGATGCTGAAATATTTATTAATAATTTCGAAGGATTATCCTTTAAATATTTTTTAAACTTTTTGTCGTTTACCCATATATCTTCACAAATTGATATAGCTATCTTTATTTTTTTGAATTCAAAAGAAAAAAATTCATTGCCAGTTTGAAAATATCTTTTCTCGTCAAACACACCATAGTTGGGCAAATGATTTTTATAATATCTCCCGCATATTTTCTGGTTTATAAAAACACTTGCACAATTATATAAATTTTCTTTTACTCTATGTGGGTGTCCAATAACACAACAAATATTTCTAGTTTCATCTGCTATTCTTTTCAAACTAGAATTTATCTTTTTTATAAAAAACTTATTAATTAGCAAATCTTCAGGCGGATATCCGGATATGGATAGTTCGGGAAAACATACAATATCAACCTTTTTTTTCCTACAGCTCTTAATAACTTCAATAATTTTGCTAGTATTACTCTCTATTGCCCCTACTTTAAAATTTAATTGAGACATACATATTTTTAAATCATTTTTCATATTATTAAATTATAAAGAAATAATCTATAATATTTTAATGGTTTTTAAAATAATTAGATATTTAATATTAGTTTTTACCCTATTTTTTTCATACTCCCATGCAAATCTTGCACAAACAAACGATATAATAGGATCTACAGGGAGATATATCAAAAGCAATGGCTATTTTTTTGATGAAAAGGCTATCAATAAAATTTTTGAAGCTGGGATAAATTCAATAAATAATTTTTCAGAGGATCTTCTAATAAGTTATGAATCTAGATCAAATAGTGGTGTTATAAAAGTTAAAATTATCGATAACGGCTCAACTAAAATTTTATCTCTAAAAAATAATAATAGATTAAAGGGAATAACTAAAAATTTAAATACTATTGTCAAAGTTATTGAAGAACAAAATATTAACTCTCAAGATATTGAGTTACTTAAATATATGGTAGCAAATGCTATTCTTGCTGAAGTTGATGAATACTCTTCATTGATCCTACCAGATGAAATGGAAGAATTTATGGTAGAAACAAAAGGGACATTTGGAGGACTAGGAATTGTCATTGGTGTTCGTGAAAATAAATTAACTGTTATCTCTCCTATTGAGGATACTCCCGCCTCTAAAATTGGGATTAAAGCTAATGATATTATAAAAGGTATTGATTCAGTTGATGCCAATGGTCTGTCGTTGAATCAAGCAATTAAATTATTAAGGGGAGAGAAAGGAACATCTGTAACTTTATATGTTGAAAGAGAAGGTGTTAATGACTTAATAAAATTCAAAATAATTCGAGACATAATAAAAGTAAAAAGTGTTACATCAAAAAAAATTGACGATATTGGATATATAAAAATTAATTCGTTCCAAGTTAATAGTTACAACGATTTCGTCAAAAATTTAGATGAATTAAGATTGGTGGGGATCAAGGGCCTAATACTTGATCTGAGAGGTAACCCAGGAGGGTTGCTAGACCAAGCAATTAAAATTTCAAATGTTTTATTATCAAATAAACTTATAGTTTCAACTCGAGGCAAAGATTCGAGAATGGATATGGATTTTTTCACGCAGTCTGGGTATGTATCAAAATACTTTGGGCCGCTTATTGTCTTAATAGATAGTGGTAGCGCTAGTGCTTCTGAAATTGTTGCTGGAGCATTAAAAAATAACCAAAGAGCAATAATTATTGGTGAAAATAGTTTTGGGAAAGGGACAGTTCAAGAAGTATATGAACAAAATGATGGATCTGCTATAAAATTAACAATCGCAGAATATTTGAACCCCAATGATTATAAGGTTCATAAAAACGGTGTTAAACCTGATGTTGAATTTATTAGCGTGAAGGTTGAAAATAATGAAATTTTCTTCATGGAAAAATTTGAGGAGCAATTAAATTATAATGAAAATTATAAAATTTTTTCTGTGGATACAAATTCTGATGCCAGTAAAGAAATAAAGATAGAAGAAGATAAAAAATTTATACTTTCCAAAAAAATATTAGAATCAAATTTTATTAACAAAATAAGCTTTAATGAAAATATTAAAAATTTTTTGGTTATCAGCGAAGATTTGTTAAAAAATGAAGCTGAAGAGTATCTTGGAAATTTTTTTAATAAAATAGATAAATATGAAAATGATATCTATAAAGAAGTTATAAATAATATTGAATTTACGAATAATGCCAAGAGATCATTAAATTCTGGTGCAGAAGAAGAAATTATATTCAATGTTGATAATAAAAATTCTACAAAGATCAAAAATGTTTTTATAAAGCTAACTTCTGATAATAAGACACTAAATAATAGATTTTATTTTATAGATGATATAAAGAAATTTGAAAATAAAACCGTAAAAATTGAACTTAAAATACCTGAGTGGTTAGAATCAGGTAATGAGAAAATTAATTTTTCTTTAGTGAAACTAAATTTTAATAATATTCTTAAACCTAAGTTGATAGAGCTTGGAAATGAGATGCTTGATTTAGAAATTAAAAAATCAAATTATAAATTTCCAGAGTTATTTTATAATATAGATTTAGATCCAAAGCAGAAAGAGATAGTAATAAGTTTTGATTTAAAAAAAACTGAGCAAAAATGCGACGAATGCTACTTGAAAATATTTTCAAGAGACAAAAATTTATCCATATCCCAAAGAAATATTCAAATTGAGAACTTATCTGATGAGAATTATAATGGAATCTCAAAAATTAAGATTAGAGAAAAAAATATAGCTGAACAAATCAAGTTTACTGTTAGATTTCATGATGAAAATACTAATGATTACTTCGATAAAGATATAGAAATTAATAAAAGTGAATTATTATCATATGTAAAAAATGAACAACCAAAATCATTTATAATTAAAAAGCGTGATATAATTTACTCTGAGCCCAGCTACTCCGAAACCATACTTAGCAATCTCAAAGAAGGTAACCTTATTTACTCTCATGGTAACACAGACAATTTTATACTAGTGAAACAGTCTGATAATAATTTTTGGATACCAAAAGATGCAGTTGAAGAAATTAGTCTTAAAGAAGAGGCAAACTTTATTAAAGCAAAAATAATTAAAAAAAGTGATATTCCTCCTGAAATTAGACTTATAAATAATTCCAAGGAAAGATTAATCTATGAAATCAAGGATAAAAGTAAATTAAAAATTATTAATTATTATATTAATGATAAAAAGATTGGAGTTAAAGAAACTAATCTAATTAGTGAAAAAATTTATATCGATTCAAAATTAGACACAGGAAGAAATAAAATTTCAATAATCGCAATTGACAAAAATGACTTCAAAACAGCAAAGAATTTTTATATAACCCGCGATGAAACTTAATTTTTTAATTTTAAAAATTACATCTTTTCTTTCAGTTGTATTTATAGTTTTAACTCTTACTTTTTTACTTTTAAGGCTTTTACCAGGAGGACCTTTTGATAAAGATAAAAGATTACCTCCTCAGATTAAACAAAATATAGAAAAAAAATATAATTTAGATAAACCATTAATTGAGCAATATTTAAAATATGTAAAAAATTCATTAAAAGGTGATTTTGGCATGTCATATTCATATCCGGATAGATCAGTCAAAGAAATAATTATTGAATCAGCGGGAATATCATTAAAAATAGGTCTTTTGTCAATTCTATTTACATTTATATCTACAATATTGCTATCAATTTATTTATTTAATAATTCATCTTTTATTTCTTTGCTAGTTAAAAATTCATTATACCTATTTGTTGGCGTACCTACCTTTTTAATTGGTGCAATATTAATTATTGTATTTACAGTCAAATTTAAATTTATAACTTTCGGACTAATCTCAAAACCGGCAGACTACATTTTGCCAATCATTACACTTTCACTTCCATCAATATCTTATCTTACTAATCTATTATTAGAGTCTATGAATGAGACAAAAAGCAAAATGTTTTCTAGAGTAGCGAGAATAAATAAAATTAATAAATATAATTATATTCTTAATTATATTCTTAGAAATTCTTTGATACCTTTAGTTACAGCGCTAGGTCCAATTACAGCTTTCATGATCACCGGTTCATTTGTTGTGGAAAGCATTTTTGCAATACCTGGAACTGGTAAAGCTTTTATTTTATCAGTAATAAATAGAGATTATACAGTTATATGCGGTCTAACACTTTTTTATACTGTTGTCTTGTTAACAATCAATACACTTATTGATTTTCTTTACCCAATCTTAGATAAAAGAGTCAAGATCGATGAATATTAAAATTGAGGTAGAATATATTGGTACAAATTATTGCGGTTGGCAAAAACAAAGAAATTCTTTAACTATTCAACAGATATTAGAAGATACAATTTTCAAATTAACTGACGAAAAAGTGATTATAATCGGTTCTGGAAGAACTGACTCAGGTGTTCATGCAAAATCTCAGATTGCAAATTTTACATTACAAAAAAAAATTAATTTACAAGGTTTAAAAATGAATATAAATAAATTATTACCTAATGATATAAAAATAAAAAGATGTAAAAAAGTGTCTAATAATTTTCACTCTCAATTTTCATCATTACAAAAAACATATTTATATAAAATTAAATCAATAAATGATCCAAGTGTTTTTGAAAGAGGTAAAATTTTTTTTTATAATAATAGTCTTGACACTAAAAAATTAAAAAAAATTGCGAGACATTTTTTAGGTGAAAAAAATTTTATTAATTTTTGCAAAAAGGGTTACTCAGGAGAATCTGCGGTTAGAAAAATTGAAAGTATAAAAATATCCAAGAAAGGTTCTTATATAGATATTAAAATTACTGGAAATGGTTTTCTTAGAGGTATGGTTAGATTAATAGTTGGGTCAATGATAAATTTTTGTAAAGGAAATTTAAAAGAGGAACAAATTATCAATGCTTTAAATTTTAGTTCAAAGCCGTTACCGAGAAATTATTCAGTACCAGCAGAGGGTTTATATTTAATTAAGGTAAAATATTAATATGATATTTATGTCAAAGTTGGAAGATCAAAAAAAAATTGATCAAACTTATAAATCTTTAGAGGATTATCAAAAAGATTCTGACAATTTATCAGAAAATATAATTCCATACATTAATCCCTCTAAAATTGTTGCAGTTGGATTAAATTATTATGACCATGCTGAGGAAATGAAGAAAAAACTACCTATCGAGCCTATGATTTTTTTAAAATCCCCCTCATCATTAATATCGTTTAAAGATTCTATAATGCTTCCGAATCATATGAGCTCTAAAGTAGATTATGAAGGAGAGCTTGGAATTGTTATTAAAAAAGAGGCTAAATGGGTGAATACTAATGAAGCAAAAAATTATATTCTGGGTGGTATATGTGTAAATGACGTTACAGCTAGAGATTTACAAGCTATTGATATACAGTTTGGACGAGGAAAAAATTTTGACACTTTTTGTCCTATAGGTCCCTATATATCTGATGAGATCGATTATCAAAACCTTGAAATTAGGACTTATTTAAATGGAGAATTAAAACAAAATTCTAATACAAATTTGATGATTCATAAAATTGATTTTTTAGTCAGTTTTATAAGCAAAATTATGACTCTCAATAGGGGCGATATTATACTAACTGGGACACCAGGGGGCGTAGGACAACTTGAAGAAAATGATTTAGTTAGTGTAAATATTGAAGGTTTAGGAAAAACTAGTAATCCTGTTGAATTATGTTTCAGATAAAGGAGTTTAATAATGAAAAAATTACTTATTTTGCCAGGTGATGGTATTGGCCCAGAGGTTATAAAACAATGTATAAATATTATAGATTTTTTTAACAATCAAGCATATTCGAAAATTGAATATGAAAAAGATTTATTTGGTGGCGCATCTATTGATGATAATGGAAAACCTTTAAATGATATTGTACTTAACAAAGCATTAGACGCAGATGCTATTTTGTTAGGTGCTGTAGGTGGGCCCAAGTGGGAAAATTTAGATCATGAAGTAAAACCTGAAAGCGGATTATTAAAACTTAGAAAAGAATTGCAGACATATGCGAATTTAAGACCTGGTAAAGTTTTTAAATCACTTTCAGATGCATCATCTTTAAAGCCAGAGGTGTTAAAAGATACTGATATTTTTGTGGTTAGAGAGTTAACAGGAGGTATTTATTTTGGTGAACCCAGATTTTCCAAGAAAGTGGATGGAAAAAGGGTTGCCTCAAATCCTTTAGTTTACGATGAGGATGAAATAGTTCGTGTAGCAAAAGTTGCATTTGATATAGCTAGGAAAAGAAAAAATAAAGTTACGTCACTCGATAAAGCAAATGTTTTAGAAGTTATGCAATTATGGAGAGATGTTGTAACAGAAGTTCATAATAAAGATTACCAAGATATTGAACTCGAGCATTTATATATAGATAATGCCGCGATGCAAGTTATAAAAAGACCTTCGTCTTTTGACGTAATACTTGCTAGTAATTTATTTGGAGACATAATAAGCGATGAAGTTGCGGAATTAACTGGGTCCTTAGGCATGTTGCCGTCAGCCTCAGTTGGAGAAAATAAAGCAATTTATGAACCAGTCCATGGAAGCGCTCCTGACATTGCAGGTCAAAATATAGCAAATCCTATTGCAGCTATTCTTTCATTATCAATGATGTATAAATACAGCTTTAATCTAGATAGTATTTCTAATATAATTGAACAAGCTGTTGCAAATACTCTAGATAGCGGATTAAGAACAAAAGATATTGGGTCGAACAATCAAAAAATACTTAATTGTGATGAAATGGGAGATTCTATATTGAACAATATAAAAAAAATATTTTAAATTTAATGTGATAGATTTGGATAAATATTTATAGCGTGAATATATTTTCTGAAATACCTAAAAAGAATGGCATATATTCGATATATGGCATCAATAATTTGCTAGAATCTGTTTTACTTAAGGAACTATTAATTAAAAAAAATATTTTTTATTTTACAGAGGATGCAAAAGAATCAAAAGTAAAATTTGATATTTTATCAAAAAATTCTGATTCAGAAATAAATTATTTGGATGACAGTTTTTTTGAAGATTTAATAAGTTTAGAAAAACTACCTTTAATTTCTGAGATATTTAATAATTTTTCAAGAAAATCTAATAGAATTGTAATATTTGATTCGATTAAAATAAATAAAAACATTAATATAGATAAAAGAAGCCTAAGATTTAAAATCAATCTTGAAAATGCTGATATAAAGCAAGATAAAATAATAGAAAAACTCATAGAATTTAACTTTACTCGGACAGAATTTGTAAATAGTTTTGGAGATTTTTCAGTTCGTGGGTCAGTTTTAGATTTATTTAGTCAAAATTTTGAAAAACCCATCCGAATTCAATTCTATAAAGAAAAAATTAAATCTGCCAGTTACTTCGATTTAGATAATATGAAAAGTATAGAAAAAATTATAAATAATTTTGATATATATAAGTATAACCATAGCGAAGATGTTGATAAAAAACCCATAACCGAATTGATACCTGAAAATTCTTTCATTATCTTTGACCACCAATGGAATAATGAAAATAAAGAGATTATTAAAAAGATTTCTAAAAAAAACATAACTATATTTTTAAACCCTCTAATAAAATTAGGTAGTGAATTACAAAGCCTAAAAATTGAATATCCAGAGATGCAATATTATGAAAAATCATTTAATTGTATTAAACAATTAATTAAGAAATATAAAGATAATAAACTTACTTTTTTAATATCGAATGAAAAAGATATAAATCAAATCAAAGATGAAATTCCAAATCTATCATATAACATATATCATGATGACCATTCAAAAACATTTATAGTAAAAAATAAAAAAGAAATATTTATATCTCTAAAAAAGTCTGAAGAAAAAATTGTAAATAAATTTGATGAATTTAAAAAACTTACATATAAATTTAGAAATTTTTCAGAATTAAAAATGAATGATTTTATAGTTCATAAAAAATATGGGATTTGTTTATATAATGGCCTAATTCAAAAAGAAATAAATAATACTATAATTGAGTTTGTTAAATGTAAATTCCAATATGATGACTACTTATTTGTTCCAAGTACCAAGATTGATTTATTACAAAAATATGTGGGTAATAAAAATGAAATAAATATTGATTCTCTTAGAAGTAAAACCTGGAAGATAAAAGTAACAAAAGCAAAAAAGATTGCAGAAAAAGTAGCAAAAGAAATTTTAGCTCTTTATGCAAAACGAAAACTTATTAGAGGGTTTTCATTTATTTTTAATCCGATTGAACTAAATGAGTTTGAAAAAAACTTTGAATACCAAGAAACCCCTGATCAATTAAAAGCAATAAATGATGTATACCATGATATGAAAAGAAACTTCCCAATGGATAGATTAATATGTGGTGATGTTGGGTTTGGAAAAACTGAAATAGCACTAAGGGCAGCGTATATAGCCTCAATGAATAGTAAGCAAGTTGCAATAATAGCCCCCACGACTTTACTTGTTAACCAACATTTAAACACCTTTTTAGAAAGATTTAAAGATTTTCCAATTAATATTAAAAGTGTATCCAGAAATACATCCTTGAAAGAGTTTAAAAATATAGTTTTGGAATTAAAAAATTCTAAAATTGATATATTGATTGGAACACATAGGCTTCTCAGTGAGAAATTAATTTTTAAAAATCTAGGATTAGTAATTATAGATGAAGAACATAAGTTTGGAGTAAGGCATAAAGAAAAAATTAAAGAAATCAGACTTGGTTTAGACTATCTTGCCTTATCAGCTACACCAATACCCAGGACCTTACAATTATCACTTAGCGGAATTAAGGATATTAGTATAATAGCTACTCCACCCTTAGATAGATTTTCAATTGATACTCAAATACATTTATATAATGAAGAAGTAATTAAAAATGCAATTAATTTTGAACTCAATAGAAATGGAAGAGTTTATTTTATACATAATGAAATAAAATCAATAGAAAAAATATATGCTTCCCTAAAGAAATTACTCCCTAAAGCAAAAATGGCTTTTATTCATGGTAAAATGAAGCATAGTATTATAGAAAATAATATTTTAGATTTTATAAATGGAGAAATATCAGTTTTAATTACAACAACTATAATTGAATCTGGAATTGATATTAAAGAAGCAAATACGATAATAATTAATAATGCAAATAAATTTGGCCTATCAGATTTATACCAAATAAGAGGCAGGATTGGCAGGGGTTCTGAAAAAGGATATGCCTATCTAATCTTAGAGCAGAATAAAAAATTAAATAAAAACGCCATTAAAAGACTTGATGCAATCAAAACATTATCCTCTCTGGGCTCAGGATTTAATGTAGCTATGGAAGATTTAGAAATAAGAGGGGCTGGGAACCTCTTTGGAACAGACCAGTCAGGCAATGTCTACGATGTTGGTGTTGAATTTTATTTGGATCTCCTAGATTCAGAAATTAGAAAAATTAATAACTCTGTAATAGACAACGAAATAAATATTGAAATTAATACGAAGGATAAAATAAATATACCAACGAGCTACATAACCTCTGCTGAAAAAAGAATTTATTATTATAAAAGAATATCGTGTATTGAAGATACTGAAGAATCGGTTGGAATCATAGAAGAACTTATTGATTTATTTGGCTTAATTCCTGATGAAATTAGCAAATTGATAAAATTGTCAGAATTAAAAATTAAATTAAAAAAGTTAGATATCAGTGATTTTCAAATGAATCAAACCAACATGATTTTAAAGATAGGTGGTATTCAAAAATTAAAAAATTTTAAAATATTTTTTAATAATTTTGATGGTAAAATAGATTCAGCAAAAAAAGTATTTGATAAAATAGAGAATATAGAAAAATATATTGAAAAATTCTCAAAATTTGAAAATAATAAGTTTATAATTAATTTGGAAAAATAAAATGAAATTTAATTATTTAACAATTTTTTTAATTTTAATATTTTTTACCTTAACAAATGACTGTAAATCGAATACCAAAATAACTGAGGGTATCGTAGGAGTTGTTAACGATGAAATAATTTTGCTTACTGAATTAGAAAATCATATTATTCAAAGTAAAAAAGATATCAAATTGGATAAAGATAGGGATGAATTTTTAAAAGAATTAATGGATTTAAAAATTCTAGAAATTCAAGGTAAGAGAATGGGTATCGTTCTAACAAATGAAAAACTAAATGAAATAGTAGCTGAAATAATCAAAAATAATGGAGAAAAAAAATTTAATGAAGAATTAGCAAAATCAAATAGAAATCTTTATAGGTTAAGATTCGAACTAACTATACAAATGCTTCAAGAAAATATCTCAAGAGTAGTCTTAAAAAATAAAATCATAATTAGTGAAAAAGAAATTGAGAAATATTATGAAAGAAATATTGGCACTATAAAAAAACAAAATTTAATTAAGATATTAAATATTCGTGCCAAAGATAAAAAATTTATTGATGAAATTTTAGATATATTTAATAATGGTGAGGATAAATTGGATATTAAACTTGTAAAGTTAGAAGAAAGAGGCTACATCAAAGATAAGCCTAAAAACTTAGGATATGTAAACCCAAAAGAATTATCATCAGTAATTTATAATGAGACAATCAACTCAAAAATTGGTGAAGCTGTTGGACCAATTAAGATTCAAGATGAAGCAAATTTTTTTATAATACTTGATAGAACTTACTCAGATGCTTCCTTTTTAATGGCTAAAGAAGATATAATCGATACTATATATAAAAATAAATCAATTAAATTATTAGATAGTTGGTTTAGCGATTTAAGAAAAAGTATGTATATCTCTCAAAGACTTTAATTTATTTCTCTACGTAAAAATCCAAAGGGAGACAGCTGCAAACAAAATTCTTGTCACCAAAAGCATTATTAACTCTTCCAACCGGGGAAATATATTTAAAACTTTTATCAATTAGCTGTGTGGGAAAAGCTTCCAAAATAGAATAATTAAAATTTTTATCTACTATATCCTTAAAAGTATGAGGAGAATTTTTCAATGGAGAATCAGCAATATTTTCAATGTTACTATATTTTTTGATCTCTTTCTTTATAGCAATTAACGCATTACAAAATCTATCCAACTCACCCTTTGACTCACTCTCAGTTGGTTCAATCATTAGGGTACCAGGAACTGGAAATGACATTGTGGGCGCATGAAATCCATAATCAATTAATCTTTTTGCAATATCTTCCTCACTAACTAAATGATCTTTTTTAATCTGCCTAATATCAATTATGCATTCATGAGCAACCCTATTATTCCTTCCAGTATATAGAATAGGAAAATGATCTTGTATCTTTTTAGCAACATAATTAGCATTTAATATGGCTACCTGAGTTGACTTCTTTATTCCTTCGCTTCCCATCATATAAATATACATCAGAGAAATAGGCAAAATAGATGCACTACCCCAAGGAGATGATGATACAGGGCCGAATCCAGATTTAGGGCCTGCATCACTATTAAGAGGATGATTTGGAATAAAATTAGATAAATGTCCTTTAACAGCAATAGGTCCAACTCCAGGACCTCCGCCCCCATGTGGAATACAAAAAGTTTTGTGAAGATTAATATGACATAAATCAGGACCAAAATGGCCAGGTTTAGATATACCTACAAGTGCATTTAGATTAGCGCCGTCCATATACACTTGTCCACCAGCATCATGGATCATATTACAAATTTTGGAAATTGATTCTTCATAAACTCCATGGGTAGATGGATAAGTTATCATTAATGCTGCAATTTTATCTGGAAATTGTTGAATTTTATCTGCTAAGTCTTTAGTATCAATGTTACCATTTTCATCACATTTGATAATTTCAACCTGCATACCAGCCAAAACTGCGCTTGCAGGATTAGTTCCATGTGCAGAGCTGGGTATTAAACAAATTTTTCTTTGTTCTTCTCCTCTTGCGAATAGAAATTTTCTTATAGTTAATAGTCCAGCTAGTTCACCTTGCGCTCCTGCATTTGGTTGAAGTGAAACTTCATCAAATCCGGTTATGGAACACAGCATTTTTTTTAAATCATCAATCAGAAATTTATATCCTAAAGTTTGAGACTTGGGGGCAAAAGGATGAATAGAATTTATTTTGGGCCAGCTTATAGGAATCATTTCTGATGTAGCATTAAGTTTCATAGTACAGGAACCTAGTGGTATCATAGATTTGTTTAATGCAATATCCTTATCTTCTAATCTCTTAATATATCTTAGGAAATCTGTCTCAGATCTATAAGAATTAAAAACTTCGTGTTCTAAGTATTTCGTTTTCCTTAAAATACTTTTTGGTAAAGAAATAATATTATTATCCAATTCAGAATCTAATGATGTTAAAGATTCTATTTTTATACCAAAACAAGAAAATATTTCATGGATATCATCAAATGTTGTTTTCTCATCAATTGATATAGTAATTATTTCTTTTGAGTAGTATCTAAAATTGATTTTCTTCTTCAAAGCTCTTTTTTTGATTAAAGATTGCTTAGCTTTTGTTGTTTTTATACAAATAGTATCAAAAAAGTTATTGTATAAAATTTTGTAATCATTATTTTGTAATTGTCTAGCTATTAATTTTGCGGTTCTGTGTATTTTAAGCGATATTTTTTTTAACCCCTCTGGGCCATGATAAATTGCATAGGATGCGGCAACTATCGCCAATAAGGATTGGGCTGTACAAATGTTGCTGGTAGCCTTTTCCCTTCTGATATGTTGTTCTCTTGTTTGAAGAGCCATTCTATAGGCAACATCAGAATTTTTATCAATCGAAATCCCTATTATTCTTCCTGGCAAAAGTCTTTTAAACTCATCTTTACAAGATATAAAAGCTGCATGTGGTCCACCAAAACCTAACGGAACGCCAAATCTTTGAGATGAACCTATGGCCATATCACAACCCATTTCACCAGGTGATTTTAATAATAATAAAGACATTAAATCACAAGCCAAGATTGAGACAGCTTTTTGAGATTTAGCAGAAGATATTAAAAACTCATGATCTTTTACAGAGCCAAAAGTGTCGGGATATTGGGAAATAAAACCAAAAAAACTATCTTTATTTTCATCAAAGAGGGTTTCTAAATTTCCGACTTTAATTTCTATACCTAATGGTTCAGCTCTGGTTTCCAAAAGTTTAATTGTCTGAATATGACAATTTTCGGAAACAAGAAAAACATTTTTGTTATTTTTACAAAACCTAAAAGCAACAAGCATAGATTCAACAGCAGCAGTTCCTTCATCCAATAGTGACGCGTTAGAAACCTCCAGTCCAGTTAAATCCATTATCATTTGTTGAAAATTTAAAAGCATTTCCAGTCTGCCTTGAGATACCTCGGGTTGATAAGGAGTATAAGCTGTATACCAACCAGGATTTTCTAGAATATTTCTTAAAACTACAGATGGAGTTTTAGTATCATAATATCCCATACCAATGTAATTTTTATATAGCTTATTTTTACTAACAATGTTCTGAAGATACTTTAATGCATCATCTTCTGACATTCTTTTTTTAAGATCTACATCAACATCCAATACAATTTGATTAGGTAATGTTTCCATTACTAATTGGTCTAAAGATTCATAATTTAAAAAATCTAAACAGTCTTTAACTTGATCATCTGAACTACCAATATGCCTGTTGATGAAAGATGGGGTTTCATTTAGTTCATTTATCGAAGAGCTTATATCAAATTTATTTTTCATTTATCAAACTCTCATAGTCCTCTGGAGAAAGAAGATCATCATAATCACCTGTGTTTGTTGGCTTGACCTTAATTAACCATCCTTCTTGATACGGACTTTGATTAATAACTTCAGGGGAATTTTCAGCACTTGAATTGACCTCAACAACTTCGCAATCGACCGGTGTGTACAAATCGGAGACTGACTTGGTAGACTCAACGGCACCAAAGGTAGAGGATTTTGAGAGATTATCGCCTACTGACGGAAGTTCTAAATATACGATTTCACCTAAAGAGTCTTGAGCATGATCTGTGATTCCTATAAGCATTTGCTCACCATCAATCATGACCCATTCATGCTCTTCAGTATATTTTAAATCTTTTTTAACCTCTGACATAATTTAAATTCCTCCTATAAAAATGGATAATCTACCTTTACAGCTTTTCTAAAATTTTTTCTAATTTTTATGTCAAAATTTCTCAATTCCGAGAAGTCTGAACTTATTAATGCCAAACCTATTCCTTTTTTCAAAATGGGCGAATATGTTCCACTTGTGACTTTACCGATATTGGAACCATCGTTGAAGACTTCATAACCATTTCTTGCTATAGAATTATCTTCCATTTGAAAGCCAACAAATGAAAATTCATTGTCGGAAATTTTTTTTAAAATTGCATCTTTTCCAATAAAATTATCTTTTGAATTATCTATAAATTTATTTAAATTGAAATCAGAAGGAGATGTGCCCTCTATAAATTCATTTCCATGCAGAGGAAACCCTTTCTCGATTCTAAGAGTATCCCTTGAACCTAAGCCACAAGGTTTTATATTCGGGCAATTTTCTAAAATGTTTTTATAAATCTCAATTATTAATTCATTCGGCAGAAATAGTTCAAAACCATCTTCTCCTGTATAGCCAGTTCTAGCTATTAAAAAATTGTTTTCAATTAGGGAATCAAATGAAGATTTACATTCATATTTCTTGTCCAAATCCGTGATATTAACAATAGTATATTTTTTAAAATCCTCAGAAAAAGTTATTGGAAAAATTTTTGAAAGATATTTTAAAGAATTAGGGCCCTGAATAGCCAATTGTCCGTAAAAAGTGCTAAGATTTTTTATTTCGACCTCAAAGCCTTTTGAGTTATTGACCAACCAATTGAAAACATTATCAATATTTCCCGCATTAACACATAAAAAATATCTATTTTTATCTAATTTATAGGCAATTATGTCATCAATAACATTTCCATTAGTATCGCAGAAAAATCCATATTTGGCCTGTCCATTTTTTAATGCGGATATCTTGTTTGTAAATGTAAGATTGAGAAAAGAAAAAGCATCTGTACCTTCAATTACTATTTCTCCCATATGACTTACATCAAAAACTCCAGAATCATTTCTAACTTGAAGGTGCTCATTCTCTAGAGATGAGAACCAAAGTGGCATATTCCAACCATTGAATTCAGTAAACTTTGCCTCGTGCTTCTCATGAGTTTTATATAAGGGAGTAACTTTCATATAGTATATATTTTACCCAAAAATATAAGAAATTTTTAAAGTAAAAAAATTAATTAATTGATTGTACAAGTTGTTTGAATTTATCAGGATGATTTATTGCTAATTCAGCCAAAACACGTCTATCAAGGTCTATTTCTTTAACTTTAAGTGAGTGAATAAATTTACTGTAAGTTAACCCTTCTTCTCTAAGAGCCGCATTAATTCTAGATATCCATAAAGAACGCATCGTACGCTTTTTTACTTTTCTATCTCTATAAGAAAAAGCAAGAGATCTTAATAGTGTCTCTTTTGCCCTTCGATAGACATTTTTTCTTTGACCCCAAAAACCTTTTGTTTGCTTTAAAAGTCTTTTTTTTCTTCTTTTACTTGCAACTGATGTTTTAACTCTCATTTAAAAACCTATACAAAAACTACTTTTCTTAAATTTGCAGCTTTCTTTCCATCTACTGTACCAGCCTCTTTCAACCTTCTAATCCTAGACTGGGCTTTGTGTACATTACAATGATGTTTACTGCCTTTGATTCTCTTTAACTTACCATTAGGTTTCAGCTTAAATCTTTTTGCTGCACTTCTATTGGATTTCATTTTTTGCGCTGCCATTAGCTTTTTTTACCACCTTTATTTTTTTCGGAAGAACCATCATTGTTAGATTCTTACCTTCAAACTTTGGTTCATTATCAAGTTCACCTGATTCAGATACACTTTCAACAATTTTCTCAACTAGTTGTTCACCAATTTGTTTGTGTACTATCTCTCTACCCTTAAACCAAAGCCTTATTTTTACCTTATGCCCATCACTTAAAAAGTCTTTGAGCCTATTTATTTTAACATTAAAATCATTTTCTCCAATATTAGGTCTAAATTTAATCTCTTTGAGCACTTGAGCCTTAATTTTCTTTTGAGCTGATTGCTTCTTTTTGCTATCATACATGAATTTTCCATAATCCATTAATTTACAAACAGGTGGTTTTGAATCCGGAGAAATTTCTACCAAGTCAGTAGAATTATTTCTTGCTTGATTGAGAGCCTCTGATAAAGCAACTATACCAAGTTGCCCACCATCTGAACCAATTAATCTTACCTCGTTCGCTCTTATTTCTGAGTTGATCCTATTAGCTTTCTTTCTAGACCTTGAAAAATTCTTTTTTCTTATGAGTCAACCCTCCCAGACAGCTCATCATTTATTAATTCAAGTAATTTATTTGATTTTAATTCTCCTATTTGCTTACCTCCATATTTCCTTAAACTTATCGTTTCGTTTTCTAATTCATTTTTACCAACAATTCCTATGTATGGAACTTTGGATATTTCACTCTCTCTTATTTTCAAGCCCAATTTTTCATTCCTGTTATCAATATCAACTCTAATACCAGCAGACCTTAAATTATCCGCTATATCATTAACATATTCAACCTGTTCATCAGAAACACTAAGTAATTTTAATTGATAGGGAGCTAGCCAAGTAGGAAAAGCGCCCCCATAATGTTCAATTAAAATACCAAAGAACCTCTCAAAGGAACCAAAAATAGCTCTATGAATCATCACGGGCTGAAGTCTTTGATTATTACTCGAAATATACTCAAGGTCAAATCTCTTTGGAAGATTAAAATCAACCTGCACTGTTGAACACTGCCAAGATCTTCCTAAGACATCCTTAATTTTAAGATCTATTTTGGGTCCATAAAATGCACCACCGCCCTCATCAATTGAATATTTCAAAGATTTATTATCTAATGATTTTTTTAATGAATTTGTGGCTGAACTCCATTCGTCATCACTGCCTACATATTTACTTGGTTTTGTAGATACAAAAATTTCATATTCAGAAAAACCAAATTTTTTTAAGAATTCTGTCGTAAGATCAATTACATCATTAACTTCCTGTTCAATTTGATCTAATGAACAAAAAATATGAGCATCATCTTGAGTAAATCCTCTAGCTCTAAACAACCCATGCAAAACACCTGATCTCTCATATCTATATACAGTCCCAATTTCCGCATACTTAATTGGTAATTCCTTATAACTTCTTAGCCCGTTTTTA
Organism: uncultured Candidatus Hydrogenedens sp.; assembly: GCA_902609885.1. Taxonomy (GTDB): domain Bacteria; phylum Desulfobacterota_D; class UBA1144; order UBA1144; family UBA1144. The sequence goes on along the minus strand of CACLTT010000002.1, from coordinate 38,352 downwards.
TAAATCATTATATGAAAAGGGCAATTCATAGGTTTAGTTTGGTATTTATTTGTATCAATCTCCATCTGTGAAAACATATTTTCACTATAGAATTCCAAATGGCCGCTGGTTTCCCATAAATTTGCTTTAGCTATGTGAGGTGTATAGATGATTTGGTAGCCAGATTCAATATGTTTTTCACGCCAGTAATTTTCAATAATGTTTCTAATAACTGACCCATTAGGATGCCAGAGAACAAGGCCAGGACCGATTTCATCATTTATTGAAAACAGGTCTAATTCTTTGCCCAATTTTCTATGATCTCTCTTCTTTGCCTCATCAATTATTTTTAAATGTTTTTTTAGATCTTTAGGATTTGAGAAAGCAGTTCCATAGATTCTCTGAAGGGATTCACGAGTCTCATCACCTCTCCAATATGAACCAGCTACACTGAGAAGCTTAAAAGATTTTATAAAAGTAGAATTTGGCAAATGAGGTCCTCGACATAAGTCGAACCAATCACCTTGTTTATAAAGAGAAATTTCTTGAGATTCATCTAAATCATTTATTATTTCTTCTTTAAAAGTTTCTCCCATATTTGAAAAAATTTTTAACGCTTCATTTTTATTGATAACCTCTTTTTCAAATGAAACATTTTTTTCTAATATCTCATGCATTTTATTTTCGAATAATTTTAGATCATCTTCAGTGAAGTTTCTATCAGTATAAAAATCATAATAGAACCCATCATCAATAACAGGGCCAATTGTGACTTTTGTATCAGGATATATGCTTTGTACAGCCTGCGCTAAAATATGCGCGGCTGAATGTCTTATTAAAGTAAGACTTTTTTCATTATCCAAAAAAATTGGATAAATTTTTGATTCATCTGCAGGGTTAAAATAGAAATCTTTTACTTCCCCTTCTACTTCTGCACCCAATACGTTAGAACCAAGTTCTAATTTATTAAATATTTCCCCCAAACTTAAAGGCTTATCAGATTCTAAGATTTTACTATCAACATAATATTTCATAAAAAACTCATGAGCACGAGTGGATTTGAACCACCGACCTCTTGCATGTCAAGCAAGCGCTCTCCCCCTGAGCTACGCGCTCGTAAAGGAAATATTGTAAATACATCAAATCATAAATCAAATTTTGTCGACTATTTATCAATAATTTATTATAATTTGTATATGGAAATAGAAAATAAAAATATTATATTAGAATCAAATCTCAAAAGCTTCCCACTAATTAATCGTGGGAAGGTTAGAGATCTTTATGATCTTGGGGACAACCTTTTAATTGTTTCATCAGATAGAATTTCTGCTTATGATGCAGTTCTACCGACTGGTATATTAGCAAAAGGAGAGGTGTTAACAAAATTATCTAAGTTTTGGTTTTCTCTTACTCAGGATATTGTACAAAATCATTTTATTACTGAAAAAGTTAATGAAATGTATCCAAGTTTAAATGATGAAATAGATCAAGTAATGGGTAGATCAATGGTCGTTAAAAAGGCTAAGCCTTTGCCAATAGAATGTATAGTCAGAGGATACATTACAGGGTCGGGTTGGTCAGAATATAAAAAGCAAGGAACAGTTTGTGGATTAAAACTTAAAGAGGGTTTAAATGAATCTGAAAAACTAGAAGAGCCAATTTTTACACCCTCTACTAAAGCTGAGCAAGGTGAGCATGATGAAAATATAAGCTTTGAAAAATGTTCTGAAATTGTTGGTGAAGAAATAGCAAATAAAGTTAAAAATTTATCGATAAAAATATACTCCAAGGCTCGAGATTATGCTGAGTCGAAAGGTATTTTAATAGCAGATACCAAATTTGAGTTTGGACTACTTGATAGCGACGAAATAATTTTAATCGATGAGGTTTTGACTCCTGATTCATCAAGATTTTGGCCAAAATCATTATATGAGGCTGGAAGAGGTCAGCAAAGCTATGACAAGCAATTTGTGCGTGACTACTTAACATCTATTGGCTGGGATAAAAAACCTCCTGCACCTGAATTGCCTAGTGATATTTCCACTAAAACAACAGAAAAGTATATAGAAGTATTGGATCTTTTAACCAGTTGAATCTAACTCTTTTTTTTAGTTTTATTGCATATGCTGTTTTGCTTTGGGCTGGTGCTAGTTCATTAGTTTCTGGATCAGTAAAACTTTCAAAAAAAATGGGATTATCAGATTTCTTTATTGGAATGACAGCCATAGCAATTGGAACATCATTACCAGAATTTTTTGTTTTATTTAAATCTGCCTATATAAAAAACTACTCTAATAATTTAATCTATGGAACTATTCTGGGAAGTAATATGGCTAATACATGTCTAATTTTAGGCCTCACTCTTATATTGAGTTTTGAAAAAGAATTCAGATACAAATTACAAAATTTAAATCTCAAATATGCATTAATTATACTTTCGACATTTTTATTTTGTTTTTTTTCTTTTGGAATAATAAACGCAACAGCAATATGCCTGATGATTATTTTATTATCCATATTATTTTATTTTTCAGGAAATTCTGGGGATTCAGACAACATTGACAATAATTTATCAAATGTTTTGATCATTATTTATCTAGTTTTTGGGCCTGTCGCTATATGGTTTGCTGCTGATGGGATTACAATGACAGGTCTTAAAATAATTGAACAAGTAGGACTATCTAGCGCCCTAGTTGGAAGTATTTTTTTAGCTTTGAGCACGTCCTTTCCAGAAATTGTAGCCTGTTTAATATCTATGATTAAATACGGTAAGAATGATTTTGTATTGGGAAATATTATTGGCAGCAATATTGCAAATTTTACAATATTTTCAATCATTAATTTAATATTTCTAATACCATTACCAAGTTTCGCTATATCCTCTTTGAGTTTAATTTTAATTGCTGAATTAGTATTATTTGCATTTATAATAATATTCAGAAAAAGAAAGTCGATTCCTAAATTTTGTGGAATATTTTTACTTTTGCTTTATATTATCTTTGTATTTAAAGTATGAATGTCATATTAGAGCCAGTATCAGAAGAAATTATAAAATTTGATGATAATAATTCTCTTAATACCCTTGTAGGTGTTGAAAATAGAAACTTAAAATTTATTTCAAAAATATATGATATAAAAATTGATTCACGTGGGAATGAACTTCACTTTAGTGGTCTCAAAGGATCAGTTAATTTGTCTATCAAGCTTATAAAAAGTTTTTACAAAATTATTCAAAAAGGTTATATTCCTAACTTTAGTGATTTTGAATTGGGATCTAAAATAATTAACAATAACTCACATAGCATTGAAGAAATTTTTTTAGATACAATTTGCCTTTCTACTGATAAAGGAACAATTGCCCCTAAAAGTATAAATCAGAAAATATATATCGATTCAATTAGAAAAAGTGATGTTGTATTTGGTGTTGGCCCTGCAGGAACCGGAAAAACTTTTTTGGCTGTTGCAATGGCAGTTTCATATCTAAATTTGAAAAAAGTAAAAAGAATTGTATTAACTAGGCCTGCTGTTGAAGCAGGAGAAAAACTAGGGTTTTTGCCAGGCGATCTTAGCGAAAAAGTTGATCCTTATTTAAAGCCATTATTTGATGCATTAAATGATATGATTGATTCAGATAGAATTAATAGAATGATTGATAAATCTATAATTGAGATTGCCCCTTTGGCTTTTATGAGAGGTAGAACATTAAATGATGCTTTTATAATTTTAGATGAGGCGCAAAATACTACCACAACTCAAATGAAAATGTTTTTAACCAGGTTTGGTTTTAATTCAAAAGTTATTGTTACAGGGGATACGACACAGATTGATTTAGATAAAAATATTAAATCTGGCTTGGTTGAAAGTATATCACTACTTAAAAATATCAATGGAATTGGTTTTGTAAATTTCAATAACGATGATATAGTTCGCCATCCATTAGTAAAAGAAATTTTAGACGCCTACAAATAAATTACTTGTTCTCTCTCTGGTCCAATAGAAATCATTGATACTTTAACATTTAAAAATTTTTCAATGTACTTTATAAATGATTCCAAACTCGATGGTAATTTTTTATTTTTAAGATCTTTAATATCCCATGATTTATAAGTTTTATAGATAGGTGTAACATTTTCAATAATATTATTATCCATGGGAAACTTCTTCAATTTTTGAGATTTATACTTATATGCGATACAAACATTTATGGTCTTGAACATTGATAAAATATCAACTTTTGTTAATACTATCTCATCTAAACCACATATTTCTACAGAATGCTTAAGGGCTATTAAATCCAACCAACCGCATCTTCTCGGTCTTCCTGTTGTTGCTCCATATTCATCACCAAACTCTCTTAGGGCTAAGCCTTCATCATCAATCATTTCAGTTGGAAAAGGGCCATATCCAACTCTTGTTGCATAGGCTTTTGAAATACCTATAGATTTCCCAAATTTTTTATAAGGAACACCAGTACCAGAGGAAGCATTTGAGGATATAGTGGATGAAGAAGTTACAAAGGGATAAGTACCAAAATCGATATCTAACATGACACCTTGCGCACCCTCAAATAGAATACTTTTACCTTGAACCACAGATTTATTTAAGAAATATTCAGTATTTACTATAAATTCTTTTAAAAATTTGTACCTTTTCATTAGATCATCGACCAATGTATTAATACTTATTTTTTTTTGATTGAATACCAATGAAAGAATTTTATTTTTTTCCTTTAATGTAATTTTAAGTTTGTCTTTTAATATTTTTTTATTAGATAAATCAACAAATCTAATTCCTTGTCTTGATATCTTGTCTTCATAACAAGGCCCAATGCCTCTGCCAGTAGTTCCAATTGCATTTTTTCCTTTTATTATCTCTCGACCAATATCAATAAGTTTATGAAATGGCAATATTAAATGTGCTAACTCACTAATTTTAAGATTTTTCCCTGTAATTTTATATCCTTTCTTCCTTAAAGCTTTAATTTCATCCACAATTATGTCAGGATCTATAACAGCGCCATTTCCTATAACAGATATTTTTCCATTTCTTAATACTCCGGAGGGTATGTGATGCAGTATAATTTTTTTATTTTTTATAATAATTGTATGGCCCGCATTACTACCACCTTGAAATCGAGAAACTATGTCAAATTTTTCTGACAAAAGATCGATAATTCTCCCTTTTCCCTCATCACCCCATTGCGCGCCGACTACGACTACGTTTTTATTTTTATTCAATTAGATTTCTTCCTCAACAAATTCTTTCAACGATTTAAATTTTGCAATCTTATTCATTTTTCCATCATACAAGTTGACTTGCTTGGTTTTACTCATTTTAACAATAATCTGTTGAAAATTATTAGATAATTTTTTGTTAGAAAATCTTGTAATAAAACCTTGATTTACGAGAAAATCTCTAATCTGAAAAGACTCAAAAATTGATGTATTAGAATCTATAATTATAAGTGCTGTTGGACGAGCTGAGTTATCAACCTTTATATATTTAACTAAAGTTAACAAGTTCAGGCCAAATCCTATTGCTGGAATATTTAAATCATACTTATTAAATAGGTTGTCATACCTCCCTCCATTCAGGAGCGATGATTTAATTTTAGGGACATTTATTTCAAAAGTGATATTAGAATAATATTGAAAATCTTTTACATCTAAATAATCGATTATGCATTTAGTTTCTGGATTAATTTTAATTAATTCTCTACTAATTATTTTTAAATTCTCAATTTCTTTTAATATATTTGATGAAAGATAAGAATTTTTTGGTATTTTATTTTTTGTAAATGGTATAACCACAGACTTTATAAAATTTCTCTCTTTTTGAGGGAAAGATATGTCATTAGAAATTTTAGCAATTTCAGAAAAATTTTTCTTATAAAACAGATCTCTAATTTTTTCATTAGATTTTATCAATTTAGATAAAATAAAATTTACAATTAATGAAGAACTTAAAGTTATAACTTGATTTGGGAATCCCATTTTTTTTATCAAAGAAGATGCTAATTGAATAATTTCAATATCATTTAAAATCCCTTCCGTTCCGATAGATTCACAGCCCAGCTGGAAAAACTCTCGTGAATCACCATTATTATTTATTTTATTCCTTACAACTCTTTCCGCATAAGATAATCTAATTGGTAAAGACGATAAAGAATAATTAGAATTAACAAATCTTGCTATCTGTGGTGTTATGTCCGATTTGATTCCTAGTATTTCACCACTAAGGGGGTCAATTAATTTTAAGATATTTTTACTGTCACTCTGAGCAGAATCTGAAGTTAAAGACTCAATATTCTCTATAATTGGTGTATAAATTTTATTAAATCCCCAGCTTTCTGTTTCTTGAAAGAAGATGTCATTAATGTGATCAAACTTTCTTACTATCTCAGAGGTGTAGTCTCTAATTCCTGGGGGTAAAGGGATACTTTTCATTAATCTAAAATCACTTGCTCTATACTATTAACTTCATCCATATTTGCTATATATTCTAGAGTATCTTGTGTCACAGGAGAATCAACTGATATAAAAGATAGGGCAAATTTGGATCCTTTATCTTGGGGATTTGATAGATAAAGCCTATTTATATTAATATCCTTTTTACCTAAAGAATTTCCTAAAAGACCTATAACACCTGGTTTATCATCATTTTCTATAATTAATATATTTCCATCTGGAATTACATCAATTTTTCTACTGTTAAATGAAGTGAATCTTGGCTCTTTTTTACCAAAAATAGATCCTGATAAATGATACTCAGAATTCTCATCAATTATTTTAACAGTTATTAGGCTGGTAAAATCTGATGTAGAGGATTCTTTAGTTTCTGTTATTTCAATTCCTCTTTCTTCAGCTATTAATGGAGCATTAACAAATGTAACTGGAGCATCCATAATTGGGGACAAATAACCCTTTAGCACGGACATTGTTAGGGGATTTAGATCATTCTCAGTTACGAGTCCACTATATTTAACATTAATTTCTTTAATCCCTGCCTTACAAACTTGTCCCATAAAATTTCCTAATTTTTCTGATAATTCTACATACGGTTGAATTTTTGATAAAACCTCTAAATTCATAGAAGGCATATTAACTGCATTCATTACTACACCATTTGTTGCATACTCTATGACTTGCTCTGCCATAGCAATTCCTACTTTTGTTTGAGCCTCTTTAGTTGAAGCACCTAAATGAGGAGTAAGCACTATGTTCTTATCAGGATTAAAAATTGGTGAGGTAAAATCTGGTGGTTCTGGCTCAAAAACATCAATCGCAGCACCACCAACTTTACCGGATTTTATTCCATCTGCAATATCTGATTCATTAACAATTCCGCCTCTCGCACAGTTAATAATCAATACACCATCTTTCATAATATCAATTGATCCTTTAGAAATGAGATCCTTTGTTCCTTCAGTAAGTGGAGTGTGAACAGATATAACATCAGAGTTTCTAAAAACATCTTCCATGTCGACTAAATCTATTGGCATATTTAAATCTGTATCTTTTGATATAAATGGATCGTGGGCAATAACTTTCATTTTTAGTCCAATCGCTCTATCTGCTACAAGTCTACCAATATTACCTAGACCTATTAAACCAAAAGTTTTACCAAATAATTCACGTCCCTGAAAACTAGATCTTTCCCATTTTTTTTCTTTCATTGAGAGAAAAGCTTGTGGAGTATTTCTTGCTAAAGATAAGAGCAATGCAATTGTATGCTCAGCTGTAGTGATTGCATTAGCAGAAGGAGTATTCATAACTATGATTCCTTTCTTTGAGGCTTCAGAGACATCAACGTTATCAACACCTATTCCTGCTCTGCCTATTAACTTAAAATCATTATCAAGGAGTTCTATGATCTCTTTGTCTATCTTTGTTGCACTTCTTATAATTACACCTTGGTAATTATTAATTATATTTTTTAATTCTTCTCTTTCAGTTTTTTTCCTGACGTCTAGACTTATTTGACTATGATTTGCAAAAAGATCCAGCCCTTCTTGAGAAAGACCATCTGTAATTAAAATTTTCAAAATAGGGCCTCCAGAATGTAAAATAAAAATATATTTTAGCAATAGGTATATGTCAATTTTTAAGTAAATTGATAAAATAATTTCAACATATAGGATTTAAGTGTGAGCGAAAATCAAAAGTTAACTTTTATTGAGCATTTTGGTGTCTTAAGAAAAAGTTTTATTAAAATTATTCTTCTTTTAATAGTTTTTTTTATCCCAGCTTTTTATTTTAGAGACCTATTAATGGAACTTTCTCTATATCCTATAATTCAAAATTTACCTATGGACTCAAAAATTATTTTCACAAAACCTACAGAAGGGCTTTCAACAAATATAAAGCTAGCATTTTTATCAAGTTTTATAATAACTACACCGATAATAATTTACGAAATATGGTCCTTTATTAAACCTGCGCTATATGAAAAAGAAATTAAATTTACTGCAATAGTAATTTTTTTTGGGTCATCTCTATTTTTTCTCGGTGCTGCATTCTGTTTTATTTTTGTTGCACCTGTTGCATTTAAATTTTTGTTGAATGAATATACTAATGAAATCATAACAGCTTTTCCAAATATTTCGGATACCATAGGATTTCTAATGTCTTTGGTTTTGAGTTTTGGTATAATTTTTGAGTACCCGCTTGTAATTTATCTACTTTCCAAAATAGGGCTTACATCCTCAAGTTTTTTAGCTTCTAAAAGAAAATATGCTATTTTAATATCTACTATTTTATCTGCGATTTTAACTCCAACAACAGATGTAATTTCAATGCTTTTTATGCTAGTACCTTTAATAGTTTTTTATGAAATTGGCATAATAATAGCAAAATTAAACTCTGATTAAATTGATATGAAATGCTAATGATGTAACCTTTATATTGTTAACAAGGGGGCAAAATGAATATCCAAAATCTAATTTCTTCAAAATATATTGATGAATTTATCATTGGTGAAGAACTTCATCATGGTTGTATTCAAATAACACCTTACAGAAATAAAGAATATATAAAAAAATTTCAAAAAGGTTTTTTGCTAGGAGCTGACAATGATTTTGCTGAATCTAGTGGTTATACAGATCCAGAACAAAATATAAAATTAAATAAATTCAATATAGAGAAACCAGGTGTAGTAAGTCAAGGATACTTGTTTAATGTTGGCTTTGGATTAAGTGTTCATGATATTTCTTTTAATGCTATTGCAAATTTATCTTATAAAAACTTAAAATATGGGGAACCTGTTTACGAAGGTGATGTGCTCTTTGGTAAGTCAAAAGTGATTGGCATAGAGGTTAAAAAAGATGGGGCCTCAAATGGTTCGGTTCAAGTTAAAACAATCATAATAAATCAACGTGATGAAGTTGTTATAGAATATGTTAGGCAGGTTTTGTTAAGAGCAACTCCGGGTGTGAAAATGAATGCAATATCGAACCTTGAAATTCAACCCAAAGATATTGATTTAAATTTGCTAGTCCTACCAAAGGAATTTAAAAATTTAAATAAAGATTCTTTAGGTAATGAAGGTAAAGCCTTTGAAGACTTTAAAGTTAACGAAAAATATCATGGCAATTTTCAAAAATCTATTAATTTAGTTGATTTTTCATGGTTACAAATATCCACTTTAAATGACGCAAGTGTGCACCATAATCCTAATTCAAACTTTATTGGATATGGTGGTGCAATTAAATCTACTGTAGAAGGTGAAATAAGTTGTCACATGCCTCATGCTTATTTTTTAGGAATGTTAAGCGGCTCACATGATGCGCCAACCTATCCGGGAAATATTATTCAAAGTCTTTTTAATTCTAAAAATAATGATGATGAAAAAATCCTTGGCAGCTTTGTTGTTAAAGAAATGATGGAAATTAATAATAGAAATGATTTAGGAATTCTAAAAATAGAATTAATTGGTGAAAAAATTGTAACAGAGGCCGGAATGAAAGCTTTTGAAAAAGCTGGGTTTAAAGGAGTTGTAAATATTAAAGATGATAAGATTAGAGTTTTAACAATGGAAATGCTAGTTGCTATTCCAAAACAAGGTGCATTCAAGTAATGAAAAAATTTGAAAAAAAAGACTTGCAACATACTGTAGATTATGAATGGAAAACAAATTTTGATTATTTTTGGAATACAAAAAGCGATCAAAAAGAATGGGTTTTACCAAAAGTATTAAAAGAGCAGTCCGAAAAAAATGGTGCTAAAGATTTTCTTCAATATAGCTATAATAATCCTTTAACTTATTCTGAAGTTAATACCTTGGCTAATCAAATTGCAAATTCCTTAAATAAATTAGGTATAGAGAAAGGAGAGAAAGTTTCAGTATATATGCCAAACTCATTAGAATTATGCCTATCGTGGTTTGGTATTTTGAAAAATGGATCAGTAATGGTTCCGATAAACACTGCATATGTTATGGATTTTTTACAGTACATAATAGAAAGTTCTGACTCTAAAATAATTATAATTGCCGAAGAATATATGGATCGCCTAAAGAATATTGAAGATAGGATTCCTTTAATCGAAAATATTATTGTATGGCCTAGAGAAGAAAAAGGCTCATTGGATCTAATGGATTATAAAGGTAAAGCAAAAACATATTCATGGAAAGAATTTGTCGAATCAGGCGATAAAAATGAGCCAGATGTCGAAATAACACATTTAGATCACGCAAGACTCATGTATACATCGGGAACGACTGGGCGGTCTAAAGGAGTCGTGAGGCCATGTGCTGCAGATTATTCATCGGCAATGAATTATTCATTGATAATGGACATTACTCCTGATGATGTAATTTTTACTTGTTTACCATTATTCCATTCTAATGCAATGGTTATGGGAGTATATCCCGCAATGATTCAAGGGGCCAAAGTCGTTGTTGAAGAAAAATATTCAGCAAGTAATTTTTGGAAATGGATGAAAGATTTTAAGATTACAAAATTTAATTTAGTTGGCGTCATGTCATATTTTATGTGGAATGCACCTGTTGTGCCTGAGGAAAAAGAGCACAAAGTTAAACTTGTATTAGGAAGTCCTGCACCACACGATATTATTGAAGATTTCATGGAAAGATTTGGCATTAAATTTATGGAAGGGTACGGATTAACTGAAGTAGGACAATGTACATTCATGAGACCTGGTGAACCATTTAGAATTGGTTCGTGTGGAAAAGAATCCCCAGGATATGAAATAAAAATTGTTAATCCTGATACAGATGAGGAATTATCTCCTGACACTCCTGGTGAACTTGTACTAAGACCCAGAATACCAAATATTTGTTTGCATTATTATCATAAAATGCCCGAAAAAACTGTATCTGATTTCAGAAATTTCTGGTTCCATACGGGAGATTTATGTAGAAAAGATGATGATGGATATATCTTTTTTATGGATAGAGTTAAAGATTATATAAGGCGTAGGGGTGAAAATATTAGCTCATTTGAAGTCGAGAATATGGTTTCTTCACATCCTAAAATAAATGAAGCTGCTGCAATTGCCGTGAAGGTCGATGAGGAAGGTAGATATTCTGAGGATGAAGTAATGATTGTTATAGTCAAAGAAGATGGCGAAAATTTAGATCCTAAAGAAATAATAGAATTTCTAAAGCCAATTATGCCTAAATTCATGATACCTAGATTTATAAAATTCCGTAAATCTTTACCAAAAACTCCAACTAACAGGGTTCAAAAAGCTAAATTAAGAGAAGAAGGTGTCACTGCTGACACCTGGGACTCTCTCAATTCTTAATTCTATAAATTTTACTTATCCCAAGGGTATTTTTTTGAAGGTTTTTGGGAATAAGGATTTTTAATTTCAGGTTGAAAATACTTAAAGGTATTAACATGTTGATCGGTATATGATCCAGGTGGGTAGTACTTATCATAGAAGTCTAGATCTAAGTTTTGAGCTTGAAAAACCAATCTCATATACATAGGGTCAACAAAAGCTGGAAATGATCCATAAGCATCATAAATATAATCTGCAACAGATTTCACAATTTCACTTGTGGTATCAGTAGGTCTAGGAGCCTTAACTAAATGCTTGTCGGGTTCCTCATAGGGAAAAGGTTTTTTGCTACTATCCCAAGCTGCCCATTTATGAGAATCCATGGCATTATAAGCCTCTGACATTGATTTATAATATGGAGGACAATATCCTTGAAAAACTCCATCTCTACCAACAGGCCTAGTTGGTCCGGATTTAGGCTGCTCAAATCTAAAACCTAAACCTTTAAAAAGTTCGGGATTTGAACCCAATGTAAATCTAGGAATTAGACCTGTAAAAGTCCATCCACCCAAGCCAAGTGCTTGTAATGCAAGGGACATATTTTGACAAATAAATGCCTGCTCAACATTTAATCCTGTTAAAATTCTAACCTCAAGATCATATAAGGACATTTTAACTTCTTCTTTAATTCTTCCAGATTTGATCCACTTATCTTGGCCACAGGACCTGTTATGTTTTTCATCCCAAATGTTAAATGCATATGTGCTACTGCAATATAAGGTTAATAAATTTAAGTATTCTTCAGTTATATCTGTAACAGGAATAAAAGTTGTAGTGCCAGGCTTATTTGTATTCCATTGATTGAAATCAAAAAGACCAGGCATTTTATCAGGCAAATTGGCTCTTCCATCCTCCAATTTAACAAGTCCATCTCTATATAATTCTAATAATCTGTCAATTTTATCATCTCGATCAAGTTTAAAAAACATATCTAGCTCTTTATCTTTAGGAAGCATGTTTTTAACATCTACCCAATATAAACCTGAATCGTTAGTAAAAAATAATTCCGTTCCATGATTATTACATGCAGAGGGCCAAGTTCTACCAGTCCACTGACATAATAAATCAATTCCATTTTCTGGTGGTAAGTCAGCCAAACACAGTCCTGTTAGTCCAGTGCCAGCCCATACTAACATAGCCTCTTGAAATTCAGTCAAAGCTATTGGAGGAATTTCAGACTTATGTCCTAGGCTACTATCAGAAGGAAGCTCCATACCTGCTCCAAATCTTCTAGATCTACGATTAAAGATAGCTTCAAATAAAGGATAATTTAAAGCTGCATCATAATTAATTTTTCCATTTCCATTTTTACCATTTTTCTTTGCCATTATTATTCTCCCATATTGGTCTAGAGTATATTATAAACAAAAAAAGTTATATAAAAAATATATTATTCTATATTGTTAGCCTTCTTCATTTCACTCCTTCTGAGCTGAGTAATAGCTAATTTTACAGTAGCTAATCCTAATGTAGCACATTTAGGCCTTGATAACGTTAGCTCTTCTCCCAATATTTCAGTCATCATCTCGGGGCCCATGGCTAAAACATCGTCTAAATCCTTACCTAATACCTTCTCGGTGATAATTGAAGTTCCAGCTTGGCTTACGATACAACCTTCTCCCTCAAATTTAATATCCACGATTTTGCCGTTATCAACTTTCAGACAAATTGTAACAATATCTCCACATCCGGGATTTCCTCCATTTTGACAGATGTCAGCATCGCTGATCAATTTTTTATCTGAGCCTTCGATAGTACCAGCATTTCTTGGATTCTCGTAGTGATCCAATATGAAATCCATTAATTCTTGTTTATCCTGAGCCATAATTAAAATAAAAACTAAGCAAATTAGTTTTTTTAACTGATTTGCTTAGAATTCATAATGTAACTTAAAGTTAAATTAAAATAAAGTATATTACTTTTCAATAGGGGCTTTAACTAAATTTCCCCATTCGGTCCACGACCCATCATAGTTTTTGACACTTTCATAGCCAAGTAAATATTTTAAAACAAACCATGTATGAGAAGATCTTTCGCCAATCCTACAATATGCAATTATATCTTGATTTGGATCAAGACCTGCACCTTCTTTATAAATTGCAGTCAATTCATCAGCACTTTTAAAAGTACCATCCTCGTTTGCGGCAGTAGCCCAGGGAACACTCTTAGCATTAGGTATATGCCCACCTCGAAGCGCACCTTCTTGAGGATATGCTTCCATATGTAATAATTCACCAGAATATTCTTTTGGAGACCTTACATCAATTAGCAATAACCCCGAATCACTATGTTTTTTTACTTCATCTCTAAATGCTCTAATTTCGTCATTTGTTGAATCGACTTTATAATTTGTAGTTGAGTAATCTGCTACATCTTTAGTAATATCTCTTTTTTCATCAATCCATTTTTGTCTTCCACCATTCATTATTAAACATTTCTCATGGCCATAAACCTTAAATGTCCAAAGTGCGTAACATGCCCACCAATTACTTTTATCTCCATAAAAAACAACTGTGTCATCACGAGATATCCCTTTTGAAGACATTAGCTTTTCAAAATTATCTTTATCAATATAATCTCTAACCAATTTATCCTGAAGCTCAGTCTCCCAATCTAACTTAATTGCTCCTTCAATGTGACCAATATCATAAAGTAAAATATCCTCATTAGATTCGATAATTTTAATTCCATCTTTACCTATATTTTCTTGAACCCATTCTGTACTTACCAATACATCTGGATTTGCGTATTCTGCCATATTCTTTCCTCCGTTAGAATAAAATTCTAAAAAAAATAATAGTGATATATTCTATATTAGAATATCTATTTGGGTAGTAGTATAAAAAAAGTAACTACTACGAAATTCATTGCATAAAAATGAAGTTATGATATTTTTTAAATGTGAGTGAGGAAATTAAAGAGCAAGCTTCGGAAGCTGAAAACACACAAATTAAAGAAACAATCTCTGATTCTAGTAGTGATGTAAATGAGGATATGTCACCTGAAAATGAACATAAAGTCTTACCATACCCAGATAGAGTTCCCAATGTTCATAAAGGCACTACTTACAAGCATTGCTACATAATGATTACATTTATTGGAGTTTTTATAATATTAAGCATTTTAGCATCTTTGATAACAAACCCTTTATAATTATTTTTTACAAAATATGCTTTTTCAAATAATCAAGAGTTTCTCCAGATCCAGAAGATATAAAATCATTTCTTTGTCCCATAAACTGCAAGTAGCCACCACCCTCACCACCCTCGGGTCCAAGGTCTATAATATAATCTGAACAATTTATAACATCTAAATTATGTTCAACTATTAATATAGTGCTTCCTGAATCTCTAAGCTTATAGATAACACTCATTAAGTTATCTACATCCTGATAATGTAATCCTATTGTTGGTTCATCTAAAATATAAAAAGTCTGACCTGTATTTTTTTTAATTAACTCCTTAGATAATTTGATTCTTTGAGCTTCTCCACCTGAAAGAGTTGTGGCTGATTGGCCCAATTTAAGATAATGAAGACCAACGGAATTTAAAACTGAGATTTTTGAGCTGAGTATTGGAAAACCTGCGAAAAAAGTTTCTGCTTCCTCAAATGTCATATCTAGTACTTCGGCTATATTTTTACCATTATATAAAACCTCTAAGGTCTGTTCATCAAACCTTTTCCCTTGACACTCCTCGCATATAACAGAAACGTCTGGTAAAAAACTCATTTCAATTTTATTGAAGCCGGCTCCAGAGCAACTACTACAACTACCCTCTTTTACATTAAAACTAAATCTACCGGGGCCATACCCCTTCATTTTAGATATTTGTAAAGATGAAAAAATATCCCTAATTGTTGAAAAAATTCCAGTATAAGTAACGGGGTTTGAACGTGAAGACCTACCTATTGGAGACTGATCAATATTTATCACCTTATCAATATTCTCCACACCTCTTATAGCCTCTTTAGCGTTACTTTTTTTGTTAGGATTATTTATATATTTTGATAATAGTGGAAAAATAGTATGCGACACTAAAGAACTTTTTCCAGATCCAGAAACGCCTGTGACACATATTACATGGCCCAACGGCAGATCAATACTTATATTTTTTAGATTATTTTTTGTAATATTAGATATTGAAATTGTTTTCGTATCGGATTTAAAATCTTTAATGTTTTGTATAATCTTTTTCTCTCGATTTAAATACTTACCAGTTAGTGAATTCTTAGATTTTTTAATGCCGCTTAAATTTCCGGCATAGACAATCTTACCACCGTTTATACCTGCCTTGGGTCCGATATCAACTATATTATCAGCATTCATTATTGTATCCTCATCATGTTCGACTACCAATACAGTATTACCTTTATCTCTTAAAGATTTAAGAGCACCAACAAGTCTTGAATTATCTCTAGGATGTAAGCCTATTGTTGGCTCATCAAGAACATAAGTAACACCAGTTAAATTGGCACCCAATTGAGTGGCTAACCTTATCCTTTGTGCTTCTCCACCAGACAATGTGGGAGCGCTTCTATCAAGATTTAAATATGACAAACCAACATCTTTCAAAAAAGTTAATCTTGATCTTATCTCAGGTTTAATTTTTTTCCATATTTCTTTTTTTGTTCCCGAAAATTTTACATCATCAACAAAATTCATAGCCTCTGAAATATTTAAACTACAAAATTCCGATATATTTTTACCGTTGATAAATATATATCTTGCCTCTTTTCTTAGTCTTGTACCTTCACAAAAATCACACTTTTTGATTGAGATGTATTTTGAAAGAGCCTCAAAGGAGTCTTCGGTTTTGGATTTCAAAATCCAGGTTTGTAATATATTTATAACACCGGGAAAATCTTTGCTGGCCTTATTATAATTTTTTAGATAATCAGATACATTTGTTGATTCATGTCCATAAAGAATTAAATTCTGGTGCTTTTTTGATAATTTAGCGAAGGTTTTCTTTAAATCTATTGAATTTTCTATAGCAAATTCTTTAACTTGCTTTTTATATTGAGATAAAGATATAAAAGGTAAAATTGCATTATCATTTATCGATTTATCAAAATTGATAACTAGATTCTCATCAACAAATTCAAATTGACCTATACCTTCGCAATGATTGCAACAACCATAAGGGCTGTTAAATGAAAAAAGTCTAGGGGAGATTTCCGGGTAGCTAATTCCACATTTGTTGCAAGTTAGCTCAGAATTAAAAATAAATCTTTTATCATCGGCTTCAACTATCACAATTCCCTCACCATACAAGAATCCAACATCTAAAGAGGATTTAAGTTTTTTTAAACTTTTCTTGGGTGAATTAATAGAATCAATATATATTTCAAGATTATGTTTTTTTTGCTTTTCTAATGGTTTTATTTGTGAAATATCAACAGTTTTACCCTCCACTCTAGCAATAGTAAAAAATCTAGAAGCAAATTCAATTTCCTTTTTAAATTCCCCTTTTTTACCCATTGAAATTGGGTAGAAGATATCGATACTTTTATTCAATAAATTTTCTTTTTCCAAGCGATCTAACACAGTTTCAACAGAGCCAGAAGACATTTCACTACCACATTGATAACACTTAGGAACGCCAAGTTTTGAGAAACCTAGCCTAATAAAGTCATAAATTTCTGTAATAGTTGCAACAGTGGACCTAGGATTTCTCATAAAGGTTTTTTGATCAACTGATACAGATGGTGATAGACCAGAGATATAATCCAAATCTGGTTTTTTGAACTTATCAACAAATTGCTTAGCATAGCTTGATAATGACTCAAGATATCTTCTTTGGCCTTCTGCAAAAATAGTATCAAAAGCCAATGTTGATTTACCAGAACCACTAACACCAGTAAAAACCGTTATTTTTCCTCTTGGTATACTTATACTAATGTTATCTAGATTATTTTCTCTGATTCCTTTAGCAACAATTTTGTCCACAATCTTAATTTAACAGCTTTAAATTTAATTTTAACTCTTTAACCAATTAAAAATCATTTGATTTTTTCTATCTTTCATAAGCTCCGGATGCCATTGAACTGCTAAAATTTTTCTATTTAAAGATTCAAATGATTCTATAATTCCATCTGAGGATCTAGAGGATGCTATCAGACTACCTCCCAGCTTATCGATACATTGATGATGAAAAGTATTGACTCTAAGTTCTGATGAGCTAGTTATTTTCTTGATTAAAGTATTTTTTAAAATTTTTATTTTATGATACTTTGCTTTTGAATGATTAATTTTGCTCTTTAATTGTGATTTAATATCCTGAATTAAACTTCCTCCAAAATATACATTTATTAACTGCATGCCACCGCAAATACCAAGAATTTTTTTCTTCTGTTTTGCAAACTCTTCAATATAATTTATTTCACTTATTGTTCTATTAATATCCAAAGAATTAATTTTGAATTTTTTAACTTGTCCATAAAATTTAGGATCAATGTCTCTACTTCCTGAAACTAATAAACTATTTATTTTTTTCGATATTTTTCTAATGTCATTTTTATTTGTTGTCATTGGTAACATTACAGGAATAGCACCCACCTTTAGTAAACTTTCAAAGTAAAAAGATTCGACTTCATAAAATTTTCCTTTTATATCAGATGTTATTCCAACTATCGAATTTTTCATATAATAATTATTGTTTATTTTTTTCTATATTTAAACGCTTTTATTTTTTAGTAAATCATATAACATTAGAAAATTATGTCTGAAGAAAAATATGATGTGATTGTTGTAGGTGGTGGCCACGCTGGATGTGAAGCAGCTTTAGCATCGGCAAGACTAGGCTCAAAAACACTTTTAATTACTGCTAACATTGATACTATCGGAATTATGTCTTGTAATCCATCGATCGGCGGAGTGGGTAAAGGTCATTTAGTAAGAGAAATTGATGCTTTGGGAGGTGAAATGGCAAAAGCTGCTGATTATTCATCGATTCAGTATAGAAGATTAAATACTAGAAAAGGACCTGCAGTTCAGGCAACACGAATTCAAGCAGATAGAAATTTATATAGAACTTATATGAGGAAAACTCTTGGAAATCAACAAAGTTTAATTATATTTCAGAGAATTATTGATTCGCTTATATTTAAGAATGGCAAAATCTTAGGAGTAAAAACTAATTTAGGCGAAAGTTTTTATTCAAAAACAACCATAATTACTCCTGGTACATTCCCAAATGGTTTAATTCATATAGGTAAAGAAAAAAATTCGGCTGGTAGAGCTGGCGAGCCTCCAACTAAGGAAATTTCAAATTCTTTTAAAATGTTAGGACTTGATGTGGGAAGATTAAAAACAGGTACTCCGCCAAGACTTGATAAAAATACTATTAATTGGTCAAAAACCCAAGTTCAAAATCCAGACTCTTTACCTGCTTTTTTTTCATATCAAACTAAAAAAGTATCTAATCTACAACTTCCGTGTCACATAACTTACACGAATGAAAAAACGCATAACATTATAAAATCAAATATTGATAAATCTCCTTTGTTCTCAGGCGAAATCAAAGGTATAGGCCCAAGATATTGTCCTTCAATAGAGGATAAAGTAATCAGATTTGCTGATAAACTAAGACATCAAATTTTTCTTGAGCCAGAGGGTTTAGATACAAATGAAATTTACCCTAACGGAATATCGACTAGCTTGCCATTGGAAGTACAAGTTGAAATAATTAAAAGTATTGATGGTCTTGAAAATGCAAGAATAATGAGGCCTGGTTATGCAGTAGAATATGATTACTGTAATCCTCAGGATTTATATTTAACACTTGAAAGTAAGATAGTATCCAATCTTTTTTTAGCAGGTCAAATAAATGGAACAACTGGATACGAAGAGGCAGCAGCCCAGGGATTAATTGCTGGGATAAACGCTTCTATGAAAATTCAAAAGAAAGATGAGTTTGTTCTCTCTAGATCAGAATCTTATATTGGAATTCTCATAGATGATTTAGTAACTTTAGGCGTTGATGAGCCTTACAGAATGTTTACATCAAGAGCTGAGCATAGACTTTTGTTAAGAGATGATAATGCGGACTTAAGGCTTACTGAAAAAGGTTACTCAATAGGACTAGTAAATAAAGAAGATTACAAAAACTTCGTAATGAAAGAAAAAAAGTATAGAGATTTAATAAAACATTATGAAGAAACCAAAATATCCCCAAGCAAAAAAAATATGAAAATATTTAAAGACATTGGGTTAGAAGAATTGAAAAAACAATACAGTATTAAAGATTTATTAAAAAGACAAAATATTGATTTTGAGATACTTAAAAAAATTGATAGCAAAATTTCGATACCCGAGGATGAAGTTATAAAAAACTTAATTAGAAATGAAATTAAATATGAGGGGTACATCTCACGCCAATTTGAAGAAATAGAAAAGATTGATAAATATAAAGATATTCATATACCTCATGATTTGGATGTTGGAATCATTTCAGGTCTATCAAATGAATTAAAACAAAAAATTCAAAGAATAAAGCCATCTACAATTGGTCAAGCATCTAGAATATCTGGAATAACACCAGCGGCTTTAAATATTTTAATGATACATATAAAAAAAAATGACATTCAAAAAAATTTAGATTAATATTTTTAAAAGCTCATCTAAATTCTGACTAGGTAAATTACAAGTAAAATTAGAACACACATAAACTTTTACATCCTCTGAAGGTTGAGGCAAAAAAGAATATTTTTCAGAAAAATTAATATATTTATCCCTTTGAGAAGATGAGTTTATATGAAATATAGATTTATTTATAGTTTTTAAATTAACTGCATAATTTACCATTTCGTTTGACAGATCTAATTTTTCATCCCGAGATGTTATAACTATTTGAGTTTGTTTTTTATATAACAAGAATTGGTTCGCAAGAAACATACCTAGATTAATTGGAAATTTTTTAGCCAATTCACCCAACTTTGAAGATAAAGTATTTGATATTCTATTCAGATTATCATCAAAAAAATAATTCGATAATTTAGCTATTGAATATAGTGCTGTGGAATTACCACAAGGAGATGCTCCGTCAAGCAGATTTTTTTGTCTTACAATCAAATCATCTATGCCTTTCTTTGATGAAAAAAATAATCCATCATCATTATCCCAAAAATAAAAAATCATCTTTTCACACACTCTAAATGAATCCAATAAATAATCTGGATCAAGAGTTGTCTCATAAAGATCAATAAGAGATTTAGAATAAAAAGAATAATCATCAAGCATGCCATCAATAGAAGCGATTCCATCTCTATAACAATGAAGTAAATCATAATTATCAACCATATTTTTTTTCAAAAAAGAATTACATTCTATTGCTAAATCAAGAATATCAAAGTTATTAGATATTCTGGAAACTTTTGATAAGCTGGAAATTAACATGGAGTTCCAATCAGTTAAAATTTTGTCATCTAATAATGGCTTAGGTCTTTTATCTCTGATTTTTTTTAATTTTTCTTTAATGCGAATTGATTCACTTTTAATCATATCTATATCTAATGATAATATTTCTGAAAAACTTTCAATTTCATTTTTAAGAAAAATAATATTCTTTCCATTTGTTTGCTTAGTAGTTTCCTCCAAGAAGTTTCCTTCAGTTTCTACATTATATAAGAGTTTAAAAAATTCGAATTCATCACTTTTTAAAATTTTTTTAAGTTCATCCTCCTCCCATAAATAAAATAATCCCTCTTCTCCCTCGGAATCGGCATCCTCTGCAGAATAAAAAGCTCCACTTTTAGATAACATAGATTCTTTTAAATAATGAATAGTCTTCTCAATGGAATCTAAATATATTTCTTTGTTAGAAACCAAGTATGATTCATAAAAAGACTCTAATAAATTAGCTTGGTCATAGAGCATTTTTTCAAAGTGTGGTACTTGCCACTTTACATCAGTTGAATACCTATGAAACCCTCCCCCTATATGATCATTAATACCTCCAAGCGCAATTGAAGAAAGTGTTTGATTAATCATATGTAGCGCATCTTTATTTTTGAAAAAATCATAAAAATTACTTAAAAAAATAATATTTTGCGGTGATGGAAATTTTGGCGCCTCGCCGAATCCACCATGCTTTTCGTCATAAAAATCTTTCAAGCTTTCAAATATTTCATTCATATCTTCTTCGGAAACAAAATTAGCAGATATCTTAGGGTTTGAAACATCCTTCAATGTAGATACTATAGTATCAACGGATTTTTTTATATCATTTCTATTGTTTTTCCAAACATCAGCAATCCTAGGTAACAATTCAAGAAAACCAACCATTCCACCTTTTGATTTTTTTGGAAAGTAAGTGCCAGAGAAAAAAGGTTTTTTATCAGGAGTCATAAAAATTGACAATGGCCATCCACCTCTTTGCGTCATCATCTGGCATACTGCCATGTAAATGCTATCAATGTCGGGTCTCTGTTCACGATCAACCTTAATTGATATAAAGCTTTCATTTAAAATTTTTGCTACTTCTTCATCCTCAAAACATTCATGCTCCATCACATGACACCAATGGCAAGTCGAATACCCTATAGATAAAAAGATTGGAATATCATTTTCATTAGCAATCCTAAAAGCTTCATCAGACCAAGAGTACCAATTAACGGGATTTTCGGAATGTTGGAGCAAGTACGGGCTATTTTCATTTTTTAATTTATTAGACATATATTCCCACCTCCCTCATTACGATTTGCATGTCCTCCCATACTAGTTTTTTTTTGCTTGGATCCCTCAACAAGGCTGCTGGGTGGTAAGTAATTAATATTTTGGCGCCATACTTTTCATAAAATTTTCCTCTCAAATTTTTTAGTTTATCATTTTCACCCAAAATGCTTTCAGCTGCAACCAAACCTAGACATACTATAATTTTTGGTTTAATTTTTTTTATCTGAAAATCTAAAAAAGTAGTACATGATTTTATTTCATCAATTGAGGGTTTTCTGTTATCCTGCGGTCTACATTTCACAGTATTGCAAATATAAATATCTTCTCTTTTCATCTTCATTGCTTGAATTATTCTATCAAGTAGTTGGCCTGCCTTACCAACAAAGGGTTTCCCAGTTAAGTCCTCATCTTTTCCAGAAGCCTCTCCAATGAACATTATTTCGGCATTTTCATTTCCTTCACCAAAAACCGACATATTTCTTGTTTTATGTAATTCGCAAGATCTACATTCTTGAACAATATTTTTTACCTCATTAATATCTAAATTATTGATATTTTCAGATGTCTCAGATGGACCTTGATCCGTTTTTTTATCAATTGGCATGAATAAGCCAGAAATACCCATTGACCTTAATTTTTCAGCCTTAGTTTTATTAATTTCAAAATTTTTCTTTATAACTTGATTCATTATATATATATTTTAATTAAAATAATTATTATTAATATAAAATGAATTATATACCATCAGAGATTGAACCCAAGTGGCAAGAAGAGTGGGAAAATAAAAAATCCTTTGTAGCACAATTTATCAAGGATGATAAAAAATTTTATGTCTTAGAAATGTTTCCATATCCTTCTGGAAAAATACATATGGGGCACGTTAGAAATTATGTCATAGGAGATGTTGTAGCAAGATTAAAAAGGTGCCAAAAATATAATGTTTTGCATCCTATGGGCTGGGATGCTTTTGGAATGCCAGCAGAGAATGCAGCAATTAAAAATAAGGTCCATCCAAGGGATTGGACTTATAAAAATATAGAAATAATGAAAGCCCAACTCAAACAGCTCGGGCTTTCATATGATTGGAATAGAGAAATAGTAACTTGTAACAAAAATTATTATATGCATGAACAAAAATTGTTTTTAGATTTTTTAAAAAATAATATTGCTTATAAAAAAGAATCATATGTTAATTGGGACCCTGTTGATTGTACAGTT
The DNA here is from genome assembly GCA_902609885.1 of uncultured Candidatus Hydrogenedens sp. GTDB lineage: Bacteria > Desulfobacterota_D > UBA1144 > UBA1144 > UBA1144. The sequence continues at coordinate 14,676 of CACLTT010000002.1, read as the reverse complement.
TTGGCCAATGAGCAAGTTATAGACGGAAAAGGCTGGAGATCTGGTGCTGAAGTAGTTCAAAAAAAATTATCGCAATGGTTTTTAAAAATAACAGATTTTGCTGATGATTTAGTGAAAGAACTAGAAAACTTATATGGTTGGCCAAAAAGAGTATTATCAATGCAAGAAAACTGGATTGGTAAATCTATAGGTGCGGAAATTAAATTTAAAACAAAAAATGGAATTTCTATTAATGTTTTTACTACCAGGCCTGATACAATTTTTGGTGCATCTTTTATAGGACTTTCTCCTGAACATCCGCTTAGTAATGATTTATCAAACAAAAATTCTGAAATTAGTAAATTTATACAGGAATGTAAGAAAACTTCATCAACAACAGAGGCTTTAGAAAAAGCTGATAAGATTGGAATAAATACGGGCATGAAAGTTTTACATCCTTTTACAGGAAAAGAGATACCAGTTTATATAGCGAATTTTATACTTATGGATTATGGAACAGGGGCAATATTCGGGTGTCCTGCACATGATCAAAGAGACTTTGATTTTGCTAAGAAATATCAACTTGATATCATTCAAGTTGTTTCAAAAGATGGAAATGAATATGATTTAAAAGAAGCCTTTGTAGAAAACGGCAAAATTATAAATTCCGATTTCCTTAATGGCTTAAATATTCAAGAAGCTAAAAACAAAGTTATCAAAGAGCTAGAAAAAAAATCTGTTGCAACTAGTTCAATCAAATTTAAATTGCGTGACTGGGGAATTTCCAGACAAAGATATTGGGGATGTCCCATACCTGTTATCTATTTAAAAGATGGAACTATGGTTCCACTACCTGAATCTTCTTTACCAGTTGAATTGCCTGACGATATTGATTTAGATCAGCCTGGAAATCCATTGGAAAATCACCCAACATGGAAATATACAACATGTCCCTATTCAGGAAAACCTGCTATTAGAGAGACCGACACTTTTGATACGTTTTTTGAGTCTTCTTGGTATTTTGCTCGGTTTACTTCACCAAAATCAGAAAAAATCTTTGATGAAACAGAATTTAATAAATGGATGCAAGTTGATCAATATATAGGTGGTATAGAGCATGCAATTTTACATCTTCTTTATTCTAGATTCTTCTTTCATGCAATGAAGAAAATGGGATATTGTAATATTAAAGAACCTTTTAAGAACCTTTTAACTCAAGGCATGGTATTAAAAGATGGTGCAAAAATGTCCAAGTCCCTTGGAAATACAGTTGACCCAACAGAGATAATTAAAATTTACGGAGCTGATACTGTTAGAATTTTTGTTTTATTTACTGCACCGGTTGAAAAGGATTTAGAATGGAGTGATGAAGGAATTGATGGGTCCAACAGGTTTATAAAAAGAATTTGGAAAATAATAGAAGAAAATATTAGTAGTATTCAAGATGAATATAAATCTGATTTGGAGGAACTATCCCATAAAAATAAAGAATTTTTGATTAAAATTCATAAAACTATAGATAAAGCAACTAACGACTTAGATAGGATGCAATTCAATACTGCTATTGCGAGTATGATGGAGCTATTAAACCATGCTTACAAATACAAAGAAAACAATAATGCAGATGAAAAACTCTTTGGGTTTTTTGTTTATATTTTGATTATTTTGCTCAATCCACTCATTCCTCATCTTTCTAATGAACTCTGGAGTAAATCAAATTTTAAAAACAAAGATATAAATAAATTATGGATTAAGGCGGATAAAAATATTTTAATGAGAGACATAATCAAGGTTGTAATACAAATCAATGGAAAGACGAGAGGAGTTGTAGAATTTGAAAATCAAGATATTAGTGAAAAAATTATAAAACAAAAATTAGAAAAAATTGAATCAATTAATAAATATTTAAAAGATAAAGAAATTTTAAAAAGTATATATATAGAAAATAAAATTTTAAATTTAATAATTAAATAGCAAGTTTCTCAATTCTTGAAACAGCCTCAATTAGTTGTTCATCATCTAAGGTTACAGAGGCTCTCGTATATCCTTCGCCATAAATTCCAAATCCGGTACCAGGTGTCATTACTATGCCAGATTTTTCTAAAAGCAAATTCGCGAATTCTGAAGATTTGAGGCCATTTGGATTTTTGAACCAAACATAAAAAGTTCCTTCAGGTGTTATCACATCAATCCCAATCTTTTTTAAGCCTTCTGATAGCAGCATGCTTCTTTTTTTATAAATCTCTGTCCTTTCCTGTAATCCATCTTCATAATTTCTTAGAGCTTCAATTCCTGCCTCTTGAACGGCTTGAAATGCTCCTGAATCAATATTTGTTTTAACCTTACCAATTCCTGCTACAGCTTTTTCATTACCAACAACGTGACCAAGTCTCCATCCTGTCATGCTAAATGTTTTTGATAAAGAGTGAAATTCTAATCCAACCTCTAGAGCGCCGTCGTATTCTAGAAAACTTTTTGGTTTATTATTTTCATTAAAATAGACTTCTGTATATGCAGCATCATGGCATATTAAAATGTTATTTTTATTTGCAAATTCAATAGCCTTGTTAAAAAAATCATCAGAAGCAAAGGCAGATGTTGGATTGTTAGGATAATTTAAAAACATAATTTTTGATTTTTTCAAAATATCGTTTGGGATTGCATTTAAATCAGGCATAAATCCATTCTCTTCAAGAAGCGGCATTAAATACGGAGTTCCACCAGCAAATTCAGTAGCAATGTTATATACTGGATATCCAGGGTCAGGAACAAGCGCAATATCACCTGGATTAATAAATGCGAGAGGCGCATGTGCTACACCCTCTTTTGAACCAATAAGAATTATTACGTTTTTATCACCGTCAACTGTTACATCAAATCTTCTTTTATACCAGGAGGCTACTTCTGATCTAAAAGAAGCCATGCCTGCGTATGACGGATACCTGTGGTTAGACGGATTTTGAGCAGATAAATTTAGAGCTTTAATTATTCTCTCGGGTGTTGGAATATCTGGGTCTCCAACACCTAGGTCTATTACGTCGACTCCTTTATCTATTAGAGCTTGTTTTTTTGCGTCAATTTCAGCAAATAAATAAGGTGGTAAATTATTGATTCTATCTGCCCAGCTAATATTCATAACCCGATAACTTTAACGTAAAAAAATATTACTTCAAATAATCTTGCTAAAAAAAACAACCTTAAAAGCTTCGCCCATAAAAGCAGGTGAGATAAGATTTTTTAGTTTTACATTGTCAAGAGACGAAGACTTAATATTATCGTTTATGATTTCTAAAAATGAATTATCTATTAAAAACTTAGTCTGAGTTTCAAATAACTCTTCATTAAAACCATAAAAAATAAATTCTTTAGAAAGAAGCTCAAAGTTTATTGAATAAGTTATATCAACATTGTTATTGTAAAAACTATCTCCGACTTTATTGTTGTGAAACGTTCTAGCTGTTCCATTTGGATACTTAGATGTTCCTAAAATATTTTTTTTATCACCATAATCAAAAGATAAAAATAAAATATTATTATCGATATTATTTATGGATTTAACCATTTCAAAAAATTCATCACTTGGGAACTCGAAAAAAAAATTACTCTCAATATCCATATTTAATGAAATGATTTTTTCTTTTAATTTAGTTCGTGCTTCAACTTCAATTTCAATATATTTAGTGTTGGTTTTTGAAATTAAAATTTCATACAACTTGTCTTCTCTAAAAACACATCTATGAAATGGTAATGAGTCAAACAATTCATTGCAAAATATAAAAGAATTTTTATTTTCTGAATTTATCTCTTCTAATTTTGAACAAATAGTAAATTTATTTTTATGCTTATAAAGATTCTTACTTATTTTTTTTTCAAGATTTGAGTTTTGTTCGACTAAAAAGAAGTGGGTCTTTTGATATATTTTATTTTTAAATTTTGAAAGATAGTCAAGTATGTGTAAAGAAAGGGTTCCATCATTTGACCCAATTTCAATAATATTAAAACTCTCTTTGTTAAATCTTTTATTTATTTTTTCTGCTATAAATTTACCGATAACATTGCCAAAAAAATTTGAAATATTTGGTGAGGTAATAAAATCCTTTTTCTCATTTACAGAAAGTGATGATTTGTAATATCCTCCACTACCATATGACTTATGTCTCATGTAGTCATCAAAATACATATCTTCCATAACAATATTATATTTTAAAAAAATACAAGAATGTTGATAAATTGTTTACTTTTTAGTTCTAAGTTAAAATACATAATGCCAAAGAATAGAATAAATAAGGTATATACAAAATTTGGTGATGCGGGCAATACAATGCTTGTGGGCGGAGAAGTGGTACCCAAAGATGCTATTCGAGTAGAAAGCTATGGGGATATAGACGAATTAAACTCATGTATAGGCTTAGTATTGACTGGTGAAATATCTAAATCCTGCATTAAAGTGCTCAATAAGATCCAAAATGATTTGTTTATTTTAGGAGCAGATCTAGCATCTACAAAAGATGTGAAAGTGCCAAGAATTACTGGTTCTAAAATTTCATGGTTAGAAAAGCAAATTGATAAATACGTAGAAATAGTAGGACCCTTAAAAGAATTTATTCTCCCAGCTGGTTGTTTTACAGGAACTTGCCTTCATTTATCTAGAGTAGTATGTAGAAGAGCAGAAAGAAAAATTGTATCTTTGTCAAAAATAGAATGGGTTAATCCTAAAGCTCAAATATATGTAAACAGGCTTTCGGACCTTTTGTTTGTTCTTGCTAGACATGAAAATATTTCTGTTGGAGAAGGCGAAGTACCTGTTAATTTCAAAAAATGACTTCAAATGACAAATTTTCAAAAAGATTTAAAAAATCTTATGAAAATATAAAAAATTTACATCTTTCTAAATCAATAAGCTCTTCGGAATTGGTAAATAAATTTTCTAATGAAATAGATAAACTTATATCAAGCGAGATTGATATTAATTACAGGTCAAGTGGAATAGCTATTTTAGCTCTGGGTGGATATGGTAGAAAAGAATTATGCATCAAATCAGATATTGATATTTTAATCCTATATGAGACTCCTAAATTTGAACAGGCCAAGCTCCAAGCTGAAAATATTTTGTACAAGCTATGGGATACAGGGTTAGAAGTTGGAAACTCATTGAGATCAATTGATGAATGCTTAGAGCTAGCAAGCATGCAGGATTCAACAATTTTATCATCAATGATGGATTTAAGAGCAATAACTGGAGATTCAAACTTGTGTATTAAACTAAAAAATAACATTAATAAAAAATTATTGCCAAATATTTCTCAAAATTATATAAATGAAAAACTATTAGAAAGAAAAAAAAGGTATAGAAAATTCAGCACACCAACATACCTTATTGAGCCTGATGTAAAAGAAGGTAAAGGTTGTTTGAGAGATATTCACAGTCTTTTTTGGATACTTAGAGCAAATATATGTGATATTGACCTTGATAAATCAATATCAAATGAATTTATCACAAAAGAAGATTTAATTTTGATAAATGAAGCTCAAGAATTTTTTCTTCAATTAAGAAATCACCTTCACGTTATTAAAAGTTCATATATTGATGTTTTTGATTATGATTCTCAAAAAGAAGTTGCCAAGTTTTTTGATATTAAGAATGAGAAATTTTTAACTAAAGAAAATATATTGATGAAAATTTTCAATGAATACAGAAACCAAATTTATGATATTACTGACAAAATAATTAGTAGAATTACAGATAAAGATATTTTTCAATCAAAAAGAATTCAGAATCTAAATGATTTTTACATAATTCACAGAGGCTTGCTTAAAGCTATAAACCCTAGTCTCATCGCTAAGGATCCAGAAAATATATTAAAAGCTTTTGAACTTTCATCAAACAATAATATTGAAATTGCTGATGATGTTATGAATGAATGTAAAAAGCTGACAAAAACTAAAATAACAAAGAATGATAAAATATTATTTTTATTCTCTTTTGCAGAAACCATAAAAAGGTGTAAAAGTGTATCAAACTTCATAGAAAAATTAAACAAAGCTAATATATTAAGTTTCTTTATTCCAGAATTTGATAAAATACGAAATCTTTCTCTAGCTGATCCATCTCATATATACACTGTTGATGTTCATTCTATTTTTCTAATTAAAGAGTTTGAAAAGCTTATAAATAATGAATATATTGATGAATTTCCTTTTGAAACTAAAATTGCAAAAAAAATTAAAAAGAAGGATTTATTCTCTGTTGCAGCACTACTACATGACATAGGAAAAGGTTTTGGAAAAGGACACTCCGACAGAGGTGCCGTAATGTCTGAAACAATCTGTGAAAGGTTTTCATATAATGAGGATTCTAAAGAATTAATATACTTTTTAATTAAAGAGCACCTAACTATGTCTGGCTTCTCACAAAAACGTGATATGGATGATATGGAACTAATAGATGAATTTAGAAAAAGAATCAAAACAATAGAGAAATTAGACTACCTTTTTATTCTAACTTTTTGTGATCTTAGAAGTGTAGCTTCGGATGTATGGTCAGACTGGAAAGGAAACCTGTTGAGACTTTTATATAAAAAGACATTTAGTATGATGACAAAAAAAACACAAAAGAAAAGTTCAAAGAATTTAAAAAATATTAAATTAAGTTATACATCTGTTGAGATTGAGAATATGGTTGGTAAAGCTCATAAGCAGTATTTTGAGGTTTATTCATCTGATGAAGTTGAGTATCAATTAAAAATTCTTGAAAAATCTTCTGATGACTTAGTAATGGGAATTAGATACAGTCAAAAAAGAAAAATTGATTATCTAACATTTTGGTCTAGAACAAAAAGAATCGGCTTTATTGATATTTGCAAAGAGTTAAGTTCTGAGAGTATTAATATATTTTCTGCTAGACTCGCGGAACTTAAAAGTAATCTGCATGTTTATACACTGGAAGTAAACAGATTTGGAAACTCAACTTTCAATGATAGAAAAATATGGAATACAATCAAAAAAAATATAAAAGCTAAAAATAAAGGTGTTGCCGGAGATGAAAAAAATCATCTTTTGAATTCCAATTATAAGACAACATTGAAAGCCAAAGTAAAAATTGACAACGACTTATCAAGCAAATTTTCAATAATTGAATTAACTGCTGGGGATAAACCAGGGATGCTATATTCAATTCTACGAACTATTAAAAATTTAGGATTAAGGATAAGGTTTGTAAAAATTTCAACAAAAAGAGAGTCTGTGGAAGATGTTTTTTATGTAACAAAAGGATCTAAAGGTAAAATATATAATATCAACGAAATAGAAAATATTAGAAAAAATATAATGGATGTTATTAAATGAAAAATTCTAATTATTTTAAAGAACCAATTTCATGTGATTTCTTAGTTATTGGAACCGGTCTGTCTGGACTCTATTCAGCTTTATACGCATCTAATTTTGGTAGTGTTTGTATTGTAACAAAATCATCAATAGAAGAAAGTAACTCGTATTGGGCGCAGGGTGGAATTGCGGCCGCAATTGATACAAAAGACTCTATTGACTCACATTATGAAGATACCATTTCTGCGGGGGCTGAATTAAATGATTCAGAGGCTGTAAACATTATGGTCCAAGAAGGTTTCGACAGAGTTAAAGAATTAGTTGAAATGGGTATGGTTTTTGATTCAGATTCATCGGGTTTTGATTTGGGAATTGAAGGAGGTCACAGTAACAGAAGGATTTTGCACGCGTTAGGTAATGAAACCGGTAAAGCTGTTGTAGATTTTTTATCTGAAAAGATTTACAAAACAAAAAATATTTTAATTTTAGAAAATACATCTGTTATTGAGCTATTCTCTGATAGCAAAGAATGCTATGGGTGCTTAGTTCAATCAGACAAAGTTAAGAAAAAAATTGTTATAAATTCTAGGTCTACAATATTGGCAACTGGAGGTGCGTGTGGAATTTATTATAATTCCACCAATCCTTCTGCAACCTCTGGGGACGGGATAATAATGGGTATTAATGCTGGCGCAACTGTTGTTGATATGGAATTTGTTCAATTCCATCCAACAGTTTTTTTTAAAGATGGCGCCAAAAATTTTTTGATTAGCGAAGCTTTGAGAGGAGAAGGTGCAAAGTTAATTAATCATTCAAGTAAACAGTTCATGAAGAATTACAGCCCAAATAAAGAATTGGCTTCAAGAGATATAGTCTCAAAAGCGATATTCAATGAAATGAAAACTAATGGAGAGAAAAATGTTTTTTTGACATTAAAACATCTTGATAAAAGCTTAATTAAGACTAGATTTAAAAATACTTATGAACTTTGTCTCCGTGAAGGGGTAGATATAACAAATGATAAAATACCAGTTGCTCCTGCAGCTCATTACTTAATTGGTGGAATAAAGACCGATATTTATGCTAGAACAAATATTAAAAATTTGTACGCTTGTGGTGAAGTAGCATGTTCGGGTGCACATGGAGCAAATAGATTAGCGAGTAACTCTTTACTTGAATGTCTGGTATTTTCCAAAAGAGCTGTTGATTCAGCTCTTGAGTTCTCTAGAAAAATTAAAAAGATACCCAAAAAAATATTAAAAATATCTGAGCAAATATCTTTGATTCCTTCAGAAAAAAAATTGGAAAAATATTTAAATCTAAGAATGTCTATTTCTCAAATTATTAATAATCATGTTGGAATACTTAGAAATAAAAAAGATTTATTATTAGCTTTGGATGAAATATCCTCAATAAAAAAGAAAGATCTAGACAATAAAGATATAATTGATAATAGAATTCTTAATCTCAAAACATTATCCTATTTAATGACAAAATCTGCCTTATTACGTGAAGAATCTAGAGGTTGTCATATGAGAGAGGATTTTTCTTCAAAAAATAACAAATGGCTGAAACATATAAACTGGAAGATATCATCGGGGACATTAAGATTTTCTTATACAAATCATTAAAAATTTGTAAATCATATACCAAATTGGTACTTTTTTAAATATGATATTAAATGTCAAAGAATTATATAAAAATTTGTCCAAAAAAATTTATAAATTTTTTAAATAGCTATTTCATTATATAGAAAAGATGCTATATTTTTAAACTGTTATTAACTTATTACATTAAAATTAAATTGGATTTAAAACTGTATTATGACTGTAGAAAAACAAGTTGAATTAAATGAAGTTGATACTATAACCGTTAAGTTTGCTGGTGACTCTGGTGATGGAATTCAACTAACTGGAGATCAGTTTGGGAATACAACAGCATTCGCTGGAAATGATTTTGCTACTTTCCCAGACTTTCCATCAGAAATTAGAGCACCACTTGGTACAACTTATGGCGTCTCTTCTTATCAAATACAATTCGCAGCTAAAGATATTTACACCCCAGGTGATACTCCCGAGGTTTTAGTATGCTTTAATCCTGCGGCATTAAAAGTCAATTTGGATGTTGTAAATAAAGGCGGTCTAATAATTGTTAACGAAGACGAATTTACAGATAAAAACTTGAAAAAAGCTGGATTTGATGGAAATCCACTTGATCCTACAAGTGAAACATTAAAAGATTTCAGGGTCCATAAGATTCCAATAACAACCTTAACTCTTCAGGCTTTGGACGAGATGGATATGGGACATGGCGACAAACTTAGATGTAAAAACTTTTTAGCGCTTGGAGTTGTATCATGGCTTTTTTCTAGACCTTTAGAGCCGATTGAAAAATTTTTAAATAAAAAATTTGGAAAAAAACCTCAAGTCCTTGAAGCAAATTTAAAAGTTCTTCATGCTGGATTTAATATATGTGACACTATGGAAATATTTCCTATTATGTATAAAGTTCCGCCAGCAAAGCTTGAGCCAGGAACATACAGAAACATTAACGGTTCTCTTGCAACATCCTATGGCCTTTTAGTGGCATCCCAAAAAATTGATATCCCAATTGTTTTTTCAGGATATCCTATTACTCCTGCTAGTGAAATACTTCATACACTTGCAGCTTTAAAACAATTTGATGTAGCGGCAATACAGACTGAAGATGAGATAGCTGCTGTTACAATGGCACTTGGTGCGGCTTATGCAGGAAAGCTCGGAATTACAGGAAGCTCAGGTCCTGGTATTGCATTAAAAGTAGAGGCTATTAACTTAGCGGTCATGACAGAGTTACCTTTAATAATTTTTGATTTTATGAGATCGGGTATCTCAACCGGTATGCCTACAAAAACAGAGCAAGGCGATTTATTAATGTCTCTCTATGGGAGACCATCTGATTCATATTTAATAGTCCTAGCCCCTTCTTCAGCTTCAGATTGTTTTTGGATTTCTATTGAGGCAGTCAGACTTGCCACTAAATATATGACCCCTGTAATAGTCTTGTCTGAAGGTTTCTTAATCAATTCTTCAGAGCCCTGGAAAATTCCTGATATTGATAATATTCCTGAAATGAAAGCACCATTTAGAATTAATCCTGAAGGCTATTTGCCATATAAAAGAAATAAAGAGACTTTGGCAAGAGATTGGGTCAAAATTGGTACTCCTGGATTAGAGCACACAATCGGGGGACTAGAAAAAACAAATGAAACTGGAAACATAACTCAAGATCCAGAAAATCATGATTTAATGACAAGACTTAGATATGAAAAAACCCAAAAGGTTGGCAATGATATTCCTGATATAGAAATTATCGGTGATAAAGATGCTGATCTTTTATTGGTTGGCTGGGGAAGTACTTTGGGTAGCATGAGAGCAGCAATGGAGGTTGTTCAGGCATCTGGCAAGAAAGTTGCAATGATTAATATAAGATATTTAAACCCTTTACCTAAAAACCTTGGCGATATATTAAGGAGTTTTAAAAAGGTTGTTGTTGTAGAGCTTAATTTGGGCCATTTAAACATGATTATAAGATCTAAATTTATGATTGATACTGCTTTTCTAGGCAGGGTGACAGGGCAACCAATCCCAGTTACGGAAATGATAGAATTTATTAATAAGGAGTTAGACTCTTTAAAGGAGCATTAATATACTTTTGTTATGAGCACAGAAACAAATCAAATAAAATATAAAGCTACAGATTTCAAATCTGCAGCTGAGCCAAGATGGTGTCCTGGATGTGAGGATTATGCAATATTAAAGGCAGTTCAAACAGCTATGGCTAAAATTGGCAGGCCCACACATGAACATGCTGTCGTATCAGGTATTGGATGCTCATCAAGGTTTCCATATTATATGAGTACTTATGGCTTCCATACTATTCATGGTAGAGCTCTGCCTATTGCGACAGGACTAAAATTGTCAAACCCTGAATTAGCGGTATGGGTAGTTACCGGTGATGGCGACGGAATGTCTATTGGCGGAAATCATTTAATTCATGCTTTAAGAAGGAACTCTGACTTAAATATTTTGCTTTTTAATAATAGAATTTACGGTCTTACCAAAGGTCAATACTCTCCAACAAGCGTTAAAGGAATGGTTAATAAAACTGCACCCTACGGAACTATAGAAACTCCTGTTGATCCATTAGGATTAGCTATCGAGTCAGGAGCAACTTTTATTGCACAAATATCAGCTACTTATGTCAAAGAGTTGGTTGATGTGTTAATAGAAGCCTATAACCACAAAGGAACGTCATTTGTTCATATTTATCAAAACTGCTATATATATAATAATGGTGCTTTTGATGGTTTTACTAACAGAGAAATTCGAGACGATAACAATGTAAAAGTGGAACATGGGAAACCTTTAATTTTTGGGAAAGAGCTCAACAAGGGCCTTGTTATGGGCTATGGAAAATTTGATATAGTTGAATTTGAACCAAACAAAATTCCTGATAATATCGTTATATATGATGAAACTGACCCCGTTCTGATTAAAATGATTAAGGATTTAGAATTCCCAGATAGTCCAGTCCCAATGGGAATTATCAAGAGAGTTGAAGCTCCAATATTTGAAGATGTAGTTCGCGAACAAATAACAATGGCTAAAGATAAATTTAAACCAGATCTCAAGAAACTAATTGAAGCTGGTGATACTTGGGAAGTAAAATAGAAAGTAAATATGAACAATGCTTTAAAAAAAAGTGTTGACAGAATCCTAGATTTAGCAATTAACGAAGACCAAACCAAGCTTGATTTAACATCATCTTTAACACTAACAAATAAAAAAATTAAAGCCGATGTAGTTTTTAAAGAAAAAGGTATTTTATCAGGTACAGATATAATTAATCATTTAATAAAAAAATATAATAATAAAATTTTTATAAAGTGGAGACATAAAAATGGTGACAAAATTAAAAAATTTGAAAAAGTTGGAACTATTTATGGCCCAGCAAAAGATATAATTTCTTTGGAAAGAATTATTCTGAATTTTTTGCAAAGACTATGTGGAATATCTACTTTAACCGAAAAATATTCGAAAATTGTAAAAGAAACCCAAATTAAAATTCTAGATACTAGGAAAAACATTCCAGGTTGGAGATTGCTAGAAAAATATGCTGTTAGGATTGGTGGTGGATTAAATCATAGAACAAATTTAAAAGATCAAATACTAGTTAAAGAAAATCATATTTTTTTAAATAATAATATTGAAACCACTTTAAAAAAATTAAAAAAAAATAAAAAAATCAGAGTGTCTGAAATTGAAGTTACAAATATAAGAGAGCTGAAAGTGGCAATAAAATTTAGACCCAAAAGAATAATGCTTGATAACTTTAGTGTTGCCAATATCGAAAAATCAGTTCAACTTATAAGAAATAATATAAAAAGTGAAATTGAGGTTTCTGGAAAAATGACTATTAATAAAATAGAAAAAATTAAAAAACTTGATATCGATTTTATTTCTGTTGGCAAAATAACTCATTCTGCATGTTTTCTAGATATATCAATGCTTGTGGTAAAATAAATTTTTACGTGATAGAAATGCTCGATTATTTAATAGAAATTAAAAACTTAAAGGAGAAAAAAGATGCCATAATTTTAGCTCATAATTACCAAATACCTGAAGTTCAAGACATAGCAGATTTTGTTGGTGATTCGTTAGGACTATCTCGAATAGCTGCTAAAACTAAAGCTAAAATAATTGTATTTTGTGGTGTTCATTTTATGGCTGAAACAGCATCAATATTATCTCCTGAAAAGAAAATTTTACTTCCAGATCTAGATGCAGGCTGTTCACTTGCTGACTCAATTAATGTTAAACAACTTATAGACTGGAAGAAAAAAAATCCAGATGCAGTTGTTGTTAGCTATGTAAATACAACTGCTGATATAAAAGCAGAAAGTGACTACTGCTGTACTTCTTCAAATGCATTACAAATTGTGCAATCAATAGATGATAAAAAAGATATTCTATTTTTACCTGATATGTTTCTTGGAGCCTATGTTCAAAAGAAAACTAACAAAAAAATAAAAATTTGGCCTGGAGAGTGTCATGTCCATGCTGCTATGAAATTTGAAGAGATTAAAAATTTAAAAGACGAATATCCTGATTCAGAAGTTTTAATTCATCCAGAATGCGCATGTGGATCACAAGCTATGCTTATGGCTGAAAGAAATAATGACAAATCAATACATTTTTTATCTACTGAAGCAATGATAGGAAAATCACAAGAGAGTAAAAGTAAAAATGTTATTGTAGCAACTGAGGAAGGGATAATCCATAAAATGAAAAAAGCCTGTCCTGAAAAAAATTTTATTCCTATAAATAGGACCTCAAAATGTAATTTTATGAAAATGATAACTGTAGAAAAAGTTTATAATTCTCTAAAAACAGAAAGCCCTGAAATTAAAGTTCCAATAAAATTAGCCTTAAAAGCAAAAACTGCAATTGACAGAATGATTGAAATAGGCTAATTCTAGCCGCGGGTGGATTCGAACCACCGACATACGCCTTATGAGAGCGTCGCTCTACCCCTGAGCTACGCGGCCAATTAAGTTTTTGAGTTTATCATGTCATCAAATAGTTTCAAGAATGTTAATATAAATATATTAAAATGGATTTAAATACCACAAGAAAAATAATAACCTATATTGTCCTAGCAGGCATCTTCATATCATCTATGACTATGCTAAACATTTTAGGAACTTCAAGGTTTATTGATCTAAGTTTTGATATTTTTGGTTTTAGCTTTCCTTTAATAGTTGCAATTGGAGTTTTACCTTATCCTATAACTTTTCTTTGCACAGATTTAATTTCAGAAATATTTGGAAAAAAGAAAGCAACTATAATAGTTTGGACAGGTTTAATTGTAAATTTATGGTTAGGTCTAATATTGTGGTTAGGTGGGATAGTACCCGAGTTTACAACTTCTAAAGAAAGTATTGATACCAATAATGCATTTTTAACAATAAGACATTTGGCACTAGGTACAATTACAGCCTCGATGATTGCTTATTTCTTGGCGCAATATGTTGACGTAACAGTTTTTCACTATTTAAAAAACCTAACAGGTGGAAAATATTTATGGATTAGAAATAATGGATCAACAATGGTTAGTCAACTTATCGATACATCTGCTGTGATATTGATTACACATTTCTTAACATATTCTATACCACTTCCTCAAGATAAATCGGAGTTTATGGGATTGTTAACATTAATTTTTTATGCATATCTATTTAAATTTTTTGCAGCAGTGATTGATACGCCTATATTTTATTTAGCAGTAAGTTTTTTTAAGAAATTTTTGAATGAGAAAAATGAATAAAACAAT
>CACLTT010000001.1 GCA_902609885.1 uncultured Candidatus Hydrogenedens sp. | reverse complement strand
CCGGAAATAACGGCAAATTTTAATGGAAGTTGAGATGAAGTCATAATACCCAAAAGACCAATATCAATTAATGAAAACAAACTATTTTTTGAGGTGCCTCTATATCTATTATCTGGCTTGTAATTAATCACTTTTCTAGAGAAATTTGTATTTAATACAATTGATCTAAAATATGGATTTTTATCTTCAAGCTTTCTTAAATAATCTATTATTTTAGTTCTATAAATTCCAAACCCATGAAAATTTTTTATGTGACTTCCATCTGTGGCCAGAGTCATGAATTTGTAATATATTTTCTTCAGAAAATTAAAACCTTCTTTTTCAATTATAGGAACTGCTAAAACCATATCTAAGTCATCATCACTGGAGAGATGATTTACAAGTTCTGGGATAACACTAATTGGATCTTGTAAATCAGTAACTATAGGAATAACATAATCTCCTGAAGACTGCATAATTGCATAATATGGAGACTTATCTTGTCCATAGTCTTTAATATTTTCAATTAATTTAACTCTTTTATCATTTTCGCAAATATTTTTAATAATTTTTATTGTGTTATCTGAAGATGCATTATCAATAAAAATTAACTCTAGCTGATGAGATTTTAAACTATTCGCAAAAATAGAATTAATTTGCTTATAAAGTTCAGCAATGTTTTCTTCTTCATTTTTACATGAACCAACTATTGAGATTAATGACATACAACTATTCTATAGTTGAAAAATTAAAATAACAATTAAACTATTGAAAATATTACTAATGTAATGATAATTAAATAATGTCCAACATCTTGGTTACGGGTGGAACTGGTTTTATAGGGTCATCCTTTGTAAAATATTTAAAAAATAAAACGAATCACAAGATTTTATCTCCTAATTCTAGAGTGCTAGATCTTTTAAATACTATAAAAACCAAAAAGTTTTTTGAAAAAAATAGAGTCGATTATGTTATTCATACTGCAAATCATCACTACCATGAACGAGATAAAATGAGCAAAGAACCTGAGGTTCAGATGATTAATAACCTAACAATGTTTTTTAATTTATTTTCTAACCATGCCAACTACAAGAGATTGATAAATTTTGGTTCTGGTGCAGAATATCCAAGAAAAATCTGGAATGAAAAAATAAAAGAAAAAGATATTGGCGAGAGTATTCCCAATGATCAATATGGTCAATCAAAATATGTAATTAATGAATTTATAAAGGGTAGAAAAAGCCAGAAACTAATAAATTTACGCTTATTTGGGGTTTTTGGTGAAAATGATAATTGGACTTATAGATTTATTCCAAATATGTGCGCTCATGTTATCTTAAAGAAAGATCTTATAATAAATCAAAATGCTATCTTTGATTTTATTTATATTGAAGATGTAATAAAAACAACACTTAGGATTATAAATAAAAAAGTTGCTTATTTTGATTTTAATTTATGTAGTGGTAAAGCTTATGAACTTACACATATTGCAAATGAAATAATTAAAATATCTAATCAAAAAGATTTAAAAGTAAAAGTAAAAAACTCTAGAATAATAACCAGATATGGTGGCAATAATTCAAGAATAAAGAGAAATAGCTTCCTAGTAAACCAAACCCCTTTGGATAAATCAATCAAAAATGTTTTTAATCATTTATTGAAAAACAAAAGAAAAATAAGCTATAAAGATTTTCAAATTAAATAAATTATTTTCTAAAAAAGAATCCAATATTCCCAAGTTTTAAATGAACATTGAATAAATTGGGTAAATTTATTTTAATTTTAAAAACTGCAAGCAATAGCTGCTCCAAGAGGTATCCGAATTTAAAAACATTTATAGTTTTATATGTCTTAATTTCAGTAAGATTATGCTTTTCAAACATTTTTTTTATAGTTCTCTCATTAAATAATTGAGGATGTTGTAAGCAATATGCTGGCCACCTATTTCCAAGAATTTTTGCTAAAAGAGATGACTCATCATGAACAACACCGAAAAGATATCCTGAATTATTAAGCTTTAAATATAGTGAATTAATCAACTTATTAATATCAGGTATATGATCAAGAACATGTATGCAAATTATCAAATCAAACTTATCTAGTTCTGGTACATCGGATAAATCCGAATAAACATTATCAGCAATTTTATCAAGTTTAGTATGCATTTTAACATTTGGCTCCACAGCAACTATTTTTTTTATTGGTATTTTAGTTTGTAATTTTTTTAATAAAGATCCATTATCAGAACCTAGTTCTAAGATAGATATGGGTTTTTCTTTTTTCAAGTTGTTTAATATAGATTTTATATAAGAATCTTTAGTATAAAGATCTGTCTCAATATCTCCTGAGTGAACATTATCGCTCATATTTGAATATAATTTGGATAACTGTTCATTTGAAAAATATTTTTTACAATAAAGGATTCCACAACAACACCTACTATAATTAAAAAAAACTTTTTCTTTGTGAAAACCTCTCCAATAATAATCAATATTATTTAAAATATTATCAGGATTAATATCTGGAATTATTCCTTTCTTTAATTCAATAGGCTTCTCACATATAGGACAATCTCTTTCAATAAAACTCATCATATATTTTTCTTAAATATTTCATATGGCCTAGTATCATAATACTCTGGATTATTTCTATAATAAATTCTAATATTTGATACATTGTCAATACAACAAAAATCTATACTTGGTATATATTTAATTCCATTGGGACCATATTCTAATACCCTATCAATCCTTCTGTGATGCCATGGGCACAGCAATCTTTTGTTCGATATACAATTTTTATCCATTTTAGCTCCTTCATGTGGACAAGTTGTTGGCCAAAGCATCTTAAGCCCATTTTTCTCAGTCACAAAAAAAGAAAAAATCCCTTCATCGTCACCGATTTTATCACCATCTTTACATTCCTGAATTTCTTTTAATGGTATATCGATGTAAGGCTTTTTATTTTTAATGAATAAGTTTGCTCTGTAAATTTCTTCAGTAAATTTAAAAGAATAAGTATTGGCAGGGTTATAGAAATCATGGTTTGCAGTTCTCAATTCAGCTCTTCGATCTCTCATCGGGATATCTTCAGACATTAATACTTCATTATTTTTAATAATCATTTTTTTAACAAAAAAATGAAGAAATTTAAATAACTTTCTAGATAGAATTGAAAAATTAGTATTTACTGTTGTTCTACCCGAATCAGTTTTACTTGAAGTTTCTACAATAATTATAAGTGGACCAAATGATGAAATATAAATTTGAGACATGGGTTTATACTCATAGTTAACAAAAATCAATGGCAGGGTTATGTTAACAAAGGGAAGTTTTAAAAAGTTAATCGAACCAACGAAGTCATCCCCTATAATTGCCTGGAAACAACTAACATTCTTATGAATTATATTAAGATGTGGAACATCTTTATAGTTCCAATCAGAATCCTCTTTTGTGTATGTGCCTATATTTGTTAAGGTGAAATCTGTTAAGACATAATTTTCTTTGACTAGTTTGTCAATAAGTTGCTTATGACTTAACTTTGACATTATTATAGATTATAAGTTAACCCTTGCTTCAAGCATCTTGATTCTAGACAAGTCCTCTTCTGTAATTTGCTTATAATAATCATGTTTATTCTGAAGATATAATAATTCAAATTTAACGGCTAGCTGGATTGCTTTTCTCAAATCACCATCTAAAATAGAATTATTAAAAATTATTTTTCTTGTTTCAAATGCATTTAATTTTTTTTCATTTAATTTTTTAAGAAAATCTGCGGAATCATTAGAAACACCGCCACCTACGACGAATTCCAAGTCATTTTTAATACAATTGTCAGCAACTGTACTTGCATAATTTAAGACATTATCACTATTTATTTCTTCACGTGTAAAACCGAGAGACCCACAAAAATCAACTCTGCCAAAAACATAGCCTGAAACAGGCGAATTAACCATTTCGTCTGTTATTTTAGATAAATTTTCAAATGCAGAAATTGTTTCCAGATTAATATAAAAATCAGTTGAACTAATTTCATCGTCTGAATATACAGATTTAATAGCACCTATAAATTTTGATAAAGAATAATCTGTTTCAATCATTGGAGCTACAATTCTGTCTACTCCTAACTGCTTACACTCTATCAAGTCTCTAATTGCTTCACAACCGCCAATCTTAATTGTCAAACTCAACCCTGACCTGCGAACCAAATCAAATAGTCTTAATAAGTCATCATTCCTTGTTCCTTCAGCTTCAAATTCTGCTTTCACACTAAACACTGAATGACTAGCATGAAGTTCGGATAGGATTTCTAACATTTGCTTTTCCTTTATATTCATAAGATTTTTTTTATTATATACTAATTCTTATACATGACAAAGCAATTAAAATACAGTGATCAATTAGCACATTGGCTTAAACAACTTGGGTACACACACTGCTTCTTCTTATCAGGAGGGAACATTATGCATGTACAAGAAAGCTTCAGAACTAATTTTAAATGTATTCCAATTATCCATGAGGTTGCAGCAGGTATTGCAACTGAATATTTTAATGCGACTAGTGATAAGAACAAAGCCATTGCTCTTGTAACTGCCGGACCAGGTTTAACCAATATTGTTACATCAGTGGGTGGTGCATTCCTAGAGAGTAGAGAGTTGCTAGTTATCGGTGGTCAAGTCAAAACCACTGATCTTTGTCTCGGTGAAGTAAGACAAAGAGGCATACAAGAAATTGATGGTGTATCAATCGTAAAACCCATAACCAATAAGGCTGTGAGATTAAATAAAATTGTAAGCTTTGAAAAAATAAAGGAAATAATTGAAATCCCTTCAGATAAAAGAAAAGGTCCAGTATTTTTAGAAATCCCATTGGATATTCAAGGAGCTCCTATAAAAAAGATTAATAAAATTACTAAAATCACTAAAGATAAAAATGTAAGCTCTAACAAGTCAATCCAAAGTGAAATAAAAAGAATAGTAAAATTAATCAATACCTCTAAACGTCCTACTATTCTAATTGGTGCCGGAGTGAAAAGAAGTTGGGCCCTAAAATTTAAAAATAAAATAAAAGAATTAAAAATTCCATTATTTGTTACTTGGAATGCATCTGATAGGATTGGTTCAAATTATAGTAATTATTTTGGAAAACCAAATACTTGGGGTCAAAGATATTCAAATATAATAATTCAGCAATCAGATTTGCACATAGCCCTAGGAACAAGGTTGGGTTTACAGCAAACTGGTTTTAATTGGAAAGAATTTTTAAAAAATGGAGATATTGTACATGTCGATATAGACAAAAAAGAACTTCAAAAAAAACATCCTAAAACAAAATATAAAATCAAACATGATGCGAATTTAATATTTGAAGGAATTTTGAATTCCAAAATTACTAATAAAAAAAATTGGCTCAAATACTGTAAAGAAATTAAACAAAATTTTCCGCTTGTCGAGGAGAACCATACTGGAAAAGGATTTATATCTCCTTATAAGTTTTATGAAAATATATCAAAAATTGCTTCTAAAAATGATGTAATTATTAGCTGTAGCAGTGGTGGAGCATATACAACATTTAATCAAACATTTGAGCAGAAAATCGGACAGAAAATTGTTAATAATAAAGCTTTAGCATCGATGGGATATGGACTATCTGGTGCAATTGGTGCAGCATTTGCTAATCCCAAGAAAAGGATTCTACATTTTGAAGGGGATGGTGGTTTCACGCAAAATCTTCAAGAGTATGGAACCGTAGCCATAAATAAACTAAACATTAAAACTTTTTTGTTTTGTGATGATGGCTATGCATCAATAAGAATGACTCAGAAAAATTATTTTGGTGGTGCCTATATGGGATGTGATATCTCTACCAAATTGGGTATCCCAAATTGGGATCTACTTTTTAGATCTTGGGGAATTAAATCAATCAAATTAAACAGGAACTTCCTTACAAATAAAAAATTTCTTAAAGCTTTCAATTCATTTGGACCAAATATATTTATATTACCTATTGATCCTTTGCAAACTTACTTTCCGAAAATTACTAGTAGAATTACCAAAGAAGGCTCCATGGAATCGAATCCAATACATAATATGTCACCAGAGATATCTAATGACCAAAAGATTAAATTTCTTAAATATATAAAAGATTAAATTAAGGACTAATTAGTTTAAGCATCTTATTGTGATTAATCTTATTGCTTGCCAAAATAGATTTAGAATCTAAATTCATTTTTTTTCCACTCATATCAGTTACCTTTCCATTAGCTTCTTCGACCAAGAGTATACCTGCGGCATAATCCCAAGGTTTAGGTAGCAATTGCCAATATCCTTGCTGCCTTCCACAAGCAGTATAAGCTAAATCTAAAGCAGCAGAGCCACTCCTTCTGAAGGATTTTGTTTTATCCATAATAGCTAGTAAATTCTTTAAATTTTTTTTAACTGACTTAGGTTCGGACATTACAAAACCAGTACCGAATATTGAGTTTTCAAGCTTTTTCTCATTACTAACGAAAATTCTTTTGTTATTCAGATAAGAACCTTTACCTTTTATTGCATGGAAAAATTCTCCATTGTTGGGATCTTCAATGGTGCCACAAATGATTTTCCCTTTGTAATACGCAGCAATAGATATACAAAAGAAAGGATATCTAGTTATAAAATTGTTAGTGCCATCAATAGGATCAATAATCCACATAATAGAATCATCACCATTGTTAATAGAGCCAGACTCTTCAGCCAAGAAACTAGATTTAGGAAAGTGCTTTAGCAATACTTTCATAATTTTTTTTTCAACTTTTAAGTCGGTTTCGGTAACCCATTCTTTATAAGACTTCTTTTTTGATTCAATAGGGCTTTTTAATGATTTCTTTATAATTTTTACCCCTTCACTAGATGCATCTCTAGATGCTGCCAAAATTTTTGATAAATCTTTCATTTAATGTATATAATACAATACTTTTTTAATATAAAGATTATATTATCTAGTAAAGTTTATCAGCCTTGGTTAGTAATGGTTAAAAAAATATATTATTTCATTTTAGAAAATCTTTTTGACATAAAAGCATACAAGTGGTTTCTCTGCGGAGTAACCTCTTCTACTTGTGACTATTTTTTATATACTTTTTTAATAAACCATATCCAATTAGACCTTTCTAAGCTCTTAGGTGTTCTATTAGGTATGCAAATATCTTATTTATTAAATAGAATTTGGACATTTAAATCTAAATTAAAAGTAACACCGGAGCTAAAGAAGTTCATTCTTCTATATTCCTTATGTTTGTTTATAAATGTGGCAATAAATAATATTGCTTATGGATTATCAAAAAATATCACATTATCTTTCATGATCACTTTGTTTGTAACTGCATTGATAGGTTTTATTGGTCAAAAATATTGGGTTTTCAGAAACTAGACATCTACTTTTCGATATTTCAAACAATAAAAATAAATTATCATTAAAAGTATTGGGTTAAAGAAAGTACCAGAGTTTATCCATTGAGAAGAATAAAAATAAATGTAAGTTTTAGGTATCAAAAGCAGAGATATTAAAATTAAAAGAAATTTTTGATGTTCATTATAATTAGGTTTTTTTATGAGTAAAAGTAAAGGTATGATCATGTAAATCAATCTATATTCAGAAGACGTGGGAAAAAAAAGGCAAAAGGATGAAATTATTAAAGATAATTTAAGAATCTCCGATTTGACTTTAAAAATAGCTAATGATGAGAAAATTAATAAACCTAACAAGATATATTTTCCAATTTCATATTCATTAGCTAATGAACTATTTGGATATGTTAATAAATGATAAAAATTAAATAATGAGTGGTTTCCAACATGCAATGAAGATAAGCCAGTTACCATATGTTCCTTATAAATATTTACCGCATGTCCATAGCTATTAACATATAAACTAATATTGTTTATAACGTCCCCAGCTAATAAAAATGGAATTAAAATACAAAAGGATAAAAATATAGGGAATTTAAAAAATATTTCTTTATAGTTTTCCTTATTTATTAATAAGAGTAAGAAAAGTACCGGGAAAATCTTTATCGAAGTTGCCAAAGCTATCAGAAAAACGGATACATTTAATAAGCGGATTTTAGGCTTAAAGTTAAATTTAATTCTAAGAGAATCTTTAAATCTAAAATTTAGAAGTAAAAGTAATACAAAGAAGGAAGATACGAATATTAATAGATTTGTTATAGGCTGAAGATTGTTTATATAAACTATAGAATAATTTTTGCCCATAGAATCTATATCATAATAGCTCCAACCATATTTAAAAAAACCAAGATATTTGGATTCAGTATTATAAATATTATTTGATATATATTTTTTAAGATTAAATAAATTACTATCCTTAATTACAAGAATCTTAATATCATACTTTACAATATCATCTGAGGTTATATTACTAGGCTTAAGCTTTTCAAGATCATTTTTTTTAAGAAACCTTATAGATTCCAAATTAGAAATAAAACTGGTTTCTAAATCTGTTTTCTTAATGTTTTTTGCAATTTTTTTTCCTACATATTTGTTAGAATGGTACTCTTTGTTAAATTTAACAAATGTAAAAACCATGCATGATATAATTAGTAAGCTTAGAAGCCATCTTAAATTAATATTAGCCTTAAAATCTAACCCCAATACTTGTGCTTTTTGGAAAAAGTAGATTGAATATAATATTAAAATAAACGAAATTCCTTCAAAGTTACCTGTATGAAACATGAAGAGCATTGGTAAGTTTAAAAAAGTAAAAGTAATAAAAATTAAAAATCTATCACTCAATTCCCAATTAATAAACTCTTTATAAATATAAATAAAAAATAAAGTTGAAATACCAAATAAGAAAAATTTTATACCAATATAAGGGTCATAAAGTGAAATTGCACCTAAGATTTGAAGAAAAAGAAATGCTCCTGGCAAGTAACCCCCGTGCTGTAAAACAAAACCCTTTCTCCAGAAAGAATCATTAAATGCATAATAATCACAAAATGCATTAACAGGTGGGTGAAAGGGACTCTCAAGAATGGGGCTATATGGCCTTATTAGTAATGACTTAAAATAGTAAAAAAGAAAGCAAAATATAAAACCTGTAATCAAAATTTTTAATACAAAATTAAACTTCTCTTTTGGAGTCACAATTATATTATAATTCATGTTGATTATAAAAAATCAATGTTAAATCCTTAAAAAAAGTTTATTATTAAGTTCAATAATGATATTCAGATATATTATTTATCTTTTAATTATAATTTTCATCTCTTACGGTGCGACGAAAGCATTAAGATATGAGGCAAAAACTTATGCTAAAATTCTGACCTTAGACGAGGTTGGAAACCTCTACACACTTTGTGGAAAAGAAATTACTGAAGAATGTTCTAACCTTTTTACCACTAGAAACTACCCTGAATTTATGGATTTTCTTGAAATAAAAACATCTTTTATAAAAACAAAAGAAATAAAATCCGTCGGACTCAAAAAAATGAGGTGGAAAACCATCAAGGATAACAAGATTATTGAAGGATATAGAAAAAATTATGAGCATCCAATTTATGAAAGAAGGAAATTTTTAGGCTTCCCAACCTATATTAAAACTTATATAAATCAAATTCCTATATTTGATAATAATAAAGAATTAATTGGAGTGGTTCGCTCCTCATATAATCAAGATATAAGTTATGGCTATTGTTTTTTAGCTCTCATTCTTGGGATATTGCCACTGTGGAGCTTAATAATATTTATTGATAAAAATTTTATAAAATCAAAAAAATCTATTAGTGAAAAAAAGATATTCAGCTTGGAGCGTGTAAACAAATATTTAAATTTTTATTTATTTTCAATCTTGATCTTCTCTTTACTTAAAGCCTATGAGAAAATTTTCCTTCCTAAGGGTTCTGGCTCTGGATACTTTGAATTTTGGATTGATCATCGTGCTACTTTAAATAAACTTATTGATGTATTTTTCTTTGTTTCAGTATGTATTATGGGATTGGTTTTTATTTTATTTAAAGATAAAATCAATTCAGGTGTTAAAAAAATACATTATGTTTATATAAAATTGTTTATAGTTATAGCTATAACTCTTCAAATTAATTCTAAAAGTATTTATGTGTTATCTGGATTAATATTTTGCTATTTCTTATACATAATATTAAAAAAAATTAATTATGCGAAATAAAATAAATATAGTCGATACAATTGGCTTGGGATTAGGCTTAACACTCTTCATATTTGGTATTCTTAAGCTTAGTTTCATTTTAGATTCCGAATCCTTCTTTGTCGTCAATGAATTTTTAGACATACCAGATTACACTTCGGAAGGTCAAAAAGTTTCATCTGGATATGACATGTCAATTCATCAACTTCATGTATTGCTAGGCTATAAAAGCATGGAAGGGTTATTTTTCCACCATCATATGTATCTCATAAATTCAGCTTATTCATTAATTAAAGGTGTTGAAAGCGTAAATCATTTATATGGCATGGGGACATCTTATTTTGTTAAATATTTTTCTGAATTTTTTTATGGAAGCTTGAGTTTTCAAAGTTATTTTAAAACTCTAGGATATCTAAATATTCTTTTTTATATAAACCTTGCAATATGCTATCTCAGTATCATAAAAAACAGGCTTTTATTCCTTTATTTCTCAATCAGTATTTTAATATTATTATTTTCACTAGGATTCTGGCAATACTATCTTACCCCTACAATAACACCCTTCAGACAAGTATTTTTTCCATTATTGGTTATGTTTTATTTCAAATATTGCCAATCAAGCAATAATAAGAATTTTGCTTTTTTAACCATTGCTGGTTTAGCCTCTGCGTTCTTTAGTCTTGAATTTACAGGCTTCTTTATATTTTCGATATGGCTAACACAAATCATTGAAAAGATTAAATACAAAAAAATTGATTATAAAATTATCATATCAACAATCCCGACATTAATATTTATACTCTTATTTACATTTGTTTTTACTAGTGATGGGGAATCTTTTTATGAGTTTGGTATTTTTCTAGGCCCTAGATTAGACTTAGATAGTCTTTTTGTTATAGCAATATTTGGTTGTTTTATTCTATTTGCAATTGATTTGTTTGAAGATCAAATAAAAGAAAGGAAATTTATTACCGGTTTATGTTTTTTCTCGTTTTTATCCTTTTTTTATTATCTTTGGCAACCTGTATATAATCACCTAGTGCCATTAATGTGGGTTTGGGGGTTAATTTTTTTCTTTTGTTTTAATAAGATAATTATGATAAAAAAAATTGAATTAGGATATGAGGTTATTTCATTTGGAATTGTCTTAGGAATCATATTCTTGCTTACAGTGTACAAATTTGAAAATAATACTAAAATTAACTATGAAACCATCTCAAAAAGAGCAAAAGTCTTTGAATGGGACCTGCCAAATGCTCAAATTAAATCGAGTATTAATCCCATTTTTATAGAAAACTCTTGCAACCTTTTTAATAAGTATTCAATCGATGGAAAAGTTAACCTTATTTCTTTGCATGATAGCTATCTTCCATTTGTTTGTGATTACGAAAATACAAACAAGTATCCTCAGCTGGGTGTTCAATTTGTTCACAGAAAAAATGAGATAAGACAGAAAGAGCAGTTTGAGCAATTAAAACCAAAATACATCTATGTTGACAACATATTATATGGGAACTCGGAAAATATAGGTCTAAGTCTTGATTATTATTCCAAAATCTCTGAGAATTTTTATTATAAAGTTATGTATGTTTATAATCTTAAAGAATTTGCAGGTGAAATCATTGAAAACGACTATATCTTACAGGAAAAAGGGAAATTAATTTCAGTTTTTAAAAGAGTGTCTAATCCTTAAAAACAAAAAGTTTAAGCACAAAATAATTAATAATACTAGTCGGTAATAATATAAGTAAATATGCTAAATATATATTGAAACCTGCATCATCGCTAATTTTTAACAAAATACTATTTAGAAAAAAATATACAAGACAAATAGGTACAAACTTTTCCAAATAATCAAAGTTCTTTTTAAAAGTAAACCTTCTATGGTTATAGTAGCTTATTGAAACACCAATAACTAAATTAAGAAATGCAGCTATAATATAATGAAATCCAATATAATACAAAACACTAAAAGATAAAAAGCTAAGCATGGTGTTTATTCCACCAATAAAAAAATATCTTACTATAGACTTATTAAAAAGAATTCTTATAAAATCAATTAACGGGATATTTTTAGAAAACATACAATACTGACCAGTTAGATATTGTTTATACAATAATTTGTATCATTAAACAACAAGGAAATAGTTGTAGCTATTTAAATCCCAAATTAGTTGGTATATTACTTAAAATTTATGTAACATTGTAAAAATTAATTTTTGTAGATTTTGAATGAAAGATTTTATTGTTATAGGAGGAGGAATTGCTGGTTTATCTTTTGGATACTTCATTAACAATAAAGCAACTATATTAGAGAAAAATTCAACACTTGGTGGACTATCAAGAAGCTATGATTTTAATGGTGTAAGCTATGACATAGGTCCACATATAATTTTTTCCAAACATGAGGAAATCTTAAAACTTCATACAGAAATTATTAGAACAAATAAAATCAAAAGATCTAATAAGATTTTCTTTAAAAATAATTTTATCAAATATCCATTCGAGAATGATTTGTCCAGCCTTAATGAAGAAGACAAGAATTATTGCCTACAAGAATTTTTAAATAACCCTTATGAAAATTATAATTCCACTAATATGCTTCAATTTTTCCTAAAAACATTTGGTGAAGGAATTACAAGATTATATTTACAACCTTATAATGAAAAGATATGGAAATATGACCCTGGCTTCATGGATACTCAAATGGTTGAAAGGATACCTAAACCACCAAAAGAAGACGTCATAAAATCTGCTAATGGAGAAGAGACAGAGGGATATCTTCATCAACTTTTTTTTCACTATCCTAACAAGGGTGGCTTTCAAAGCCTAATTGATGCCTATGAAAAACTCAATTTATCTAAAGACAACCAGGTTTTAACTGATATTGAGGTTCAAGAAATAGTCAAAGCTGATAACTCATGGATTGTTAAAACTAATAATGGGGAATTTGAAGCAAATAATCTTATCAATACAGCTCCAATACATGAATTTTCAAAGTATTTTACCTTACCTGAGGATATTCTATTAGCTCTTAATGAATTAAAATTTAATTCTATTTATATAGTGATGATTCAAGTTAATAAAGATAATTTAGGGGATAATTTTGCTCTATATGTCCCTAATAAAGAAACAATTTTTCATAGACTATCAAAGTTAGACTTCCTTGGCAAAAA
Organism: uncultured Candidatus Hydrogenedens sp.; assembly: GCA_902609885.1. Taxonomy (GTDB): domain Bacteria; phylum Desulfobacterota_D; class UBA1144; order UBA1144; family UBA1144. The sequence continues at coordinate 191,401 of CACLTT010000001.1, read as the reverse complement.
TTATAATTTAGGTGACAGAACAACATTAATGGCTGAAGTTACATTCAGGCCTGGTAGTTATATAGCATCCCTATCTAAAGAAGATATAACGAAAGAGGTTATTAATGGCTTAGTTAATGAAGGACTAATAGACCATAAGGATAATGTTTTAGACACACAAATTAAATATGAAAAATATGCTTATGTTATTTATGATTTAAATCATAGAAAAAATACAGATAAAGTCCTTAATTTTTTTCATAAAAATAAAATTTATAATTTGGGAAGGTTTGCTCAATTTGAATATTTAAATACGGATGGGGTTGTTAAAAATGCTCTAGAATTATCCAAAACACTTAATGAGGATAAATAATGTTATGTGAAGCTGTAGTTCTTGCTGGTGGATTTGGAAGTAGATTAGAGAAAATAATCGGAAAAGATTTACCTAAGCCGATGGCTTCGATAAACAAGAAGCCTCTTCTAGAGTGGATTCTGATGTCCTTAAAAGACAATGGTATAAAATCAGTACTTTTACTTTTACACCATAATCATGATGTTATTCAAGATTATTTTAAAGATGGAAAAGCTTATGGATTAAATATAATTTATTCAATAGAAGAAAAGCCAAGAGGAACCGCAGGGGCAATTTTTGATAATTTACATCTTCTTCAAGACCAATTCTATATAATTTATGGTGATACTTTTTTTGATATTGATTTAAATTCTTTTAAAAAGTTTAAAAAAAAGGATGATAAAATGATAAGCTTTGTTCATCCTTCATCTCATCCTGAGGATTCCGATTTAGTTAAGATAAATACAGAAAATAAAATTACTGAAATATTTAGGTTAAAAAATGAGAAATCTGAATATCATAGAAATCTTACAAATGCTGCACTTTATTTCACCGAAAAATCTGCATTTAAATCAAAGGATTTCCTTAGCAATGGCATTGTGGACATCTCAAAAGATTTAATTCCTAATCTTATCAATAACAATCAATCAATTCGTGGATATATATCCTCTGAATATATCAAAGATATGGGAACCCCTAAAAGATATGAAACTGTAAATAATCATACTTCAAAGGGTATACACAAACTTTTAAGTAAAAAAGTAAAAAGGAAATGTATTTTTTTAGATAGAGACGGTATTATCAATTTTGAAAAGGGGCATCTATCTGATGTTAATCAATTTAGTCTTAGACCTGAGATTATTAAAATATTAAAATGCATAAACAATTCTGGATTTTTATCTATAGTAGTTACAAATCAGCCTGTAATAGCAAGGGGTGAGCTAGACATCAAAGGTTTAACAAATATTCACAACAAAATGGAAATGGAATTAGGTTTTCAGAATGTATATCTTGATGCTATATATTACTGCCCACATCACCCTGACTCAGGATATGAAGGTGAAATTAAAGAATTAAAAATAGATTGTGATTGTCGAAAACCAAAGCCAGGGCTAATTAACCAAGCAGTTAAAGATTTTAATATTGATGTTAATAGCTCTTGGCTCATTGGGGATAACATAAGAGATATTGAGGCCGCTATAGCTGCTGGTGTTAAACCTATTCTATTAAATGAGGATAATAAAATGGACATATCTGATATAAAACATGATGTAAGAATTAGCAATTCCTTAACTTCAATATATAATTTCATTGGAGAAAAACTTGATTATTTCTAAAGCACCTTTTCGTATGTCTTTTGTTGGTGGAGGTACAGATTTCCCATCATTTTATAAGAATCATGGTGGTGCAGTCCTCTCATCAAGCATTGATAAATTTATTTATATACTAGTAAAGTCACGTTTTGAAAAAGGCATCAGGTGTAGTTATTCAAAGACGGAAATTGTAGATAATGTTAATGATCTAGAACATGGATTGGTTAGAAATGCATTGTTAGATCTAAAAATTCAAGATTCTCTTGAGATAGTTTCATCAGCTGATATTCCATCCTCAGGTTCAGGCTTAGGTTCCTCAAGTACATTTAGTGTTGCACTATATAATGCATTATTAAATTACTTGGATAGAGAGGTTAGTAGTCAAATACTTGCAGAGAGTGCTTGTAAACTTGAAATTGAATTGTCAGGAAGTCCAATTGGGAAACAAGACCAATATGCATCTGCATATGGTGGTATGAATGTTTATGAATTTCATACAAATGATACAGTTTCTGTGCATCCAGTGAATTTAAGCAATGATTTTCATAAAGAACTAAATGATTCAATTCTTTCTTTTTATATTGGTGGTGATAGAAGTTCGAATGATATTTTAAAAGAACAAGATGATAATGTGAAAAAAAATCATAATCTAACAACATTAAAGAAGATGGTTAAGCTTGTATGGGATTTGAAAAATGAAATGGAAAATAAAGAAATTTCAAATTTTGGAGAAATTCTGAATGAAAATTGGAACCTAAAAAAGACCTTATCTAATAATATTTCGAACGATGCCATAAACCAAATATATGATGAGGCAATTTCTTGTGGTGCAACTGGTGGCAAGCTTCTTGGAGCGGGAGGTGGTGGATTTATGATTTTTATCACTAGAAATGAAGATGTTCGAAGCAAGTTGAGAAATAATTTTTCAAAATTGCGTGAGGTTAAGTTGAATCTAACTGATGATCGTGCAGGTATAATTTATAAGGACATCAAATGATTAATATAGAAAATTATTTTGCCTCAATGCACAAAGCTATTGAAAAAGTGGATTTTTCTGAAATAGAAAAAGCCATCAATATAATTGTTGAAAAAATTGAAAATAACAAAAATATTTTTGTATGTGGGAATGGTGGAAGTGCCTTAACAGCAAGTCATTATGTTACAGATTGGAATAAATCCTACTATTTAAAGACTGGTAAACAATTAAAAGGAATCTCTTTAAATGATAATATTGGTTTGGTTACATCAATTGGGAACGACCTTTCATACGATGATGCATTTTCTTTTCAACTAGAATCGTTGGCACAAAAAGATGACATACTTATTGCAATCAGTGGCAGTGGAAACTCTAAAAATATAATTAAAGCTATAAATAGTGCAAAGAAAATTGGATGCTTATCATTGGCCGTACTAGGACATGATGGTGGTGAGGCTATAAAAATATCTGATTTCTCTATTCATTTTCCATCATGGGATATGCAAATTTGTGAGGATTTTCATTTATCATTTGGACACTTGGTTATGAAATCTATCTGTTCGGAGAGCATTAAGCCATTATATGAATAATATTCTAATTACTGGTGGTGCTGGATTTATTGGAAGGAACTTTATAGAACTTCTAAGTTCAAATTACGGTAAAATTTATATAATAGATAATTTTTCATTAGGATTAAGGGAAGCTTTTTCATCTGATAAAATAAAAGTTATAGAATTTGATTTAAAGAATGAATTTAAAATGTTTGATGAAATAGATTGTGAAGAAGTTCATGAAATATGGCATTTCGCAGCAAATTCTGATATTCCATCAGGTATTAAAAACATTAATGTAGATTTTGAGAATACATTTATTACTACTTTAAATACAATAAAAATTGCTAATAAATATAAAGTAAAAAAATTTAATTTTGCATCTTCCAGTGCTGTTTACGGTGATTGGGATATAGCTTTAAAAGAATCTCTTGGTCCTTTAAAACCAATATCAAATTATGGTTCAATGAAACTTGCTAGTGAAGCAGCCTTATGTTCTTTTGGGTTCAAAGAAGAAGTAGATATAAATATTTTTCGATTTCCTAATGTAGTAGGAGTACCGGCAACACATGGTGTAATTTTAGATTTTTTTAAAAAAATAAAATTAAATGGATTTTTGGATGTACTTGGAAATGGAACCCAAAAGAAAAGCTATCTCCATGTTAAAGAGCTTATAAGTGCTATGAATTTTGTTAACAGTAAAAGTAATGAAAATATAAACATAATAAATATTGGAAACAATGATGATGGTATAACAGTAAAGGAAATTGCTGAGTTAGTTGTTAAAAAATACGATAATGAAATAAAAATTAATTATGGTGAAAATGATTACGGATGGATTGGAGATGTGCCAAAATTCAAGTTTAACACTGATAAACTAAATAATTTAGGTTGGCGACCTGAATTATCATCTCATGATTCTGTCGAACTTGCTATAGATGAAATATTCAACCGTTTAAATCTTTAATAGTCTAAAGGTTTTTAAGATGTCTTTTTAATTTTATTAAATTGAGAACAAGCTTGCTGCTTTTTCTGATAATTTTAAGAAATGAAAACTGTTTAGACTCATCAGGCCTTTGGTTATATGAAATTTTTTTCTCTAAAATTTTGATTTTATCTTCATTCATTCTGATAATCATTTCAGCTGATCCAAAATCATCAAAGAACCAATTATCTATATAATATTTCTTGTATAACTCCTTTGATACTAGCTTGTAACCACTATCTATGTCATTAAATTTGAAATTAAAGAATCCTCTTGCTAAGAAATTCATTCCAATTGTTAATAGTCTTCTAGACAAATTATCATGCCTTGGACTTCTATATCCAGAAAAAACTATTCCTTCTTTATAACCAGTTGAGAAATTCAAAAATTCATTAAAATTATATTTAGTGCCACTTTCGGTGAAAAAAATATTCTCATATTTAGAATTTATAATTGCGGTTTTTAATGACTCTCTATAACCTAATCTGTTTTTACCTCTTAATATTCTAACTTTTTTAGACTCGTATTTTTTACATAATTCATAAGTATTATCTGAGCTATAATCCTCTACTATAACTAGTTCTGAATCATCATAATTATCAAGAATATTTTTTGAAATCGAAACAATATCATTCTCAATACTTAATTCTTCATTAAACACTAATAAAACAACCGAAAGTTTCAATACTCATCTCCACTAAGTTAAATGAACAATTATATTCATTTGCAAAATCTAGGCTATATTAATATTTTTATACATAAAAAAAAAGAATTTTTTAAAGGTATAATCTTAAATAACCTATATGATATACAAAAATTATTCCTTAATAGTAATTGGTTCTAGCCATGCCAGTCAAACTTTAATTGATTCTTTTTTAGAAAAAAATAAAAAAAGTAAAATCTTGGTTCTTGAAGGTGGATCCGATCAAGAAACAGAAATGAATAGAAAGTTAACAGAAAATACTTCATATGGCTCTCACGATTCTAACTATTGGCAAAATCATTGGGTTCGAGCATACGGAGGAACCTCACGTAAATGGGAAGGATGGATAGGAACCCTAGAAAGAGAAGATTTTGAAAAAAATAACTTCAGGGGTGGCTGGGATATTGATTATGACTCAATGTTGCCACATTATAAGAAGGCATACGAATATTACTCTGATGAAACCAAAAGCTATAAATACGAAAAAAATCTAGAATATTTTTCTAATCATATAAAATTTAAACCAATAAAAATAACCAAAGCAAAAAGATTCACAGATTCTAATAAATTTGAAAAAAACAAACAGATAACCTTAGAAAAAGAATCAAATGTTATTAAATTTTTGACAAAAAATAGAAAAATTATCAGTGGAATCGAAGTTTTCAAGAATGGTAAAACTGATATTATTCCTATTCAACCAGAACAAAAAATAGTTCTTGCTGCAGGGTCGCTTGGAAATGCACAAATTTTATTGCAACCGAGTTCAACAAGTGATATTGCAATTGGTAATGAATCAGGTTTAGTTGGTAAGAATTTAATGGATCATTTTCAAACTATGCCATCAGCAGACATAATTTTTGACGAAAAGATTTTGAAACATAGTGTTCCAATGGATAATTTTTATAACTGCTTTACTCTATCAAAAGATTTAAAAATCGAAAATGAACTTTTAAATTTTCAAGCTTCAATTCAACAAATTAATCAAACAGAGCATATGCAAAAGTCTTTCCTTGATGAAATCTCACTCTTATCTGCTCAATGGAATAAAAAATTATCTTTAGGCTTAATACATAGTAGAGGAGAAATTCTTCCACAATTACATAACTGTATAAAATTAACAAATGAAAAAAATTGGGTTGGGCAGAATAAATTTAGAGTTGAATTCAGCTATTCTTCCAAAGACTTAATGTCCTCATTAAACTCACATAGAAAATTCGGAGAATTACTTGTGAAAAATAAAATTGGTATGATAAAAATAAGAAATGATGATATTTTTCGAAGATCATTTGGAACTGGTCATATAATGGGGACTACTAAGCTAGGAAAAAATAGAGAAGATAGCGTTTGTGATGTGAACCTAAAACACCATAATTATGACAATTTGTATTTGCTTGGATCATCGGTTTTTCCAACATCTGGTGTAATTAATCCTACTTTGACAATAGCTGCACTTGCTGACAGATTAGCTCAAAGATTGAATGGAATAGGTCAAAGCTAGTGATTTTATTTAAAAGAAGAACTTTTATCAAAATAATCTCAACAATTCTAGTATCAAATTTATTTAATTTAAGGGGGCTTGCAATTACAAATGATATTTTAGAAGATGAATTTGATGAAATAATTGAAATTGATGGTCTTATAACGACAAGAAGTATTCAAAGGTTCAGAGAGAACCAGCTTAGATAATTTCATTACAGAAGAGGAATTTTAACCCATTGCCTTTGGGTTATGAGTGATAGTTGAGTATTTAGTATCAAGTTGAGTTACTTTGTATTAGGGTGAGTTTATTAGAAAATATAATAGGTTCGCCCTATTCTTTTATGTGTTCTTTTGTATTTATTTGTGTCTATTTGAGTATCCAACTGTAGCAAAAACTGTAGCACCTAATTTTGAGTCTACTTGTGTTAATGAAGAAAAGGCCGAGTTTAGCTTGGTTGCGGAGGAGGGATTTGAACCCCCGACCTTTGGGTTATGAGCCCAACGAGCTACCAGACTGCTCCACCCCGCACATTTAGAATATTTAAATTTTCACTTAAGTCAAATATGGGGGGGGTTGTTATAAGAAATATAAGAAACCTTTTTAAATAATTACATATAACTGATTTATAATTATGTTGAGGTTTTCAAATAACTAATAATGTTTGATACAGTCCAAGCTGAAGATGCTAGTAGTTGAAGATAGTCGCCTACCCCACTTAAACCGTAAAAAAAAGTAGAAACCATCCAGGAAATACTAGCTATCAACTGAAAAATAATACTAAGATCATCTTTTTTCATAATATTTTTTAGAATGATCTAGCACTCACACTCACCTGAGCAACAACTAAGATCATCTAAATAGAGTCCTTCGTGTCTAAGCTGCTCAAGCATCGATGTATCTAAACCTAGTTCTTTACCAATAGTATTTGCGACTACACCAAATCGCTGACGATACTTGTAAATAAAACAAAAAATCAAGTTTTCATGACGTACTTGGGGTCCAACGAGAAATAGTCCAGGGGTTTTAGTTGATTCATCATTTTCATTTAGTAAGGCATATGATTTTTCTTTTTCAAAATCGAAAAGGTGATTTACCATTTTAAGACTACTTATAAATCCTGTAGCCAATATTGGCCTTGTCGGACTAATATAAGGCTTAGATTTTCCCTTAACTTTAATTAAGAACTCACCATTTTTTTCTTCAATATTTTTAATATCAGTATCTTCAAACAAATTGATTCTTCCATTTTTATATTCTTCTCTAAGTCTTTCTAGTGTGTAAGGAGATAGATTCAAACTGGGGTCCGTATCACGATCATTCCATGGTGATTGTCGATCCAAGACATTAACTTTTTTACCTAATGAACTTAAGTTAAAAGCAGCATCCATACCGCTTTCAAATCCACCTATAATATAAAATTCATCCCCCTCAAGATCACTCCAACTTCTTACCTCGCTATTATGTAAGCAAAATTCAGCACCTTTAAAAATGTTTAAATTTGGAAATTGGAATTCACCTGCAGCCCAAACTAAAAAACGAGATTCAATCAAATCTGTTCCATTAATCTTTAATTTAAAAGCATTATTAGAATAAGATATTTTTTCAACATTTGAGTCTTCGACTATTGGTAATTCACAATAATCTGAAACTGCTCTTAAATAGTGCGCATATTGTTTACCAGTAGGATGTTCTGCTCTAAGAGTAAATGCAGGAGATGTTGCTGAAACAATTGCATTTAAATCAAGATGACCATAAAAATTGGTCGTAAAAGATGGCGTTATTAGGCGCATTTCTTTAGGCCACTTATCAAATGAATCACCGACTTTATTTTTTTCAAGCACAACCTGACTGGTGACACCCAGATCCTTGAGCATAGCACTTATCCCAATTCCTGCAGGTCCAGCGCCTACTATAGCAACATCAATTTTTTTCATTTTATAAATATACTGTAATACAATTTAATTTAAGCTTTGTATTACAGTGTTATAATATAACAGTTAAGTCAATATTGGCAATCTGACATATCAGATATAAGACTTTAGCTTACCCATTATATTTTGAAAATTTTTTTCAATATCCTCCATTCCAAAATGCTCTTTACCTGAGATTATATTATTTGCTGTTTTGAGAAAATAACTACAATCAAAACCATTGTTTATATATTTTAAATTGAATCCAAAAGGCAGATCACATGATCCATTCAGTTGGCTTAATGCACTATATTCATATTGTGCAATGATCTTCTCAACTGGATTACATAAACCCTCAAACATATTTTTAAAATTAAAACCAACTTTTGCCTCTACTGCTATAAATCCTTGAAGGGGTGGCGGAACAATTTCTTCGACTTTAAAAAAGTTTGAAATATGATCTGATAGATCTAATCTGATTACACCAGCTGCAGCAATAATAATTGCATCAAATTCATTGTTTAATACTTTATTTATTCTGGTATCAATATTTCCGCGAATTGGCTTATATTTTAAATCATCTCTAATTAACTTTATTTGTTCAGCTCTTCTTAGACTCCCCGTTCCAATGGTACTATTTGGATCCAATTCAGTAAAAATTTGTTTATTTTTGGAAATCAATACATCTCTTTCGTCTTCCCTCGGTGATACCGAAATAACTTCTAAGTCATGAGATCTTTCTGAGGGTAAATCTTTATAACTATGAACCGCAATATCAATTTCATTTTCAAATAACGCCTTTTGAATTTCTTTAACAAAGACTCCTTTGCCACCCAAATCACTCAAATCCTCTTTAAGGTTTACATCACCTTTTGTTTGAATGACATGGATCGATACTGAAATATCTGAGAAATTATTTTCTAAATAAAATTTAATATAATTTGCTTGCCATAGAGCAAGCTTACTTCCTCTAGTACCTATTCTTATTTCTTGCTTCATTGATTTCATTAATAATTTTTTTATTCTGTTTTCTTTTTTCTAAATCAAATAAATCTTCTATTATTCTTATACTATTTTTATCAAATTTTAATTCACCCTTGATTTTAGAAATTGGAATATGGAGAATTTTATTAGTAATTTTTGAAATTAAAGCATCTTTATCGATATTTTTACTATTTCTAATTTCTTCATCAACAGCAGATTCAATATATTTTTGAAAAGATTGAATTAACTCTTTTAATGAAGAGGTATCGAGCCATGAATCAAAAGATTCTACGCTATTATTGATTATAATGATAGCCTGTTTGATACTTGTGTTATAGGCATTTTTATTATTTATAGATAAATTTTTAAAATCATCCAAGTCGTAAAGGTAACAAAAATCTAAATCTCCGACTCGAGGGTCAATATCTCTGGGTAAAGCTATATCAGCTATAAAAATATCTTTTGTTTTTAAATCTTCAAAATCACCTTTCCTTAAAATAAATTCATTTGACCCTGTAGAAGTAAAAATAATATCAACCGACTGAAGATACTTTCGGATATCCTCAAACAATATAGGTTTTGCACTATTTTTATCACAGAAATTTATGGCATTTTTTATATCACGTGAAGCTACATAAACCTCATTAATATTCTCGGAAATTAAGTTATCAATAAATAATTTTGACATTTCACCTGTCCCAATTATAAGAGCTTTTTTTTCTGTAAGGTTATCAAAAATCTTTTTTGAGAACCTCATTGCAATATTTGAAATTGACTCTGATCTTGACCCAATGGCAGTTTCACTTCTAACTTTTTTTGATACTCTTAAAGACATTTGAATAAGTCTATGAAGCAATGGCCCGACAGTATTACATTGATCAGCTTCTGAATAACTTTCTTTTATTTGATTAATTATCTGCGGTTCACCTAAAATCATTGAATCAATGCCAGATGCAACTTTAAACAAATGGTAGACAGCATCACTACCAGTTAAATATTGATATATAACTGGAGATTTTTCAATATTTGTAGAATGAAATTTAGATAAGAATTCTATCAGTGAAAAGGATATATCTTTCTTATCGGAGCTAACATAAAGTTCTACTCTATTACATGTAGAGAGAATCATACATTCATCTATTCCATCTATATCCTTCAGCGAGAGTAATGCTTTTTGAAGATTATCTTTATTGAAGGAAAACTTTTCTAAAAAAGACATCTCAGAATTATTATGATTAATAGTTAAAACGGAAATCACTTTAATTACCACCTATAATATTTTTTTCCCAGTCAAGTTGATCCTGGGAGAAAAACTTCAATCTAGTTTTCTTATATTCTTTAGAACTATATAGTGCGTCATATTTATTGATTCCACTTACCTCTGATAATTTTTTAATAAGACTATTACATTCTTTAGGAGATCTACCATGTATCATAGTGAATAACGAATAGGGCCAATCTGGATAAGTTGGTCTCCTGTAACAATGACTAACAGATTTAAAGGATGCCATTTTTGGTGCAATATCTTCAATTCTATCGATTGGAACATCCCAAACTCCCATAGCATTTGCCCTAAATCCTGCTTTTCTATGATGAAGAATTGCGGCAACGCGTCTCATAATCCCATTTGCTTGAAAGACTTTTAAAGTAGATATAAGATCATTTACCGAAATCCCAAGTTTTGAAGAAATTACTGTAAAAGGTTCGGCAACTAAAGGAAAATCTTCCTGAACTTCCTTAATAATATCAATGTCTTCAGGCATAAAATCAAAATGGTTAGAAATATTTGCTTCCCCATAAAAATCATTTTCCTCAGTTTTTGAAATATCATCCTTACCTGTCATATCCAACTTTACACCAATCTTAAATAATTTTAAGGTAGGAAGGATCCTTGAGGATTTAGCATTTGTTTTTTTTGCTAGTATATCAACAGTTTTATCTAACCCTAAAGCACTATTTGGCGGAACGGCTAAGGTAAACCATAAATTATAAAAGTGATTCCTTTTATAATTATGGGTTATTCCAGGATGTGAGTTTATTAATTCTGCGGCAGCATCAATTTTGTCATCATCAAAAGACATTGCAATCAAAGATGATTTATATTTCATACTTCTGGTATCAAAAATTGCACTTATTTGTCTTATATATTTAATATGTTTTAAGTTTTCTACTCTTTTAAGTACTTCAAGCTCAGATATACCCAATTTATTTCCAATGGATTCAAAAGGCTTAACATCCAAAGGAAAATTTGATTGCAAAATATTTAAAAGCTCAGTATCTAAGTTATCAATGTTCATTTCAAGTCTTTAAGTATACATAATTATTACTTTTTTACAGTATTCCACCCGGAGGCATTAAAAATATTTCGTCAACATTTACACTGTTTGAATCAATTATATTTTTTAAAATGAATTTAGCAACATCCAAATCTTTCATCATCGACTCTTTATTCCAATCACCCTCTAAATTATCCCAAAGGCCTGTATCGGTAGCGCCTACCTCGGCATGTACAACCCTAATACCTTTTGGTCTTAATTCTTCTCTTAATGATTCGGTAAATCCTTTTAATCCGAATTTTGATGCACAGTAAGAAGACCAATTTGGGAATCCTTGTCTTGATGCAATTGACCCCATATTCAATATTACAGAATTTTTCTTAAAAAGTTTTAATAAATTTTGGGTTAATAAGAATGGACCTGTAAGATTAACATCAATTATTTTCTTCCAATCTTTAACGTTAATTTTTCCTATTGGACCTAAAACATTTGTTCCAGAATTATTAATAAGAAAGTCTATTTTTTTAAATTTTCTAGAAATTATTGCAGAGATTTTCTTTACATCTTTTGGATCACTAATATTACATTGATAACAGAAAAGATTATCTTTGAATTCTTTAAACTCTTTATTAAAAGAAATTATATTTTTTTTCTTACTTGAAAAAGTTAAAACTTTCATTTTCTCATTTAAGAATAATTTTACTAATCTTTTTCCAATCCCCGATGTACCCCCACTTATTACAACAGTCTTCATTATAAATTCCTGTGGTTACCTATTAGATTTAGAAATTCCGCTCTAGTTCTTTCATCACTTTTAAAGCTTCCTAAAAGCTTACTCGTGATTGTATGAGTATCTGATGTTTTAACACCTCTCATTTCCATACACATATGTCTCGCTTTAAGAACTACTGCAACTCCTTTAGGATTTAAGCCTTTTTGAAGAAATTCAGCAACTTGATTAGTAATCCTTTCTTGGTTTTGTAATCTTCTTGAAAACATCTCAAGAGATCTTGCAAGTTTACTCAATCCTACAATCTTTTTTTCGGGAACATATGCTATGTAGCCTTTTCCAAAAAAAGGTAATAAATGGTGTTCGCAAAAAGAATAAAAAGGAATATCTAACTGGACAATCATTTCATCTGTATTCTCAACATCAAAAGTAGTCATTGCAAAATCTGGAGGTGATAGGAATTCATGAAAAGCATCAATAAATCTTCTAGGAGTATCTTGAAGTCCTTCTCTTGTGGGATCTTCGCCTATAACCTGCAATAATCTTACAACTAAATCTTGATGGTCTTCTTTTGTATTCTTTTCATATGGAAAATTAATCCAAGTATTCTTTTTGTCTTTCTCAAATAAAGCAATAAATTTCTTTTTTGGATATAGTTTTTTATATTTTTTTTTGGTTTTTCCAGAATCTATAATGTCATCAATAATAAAATCCGCTTTTTCAGGATCATAAACGCTTACGCAGCCAAAAAAACTTGTAATGATCATTCCGTTCTTGGGAACACCGTATATCTTAGTATTTGATTTTATTTTGTTCTTCTTTTTAACATACTCAATTCTTGCTATTACATCTTCCCATGTCAATTCAATGATATTCATTATTTACCCCTTATAGTCGAAAAAATTCTCAGATGTTTCCCATAGTCTAATATGATAAAGATACGCAGGTTGAGGAATAATATTTACCAACTGATCCCATAGATATTTTGCAATATTCTCTCCTGAAGCTCTAATATTTATAAAATAATCAATCTCAATATCAAGCCTTTTGTGGTCCAATATATCTATAACTTTATGTACTTCAAAATCTAACTCTTCAATATTAATAATCATACCTGTATCAGCTGAAACATCTCCACTAACTGTTAACTCAAGATAATAGTCATGACCATGGCCATTTGGATTATTACATTTGCCAAAAATTTGCTTATTCATTTCATCTGTAAATTTATCATTATGCAATCTATGTGCTGCACTGAAGGAATAAATTCTAGTTAACGTACAATTTTCTGACATTTATTTCCAATAATCCACAAATAAATCTTTAGTCTCGTAAAGTCTAACTTTCAGGAGTTTACATCTAGTATCTTTTAGCTTCTCATCTATACACTCATATAATATTTTTGCAAAATTTTCTGTGGTGGGAATTAAATCCTCAAAAAAATCTGTATCCAAATTCAAAAATTTATGATCAAATTGCTTTAGAACAGATTTCAAAATTGGCTTTAAATTGTAAATATTAATTATCATCCCTGTATCTGGATCAACAGGTCCCTCAACGGTGGTTTCTAAAACGTAATTATGACCATGGCCATACTTACTGGTGCATTTACCAAAATGCTTTAAATTTACTTCCTCTGACCATGAGTCATTCCAATACCTATGGGAAGCAGAGAATTCAATTTTTTTTGATAAGGTAATAAATTCTTCCATTAGTTGTTAAGAATACCATCTATTCCAAAAAAATTAATTCGGACATTTTATAATTTACATTATTATAAAGATATGTCTGAAAAGGAATTCAATTTCCGAATACCGAAAAAATTTAACTTGGCTACTGATTGTATCGATAAGTGGATAGGCAATGAAGAAATATCAAAAAAAATAGCAATATATGAAGTCGGTCAAAACTTAAAAACAAACTCCATCAGTTACCTTAGCCTCTATAAAAAAATTAATTTTTATTCGAATTTTCTTCTTAGAGAAGGAATTAAAAAAGGTAATAAAGTATTAATCAGAATGGAGAATTCAATAGACTTTGTAATATTTTTTTTATCAATTGTTAAAATAGGTGCAGTGGCTATACCAACAAGTATTCTTTTAAAAAAAAGAGAATTGAAATATATTATAGCAAATTCGAAGCCCAAAGCTGCTATAAGCAAAACCCTCATTAATTTTTTTAATGAAGAGAAAGTAAAAGTATTAAAACTTAAAAAAATAAATAATAAATCATCTCATAAATACTTAGTAAAAAATAAAAATACATTAGCTAATGATCCATGCTATATGACTTATACATCGGGTACAACAGGAAGACCTAAAGGAGTACTTCATGCACATAGATCTATAATTGGCAGAGAGCCCTCAACTAAATTTTGGCTAAATTTAAAACAAGAAGATGTAGTCTTTAATCCAGGAAAATTAAATTGGACTTATACTTTAGGTGCAGGGTGTTTAGACTGCTTGAGATATGGTTCGACAGTTGTGATTTATTCAGGAAATCACAACACGAATAATTATCTAGATATAATTAATAATCTAAAAATAACTATATTTATGACCGTTCCAGGAGTATATCGACAAATATTAAGAGAAATTACTGCTGATTTAAGAAAAATTAAAAAATTAAAAAGTGTGAAAAATTTTCTCTGTGCTGGCGAACATCTTAAGAAAGAAATAATTGTTGAATGGAAAAAGAAATTAAATAAGTATATATATGAGGGTTTAGGTATGAGTGAAATTAGTTATTTTATATCGAATAATCCAATGAAAAAAATTGTACCTGGCTCTTGCGGTAAAGTTCAGCCAGGACATAATGCATTTTTAGTAGATAAAAAATATAATAAAATTTCAAATAACTCGGTAGGTGAACTAGTTGTTGAGGCCAAAGATCCTGGACTAATGATTAAGTATTGGAGAGATCCATGGGAGACTAAGAGAAAATTCAAAAATAATTTATTTTTAACTGGTGATATATTTAAATTAGACAACAGAGGTTATTTATGGTTTCAATCTCGAAAAGATGAAATAATAAATGTTCTAGGCTTTAGAATCTCACCAAAAGAAATCGAAGAGATTGCTGACTCTATAAATTTCGTTGATGAATCAGCACTATGTATAAAAAAAATTAACAATCAAAAAGAAATTACATCTTTAAGGGTTGTTTTAAAAAAAAATAGAATAAAAAATCCAATAAAAATTATTAGTAAAATGATTAATTCTGAGCTGGCTGAGTACAAAAGGCCAAAAGAAATCAAAATTGTCTCTAAAATTGAAAAAACAATTAATGGAAAAGTTATTAGACTTCTTAAGAACTAACTACATCTAAAATATTCTGCATAACTTCTAAGGGGCTCTGCTTACCAACAGCATTTGGAGTTATAATTGGCATATCCGCTCCTGCCTCTATAAATCTAGATAATGTTTCAGAACATTTTTTTACTGATCCTACTAAGGCTAAATCGTTCACCAATTCTGCTGTTAATGCTTCGGCGGGGTTAGTTCCATCTTTAATCTTGGAGACAATCTCTCCATATCCACTAAGATCCAGAACTCTCTGATAATAAGGTAGCCTAGCATATCCAGAAAGACCCTTGATAGCGGAGTCAGTTGCTAAATCTTCATCATCTGAAATGAATGATGGCAGGCCTGCAGTCAAGCAAAAATCTGATGTTAAACTTGAGGATTCTCTTCCTTTTTTAACAGAATCAGATAGTTTTTTCAAATGACTAGTACTAGCCAAATATGGCATTAATCCATCAGCAACCTCGCCAGCTAACTCTGCAGTCCTCTCAGTTAAGCCTGCAATATAAATTGGAAATTGAGATATTTTCCTCTTCAAACTTATTTGCTCTGAAGTCCCATCAACGTAAGATCTAACAGAATTTACATAATTTCTCATAGTATCGATTGGATCTCCCATCTCAATACCTAGTCTAGAATTTACAGGCTTATGTGAAACACCTAGACCTAGCAATAATCTATCGTTACTGAACTCTTGAATAGTCATTGATTCTGCAGCACACAAAACAGGGTGTCTTAAATATATATTTGCAATCCAAGTGCCCACTAGTGTATTTGAGGTATGGTTTGCCATTAAACTAGCATTAGATAGACCGCTGTATGGTGGAACTTCCGGGGACAATATCGCATAAATTCCAGAATCCTCAGCCATTTTTGCAATTGCAATTAAATTCTCAGTCGAACATCCCCATACTGGTGTTGTTATAGATACTTTCATAATAAAACTCCAAATAATAAATTATAATTAAAGATATTAACACATTAAGAATAAATCTCTTTAAAATAATTTCTCTTAAATTATAATATTTACATGTTAAATCGTGAAAAGGTTTTAGAGATCATTTCCCAATTAAAATTAGAGGACTATCAAAAACCGGCAATTCCTTATATTATAGGAATTTTCTTGTTTGTCTTTTCAATTATTGGCTTAGTATCATTAAGCTATTTGCTTTTCTAACCATGATTTTATAGTAATATTAATTTCTATTATATCAATTCTATTGTGAGTATTATCATAATAGGAATCTTTATCATAAGTTAACCCAAGAATTTTTCTTAAAATCCTTTTATTATTTTCGCTAATTGTTATACCTAAAAAATTAATTTCATTCTTATTCTTAAATATTAATAAACCTTTCTTTTTTTTAGTAAATAAAAATGATAACTCGTCAGAATCAATATCCGCTAAAAGTTTTATATCAACTTTGCTTATTGTAGTCATATCAAAAAATTCAGAGAGATAATTTCGAAACGGATCTAAACAAAATTGTATTTTTTCACCTTTGGTCATATATGTTATATTATACATATATAAGCATGGTATTAGATATTACATCCCCTTCTACATTCATTACTGACGTTTCAACTTTTTCAATAAGCACTTTAAAGAAAAGTACTATTAAGCTCAAAGTTGTTTATATCGATGGAAATTTCTTTATAACAAGAAGAAATAAAGAATCTAGGTGGTATAAAAATCTTCTAAATAAAAATGTTGCGGAAATTAAAATTAATGAGAAGATATTTTATGGTAACGCTAAAGAGCTTACTGATGAGAAAGAAATAGAGACAGTCTCAAGTGTGAAATATAAAAATGATAAAAAATTTGAAAAGAGATTTGGTTTTAAAATAAAACTTTTAGGGGAAGCCTCATAGCATCTATCCACGGCAATACAAAAGGTTTAAAAAGTAGTGAAAAAAAGTTACTTTTGTCATTATTTAAAAAGAGAATATTAAATAATGATTTAATATCAAAAGAATTCCAACGACATTTAGTGAATTGTAATGATTTAATAGATAAAGAATTTAACTTAATTGTTAATCGTCGCGGTAAAGTTTCAATGATTTTTATTGGCTCTCCCTGGATGATTGAAGATTATTTTAGCAACGAATCAATAAAATCTAGTCCATCTCAGAAAAGATTAATTTTCATTACGAAAAAACAAGATGCATTTGAAAAGAGAGATAAAGTTTCACTTATTAATTCCAAACTAAATAATTTTTTATTAATAAAAAACTCACTTAATTCAAATTATGAGGTTGTATATAAAGCAAAGTCTCACAACAAAAAATTATGGCTATCAGAAAAGTATGACGATATAAATAAGCTTAATAGCTCCCCTTTCTGGCAAAATTTTAATAATATTAAGCGTGAAAAAATTAAGTTAGTTGAAAACAAGTATGATTCTGAAAGAGTTTATTTAGTTAATGTTTCAAATATAGATTCTACAGACCTAAAACATTCTAAAGATGAGCTCAGAGAACTTTGTATTTCTTTAAATAAATCCATTGTTGGCTCTAAACAACAACTAAGAAAAGGATTTGATGCTTCAACCATGATAGGAAAAGGGGTTCTAAAAGACATTTTATTAGAAGCTAAGTTTTATAACGCAAATAAAATAATCTTTAATAAAGAATTACTTCCACACCAGTCAAAAAAGATTTCATCTATGACTAACATCAAAATAAGTGATAGAACAGAATTGATTTTGGAAATTTTTGAAAAGAATGCAAAGTCTAAAGAAGCTCATACTCAAATAGAGTTAGCAAAACTAAAATATGAACTTCCAAGATTAATAGGACTTGGAAAAGGATTTTCTCAAATTGCAGGTGGGATAAGATCTAAAGGGCCTGGTGAGAAAAAGCTTGAACAAAGAAGAAGATATTTAAGAAAAAGAATAAATGAACTTGAAAAACAAATTGATAATTTAAGCAGAAGAAGAGGACTAAACAGAACTCAAAGACTTAGAAATCAACTTATCAGTGCCACGCTCGTAGGATATACTTGTGCTGGAAAATCTACACTCTTTAATAAACTGACAAAATCAAATGTCGTTGAAAGTACAAAAGCTTTTTCAACATTAAATCCAACAACAAGAAAGACCTATTTGTCTGAGGATACACAAATTTTATTAAGTGATACTGTTGGATTCATAACTGATCTACCAAAAGATTTGATTTCCTCTTTTAGGGCTACATTGGAGGAAATTGGCCAATCAGATGTTCTTATTCATGTTGTCGATGCAAATGATAACAACTATGAAGAAAAAATTTCATCTGTTGAAAATACGCTAGACATTGCAGGCCTTCAATATACTAAAAAGATTATAGTTTTTAATAAAATTGATTTAATTCAAATTGATAAAAAAGAAATTTTAAAAAAAATGTTTCCAAAACAATGTATTTCATCATATACCTCGGAAGGATTATTTGACTTAAAAAAATATATAGATCAAGAAATAAAAGAAATAGATTTTTATTCAGATAAAATTAGCGCTAGCCAATAACCTCGAAAGATCCATTTTTAATAACTTTAATATTTGATTGATTTTCAACTTCAAAATTAAATTTATTTTTTTCATCACCATCAAAAGTTTTTACAGTTAATTTATCTCCTGGATAGACCGGGCTTGAAAATCTTAATGAAATTGACTTTAGCCTTGATGGATCATCTGAGATATTCATACTAATAAGCTTTTCCATTGTCATTGCCATTGTACATAGACCATGAACTATAATTCCCGAAAGTCCTGCTTTTTTTGCAGTATCCTCGTCAATATGTATAGGATTAAAATCATTAGATGCTTTTGAATACTTATAAGTAATATCATCCCCTATTTCAAAAGATTTTGAATTTATTGGTATCCTCACATCAGTTTGAGGGGGCTGTTTTTTTTGTATATTTTTGGGCTTTTCTGTTTTAACAATATCGGATTCAGCAGCCCTAATAAACAATGTCCAGCAAGAGCTTCCCAATTGATTATTGTTATCATCTAAATGAGTTACGCTAAGCTTTAAAATATAATTAGACCCTTTTTGAACAATTGAATCAATTTTTGCTTGAGAAATAACTTTAATATTAAAAGATAACAATTTATTAAAAACCATATTCTGCTCGCCGTGTACCAGCATTAGAACACTTTGCTCCATTTCTTCTTTTGACCCATAAAGTTCTGGCATTTTCCAGATTGATTCTAGAAGAGATATTTCTTGAACAACATTAAATATAGGTGGTCCAACATTATTTAAAGAATAATAATTATTGGTTGAATTTATCGCTGATAAATATTCTATTACTTTTTCTCTCAGTATAAGTGTTTCAACTTTTTTTGTCTCATATCCAATTAGATCTTTATTTATTGGCATCTTTATACCTCCATATGTTCAATCAGTCTAAAGTTTTAATTATATCATCTAATTGTTTCTTCATATCAGGACTATCGGTTACTGTTCTTCCAAGAACAATATAGTTTGCACCTAAATCAATAGCCTCTCTTGGAGAAATTACTCTTGATTGATCATTCAATTGAGTATTAAATCTAACTCCAGGAACTAGAATTTCTACATCGTGGCCAAAATTTTTCCTGATCAAACCAATCTCATCTCCAGAACAAACCAAACCATCTACACCAGATTTTATAGATTTCTCCGCCAGATTTAGGACATTATCTGATATATCTCCTTTAAAATTAAGAGAATCCAAATCATTCTGATCAAAACTAGTAAGTACTGTAACAGCAAACATTTTTGGTGACTTTTGTTCTAACTCTTGCTCTTTACTAACAAGATTTTTTTTTACTTCTGTTATGGCTTTTTCCCCAGAAAGAGCATGAATTGTAAAAATTTTAATATTATTAAAAAACATAAAATTTATGCTAGAACTCATAGTATTAGGTATATCGAAAAACTTAAAATCAAACATAATTGATATATTTTTTTCATTAATGAATTCAATTATTTTTTGATAATTATTTAAAAAAGAAATTGGACCAATTTTAACAATCTTAATAGGTGGACATAGTTCATTTATCAAATTTTGAATATCATTAAAATTATCCGAATCAATCGCCAATATTAGTTTATCTAATTTTTTCATTTGCAAGATTTAGTAAACCCTCAATATCATCCATTTTAAATTCATTTTTTTTCATATTAACTCTTTCTTTAAATTCAACAATGTCTTTCTCTAAAGATTTAGGACCAATTGTTATTTGTATAGGTATCCCTAATAATTCAGAATCTTTAAATTTGATTCCTGCGCTATCTGTTCTGTCATCTAAAGCTACATCATATCCATTTTTCAAGAAATTATGATAAATTTTAATTGCTATATTCATAACTTTTTCATTTTTTGTATCAGTAGGAATTACTATGACTTCAAAAGGAGCCAAATTACTAGGTAGCCTTATTCCTTGCTTGTCATTATTTTGCTCAATAGCTGCCGCAACAACTCTACCAACTCCAATACCATAGCAACCCATATAAAAATTGATATCATTTCCATTTTTATCAGTAAAACCAGCTTTCATAGAATCACTATATTTTGTGCCAAGCTTAAAAACATGGCCTACCTCTATTCCCCTAGTTGACCTTAAAGTAAAATCTGGGTACCCAGGACAAACATCTCCATCAACGGATTGTCTACAATCTAAAAAGCCTTCAATTTTAAAATCTTTTTCATGATTTACATTTAGTAAATGAAAGTCTTTCTCATTTGATCCAGTAACAAAGGAGGTCATATTTCTTAATTCATTATCGGCAAAAATGTTTATGTTCAGATTAACTGGACCGCTAAATCCTTTTGCAGTATTAATTTTTGAAATTTCTTCATCTGTAGCTAGATCTGCAAACTCTAAATCTCTATTTTTTTTATATTTTGTCAAACTAAGTTCGTGATCGCCTCTTATTAAAACTGCTTCGATTCCTTGATTTGTGGATAGAATCATAGTTTTTACAATTTTATTAATTTTAATCTTTAAAAAATCTGATACTTCTTTTACAGTAATACATGAGGGAGTAGAAATTTTTTCAATTTTATTTTCTGGCATTTCTTGACCAGCACCCCTATTATTTTCATGTTTTTTTAGATTTAAATCATCTTGAGTAAAAACAACAGGAGTAGTTTCAATATTCGACGCATAATCACATTCATCACAAACCATTATTAAATCCTCACCTGTTTCTGCCAAAACCATAAATTCATGAGAAAAACTTCCGCCGATATTTCCAGAATCTGCCTCAACTGCTCGAAATTCCAAGCCACATCTTTCAAAAATTCTATTATATGCTTCAAACATTTTTTTATAAGATAAGTCTGCTGAATTTTCGTCTATGTCAAAACTATAAGCATCTTTCATAATAAATTCTCGAGCCCTCATTACTCCAAATCTAGGTCTTATTTCATCTCTAAATTTTGGTTGAATCTGATAAATTGTTATTGGTAGATTTTTATACGACTTTATTTCCTTATCGACTAAATCGGTTATGACCTCTTCATGGGTTGGGCCAAGACAAAAATCTCTATCAGCTCTATCTTTGAATCTCAAAAGCTCTTTTCCATAAATATTCCACCTCCCGCTCTTTTCCCATAAATCCGCGGGCGTAACAAAAGGCATCATAACTTCAATTGCTCCCGCGGAATTCATTTCTTCTCTAATAATATTTTCAACTTTTCTTAAAACTTTTAACCCTATTGGTAAGAAATTATAAATACCTGCAGCAACTTTTCTGATCATACCAGCCCTAATCATTAATTTATGACTGGCTGTCTCGGCATCATTTGGAGCCTCTTTTAATGTTGCTAATAAATATTGTGATAATTTCAAACAGAGAGCCTCATAAGTTAATTTTTTCTATCTCTTCAACAAGAATATCTACTATTTCAGATTCCTTACAAGATTTATAAATTTTTCCATTTTTATAGATTTGCCCCTTACCTCTTCCACCTGCTATACCAATGTCAGAACCTAAGGCTTCCCCTGGTCCATTTACAACACAGCCAAGTATCGATACTTTTAAAGTTTTTTTAATTTTAATTTTTTCAATTCTTTTTTCTACATCTTCTACTAAAGACTGCAGATCAATTTCAAGTCTTCCACAACCTGGGCAAGTTATTAACTCAATTCCATTCTCAAAATGGCCCAATGCTTTTAATATATTCTTTCCCATTTTTACTTCTTTTACAGGATCATCCGTTAACGAAACTCTAATTGTATCTCCAATGCCTTCAGATATTAAACTACCAATACCAATTGAGGATTTTACAGATCCAATCTCATATGTGCCAGACTCGGTAACACCTAAATGAAATGGAACATCAGTTTTTTTTGCAAGTTTTCTATAAGCATCAATCATTATATTTACATTACTTGATTTAACGGAAACCTTAACATTTTTGAAATCCAACTCATCTAATATTGATAGATGTCTCTCTGCACTTTCAACAAGCGCATCTGCAGAAGGATAGCCGTATTTTTCAAGTAAATCTTTTTCAAGAGAACCAGAGTTAACTCCTATTCTAATTGGTATATTAGAATCTTTTGCTGATTGAACCACTGATATTATTCTTTTTTTTTGTCCAATATTTCCTGGATTTATTCTTAAACCATGAACGCCGGACTTAATAGCCTCAAGCGCTAACCTATATTCAAAGTGTATGTCTGCTACTATGGGCAATTTTGTTTTTAAAATTATGCCTTTCAGTGATTTTGCAGCATCAATATTAGGTACTGCACATCTAATTATATCACAGCCAGCCATTTGTAATTCATTGATCTGTTCAACAGTTTTTTCAATATCCCTTGTATCGGTCTTTGTCATTGATTGAACTGAAATAGGATGATCAGATCCAATATTTACTTTTCCCAAATTAAAACATCTTGTATTTCTTCTCATCTTTAAACCTAATATATAATAATTATCCGTGAAATACTATAAAAGTGAATCTGTATTTTTATTATGTATACTAAGGTCATTATGAAAAAAATAATATTTAAGAAAAACATTAACGAAAATACTGATTCCGGTCAAAACGAAGTTAAAATGACAAATTTCAAAAAAGATACAGACAAGTCAGATTTTGTTTTTACTCAAGAGACAGTATTTGATGCTTTAAAGAATGTAATGGATCCAGAGCTCCCTGTGAGTATTGTTGATCTTGGACTAATATATTCTGTTGAAACAGCTGATAACAATATCAGCATCAAAATGACACTTACTACCCCTGGCTGCTCTATGGGAAGTGCAATTTCTAAACAGGCAGAGAATGTGCTTTATGCTTTAGGTGCAAAAAATGTTTTAATAGAGATCGTATGGGATCCTCCATGGAATCCAAATATGATGAGCGATGAAGCCAAGCAAAAGCTCGGCATGTAAAGATATGCTTGATAAAGAAAAAGTTTTAACAATTCTGAAAGATGTAAATTTTCCTGGTTTTACAAGAGATATTGTTTCTTTTGGAATTATAAAAAATGTTGATTTTATTGAAAATAAAACCTTAATTTATATTGAACTGCCCAAAGAAGATGAAGAGGTTGCAAAAAAAATTGCAGTGGCTATCAATAATGCTTTCTCTCGCGAAGGTTTTGATTTACCAGAATTTGAATTCTCAGTTTTTAAAAAGGCTAACGGTCAATCACCTCCAGATAATTCTCAAAATATAAAACTGCCAAAAATTGATAAATATCTAGCAGTTGCAAGTGGTAAAGGTGGCGTTGGTAAATCTACTGTAGCAATTAATTTAGCCATTGCTTTTTCTAAGAAAATAAAAAATATTGGGTTAATGGATGCAGATATATGGGGCCCAAGCATACCTATGATGTGTGGTATCAACACTAAACCTATGGCCACAAAAGATGAAAAAATAATCCCAATTGAAAAATTCAATATAAAAATGATGTCTATAGGCTTCCTTCTTGGAGAAGAAGATACAGTTATTTGGAGAGGCCCTATGGTTCATGGTGCAATTAAACAATTTATAGAAGATGTTGAATGGGAAGGTGTCGATAATTTAGTTGTTGATTTACCGCCCGGTACAGGTGATGCACATTTATCATTAATCCAGACTGTCCCACTATCAGGTGGCGTGATAGTAACAACTCCTCAGGATGTAGCTCTATTAGATGTTAAAAGAGGTATCCAAATGTTTAAAAAACTAGATGTCCCAGTTTTAGGTATTGTAGAGAATATGAGCTACCTTCAAGATGGAGATAAAATTATAGATATCTTTGGCAGAGGTGGTGGAAAAGCAATTGCTGAAAAGTTTAGTGTACCATTTTTGGGTGAAATACCCATTGATCCTGAAATTCGAAAAGGTGGAGATAGTGGTCAACCCATAGTTTATTCAAACCCAGAATCTGAAACTTCAAAAGCATTTACTAAAATTGCAGAAACTATTCTGGAAAATTTATAATTTAAGTATTAAAATATTGTTATGTCTTCAAATCAATCAATAATGGATTTTTCGAATATAGTTTTATCATATGCGGTAAATGCTACAATTCACCTTGGTTTAGCTCCTGACCCAAGTACAGGAAAAATTGAGACTGATTTGAATAGAGCAAAAGATTTAATTGATATACTTGATACACTTAAACAAAAAACAATAGGTAATCTAACTGATAGTGAGTCAAAAGTAATAGATGAAACTTTATCAAATCTAAAAATGTTGTATGTTAAAGCGACTACTAATGACGCCGAAACTAAATAATCTTAGCAATTTTTTTTAATAACTTATATCTATTATCAATTTCCTTCTTAGACAAATTAAATATTTTATTAGTTCCAAAACTTTCAATAGTAAAAGAAGCAATTGCACTCCCGTAAATCATACCCAAAAGAATATTTTTTTTATCAAAAGAATTTACATTATTTAAAAAACTAAATAATCCTCCAGCAAAACTATCACCAGCTCCAGTAGGGTCTATCATTTTTGCAAATGGATAACATGGAATCCAATTCAAACTATTACGTGTTGCAAGAAGAGATCCAGAACTTCCTTTTTTAACAACTAAAAATTTAATAGGATACCTATTAAAAATATATTCTAAAGATTTTTCCAGTGATTTCTTTTTTGTTATCAAACCTAATTCTAATTCATTTATAGTCAATAAATTAATTCTTTCAAAAGCCCTATCAAGGGATTTTCTTTTTGAATTAATCCAGAAATTCATAGTATCCATTCCTATAAATTTTTTTGAATCTAAACTGTCCAAAACTTTATTCTGTAAATCAGGATCAATATTAGCCAAAAAAACTATTTTATTTTTTAATTTATAAGAAGTTGGAATGATTGGAAGGAAATTTTCAAAAACATTCAAGTTTGTGAACTTTGTCTCTGGATCTTCAGAAATTGATTTATATTTTCCACCCCAAGAGAAAGTTTTGCCATCCTTTACAAGTAGACCTGAAGTATCTATACCTTTCTTATTAAGTTCTTTAAAAAAATTTTTTGAAAAATCCTTTCCAACAACTGATACAATTCTGGGGTTTGATCTGAAACAAGCGGCCAATGAAAAATAAATACATGAGCCGCCGATTATTCTGTCTCTTTTACCTTTTGGTGTTTCAATATCATCAAATGCAGTTGAGCCAACTACTATTATAGACATAATACAACCTCCATTAATTTATGATAAAAGATATTTTCTAATAATCGCAGATAATTTTTCTAAAGAATCCTCTTTTATGGAATCTAATGAAGATATTATAGATCCTTTAAGAGCGTTCTCTATATATGAATCTTTAACTAAATCAAAATCATCTGTAGCAGTTTTAAGAACTTGTTTTGCATTTGAGATATTATTGTTCATGGTATCAATAACTTGATCAACTGTAACAGACTCGTGCTCTTCATGCCAACAATCATAATCGGTACTCAAGGCTAATGTTGAATAGCAGATTTCTGCTTCCCTTGCTAGCTTAGCTTCGGGCATATTTGTCATTCCGATAACATCTGCCCCTAAGGATCTATAGAAATTGCTTTCAGCTAAAGATGAAAATTGAGGACCCTCTATGCACACATAAGTTCCACCCATTTTAAAATTTATGTCTAAAAGCTTACAAGCATCTGCTAAATGAAATGATAATTTCTCACTTATGGGCTTAGCCATTGAAACATGCGCAACTATTCCTTCATCAAAGAAAGTAGATTTTCTTTGTTTAGTAAAATCAATAAACTGATCAGGTAAGACAATCATTCCAGGAACTATCTCTTCTTTTAAACTTCCAACCGCAGAAACAGATATAATCCAATCAACTCCCAGAAATTTAAGTGCATAAATATTAGCTCTATAATTTATTTCAGATGGGGAAATAAGATGCCCTCTGCCATGTCGAGATAGAAAGAAAATTTCATTCTCACCACTTTTGGTTTTGAGTATTGACGATGAGGTTTCACCCCAAGGAGTTACTATGTTCTGCTCCTCTGCTTCAGAGGGATTATCTATATCATAAAGACCACTTCCACCTATTATTGCAATTTTCAAATTTAATCTCCTAATATTCTAATTTCAGTATAGTTTATCAGTAAAAAAATATTTTTATATATTTTGATTATTTTTAGATGTGTGATAATATTTATTTCCAAAATTCCCATGAGTATTTTAGTTAACAACGACACAAAATTAATAGTTCAGGGTATAACAGGAAGCCAAGGCCTCTTTCATGCAACTCAATGCAGAGAATATGGAACTAATGTTGTTGGTGGTGTTACACCTGGAAAAGGTGGAACAGAGGTAGAGGGTTTTGAGGTATTTGATTCGGTAGTTGATGCTCGTAAAGCCAAAGGAGCCAATACTAGCCTTATTTTTGTGCCAGCCGCTTTTGCACCTGATGCAATTCTAGAGGCAACCGATGCAGGCGTTGAGCTTATAATTTGTATAACTGAAGGAATACCCACTAATGATATGGTTAGTGTTAAAAAAGTTGTAGATGCATCATCATCAACACTGATTGGTCCAAATTGTCCTGGAGTTATTACGCCAGGAGAAGCAAAAGTTGGAATTATGCCTGGATATATTCATAAAGAAGGAAATATTGGAATTATTTCTAAAAGTGGAACACTTACTTATGAAGCTGTTTGGCAATTAACTCAACTAGGAATTGGACAATCTAGCTGTGTTGGGATTGGTGGAGATCCTATTATTGGATCTACTTTTATAGATATCTTAGAGCTTTTTAATAATGACCCTAAGACTGAGGGAGTTATAATGATTGGCGAAATTGGTGGTAGCGCCGAACAAGAAGCTGCTCATTGGATAAAAGATAATTTTAAAAAACCTGTTGCAGCATTTATTGCCGGAGCAACAGCTCCTAAAGGAAAAAGAATGGGCCATGCGGGTGCAATCGTATCTGGAAGTTCTGGCTCAGCTGAAGAGAAGAAAAATGTTCTCGAGTCTGTTGGTATAAAAGTGTCACCAAGTCCAGCGGAGATGGGCGAAACACTTAAATCTCTATTATAATTTTAACTTTGTTATAATATTTTAGTGAATAAAAATTCAATATTAGTAGATTGTCATCAGGATATAGCTTATTCTGTAAGAGCTAACAGACGACTATTTGAAGAAAATATCGAGAACCTAATGATCTCATATGAATCATTAGTTAATTCAAAAATAAATATTATATTCTCTACTATTTTTGTTTCGCATAGAAGAAAAGATTCACATTACGATGAAGCAATAAAACAAATAAAACTCTATGAAAGTATTTTTAAAAAATATAAAAACTTTTATCATTTAAAAAATTTTAAATCATTAAAAAAAATTAATAAAAAAAGAATTGGTCTTTATTTTTTAATGGAAGGTGCTGAGCCTATAAAAAAAATTAAAGATTTAAATATCTTCTATGAAAAAGGTGTTAGAACGATCGGTCTGACATGGAATGACGAAAATAAATATGCATTTGGTGTTTCAAAAGATGGTCCTTTAAAGGAAGAAGGGATTAAATTAATTAATAAAATGAATGACTTAGGTATATCTTTAGATCTTTCACACTTATCAGAAAACAGTTTTAAAAGAGCTATAAAAGAAACGAAATTAATACCAATAGCCACTCATTCAAATTGTAAAAAAATTAGAAGGCATGAAAGAAATTTGAGTAATAAACAATTAAAAAATATCTCAGA
Source organism: uncultured Candidatus Hydrogenedens sp. (assembly GCA_902609885.1). GTDB lineage: Bacteria > Desulfobacterota_D > UBA1144 > UBA1144 > UBA1144. The sequence goes on along the minus strand of CACLTT010000001.1, from coordinate 162,740 downwards.
TCTTGGTGGTGTTATTGGTATAGTTTTATATAACAGATTTATTTCATCAAAAAAAAATGTTTCTATTTCAGATATTCTTCCACACTTTAAAAATATATTAAATATTTGTGGCGAGGATCATATTAGCCTGGGATCTGACATCGATGGAGCTCCAATAAAAGATTTCCCTAATGAAATCAGAAAGCCATCAGATTTTGAGAAAATTAGTGATATGCTAAAAAAAAATAAAATAAAATCAAAAATCATTGATAAATTCTTAGGCCAAAATATTTTAAGAGTCTTAGATGAAAATCTTAAAGATAAAAAGTAAAATTAATTAAGAGATTTCTAGCTATCTAAAAATTTAAAAGAAGGCAATAATAAAAAATGAATAAGTATTTACATACTTCGTAATTAAGGCTCACGACCGATTAGTACACATTAGCTGAATTTCTTACGAAACTTACACACTGTGCCTATCAAACTCGTAGTCTTCGAGTGGTCTTAAGGAACCTAATGGTTCGGGAGAAATAATCTCGAGGCAGGTTTCCCACTTAAGATGCTTTCAGCGGTTATCCTTTCCAAACGTAGCTACCCAGCAATGCAGTTGGCACTACAACTGGTACACTAGAGGTTTGTTCACTCAGGTCCTCTCGTACTATGAGCAACCCCTCTCAATTCTCCTTCGCCCGTTGTAGATAGGGACCGAACTGTCTCACGACGTTCTGAACCCAGCTCGCGTACCGCTTTAATGAGCGAACAGCTCAACCCTTGGGACCTTCTACAGCCCCGGGATGCGATGAGCCGACATCGAGGTATCAATCCGCGCCGTCGATGTGAACTCTTGGGCGCGATTAATCTGTTATCCCCGGCGTACCTTTTATCCGATGATCGATGGCCCTCCCACATGGAAGCCACCGGGTCACTATGTCCTACTTTCGTACCTGCTCGATTTGTCAATCTCACAGTCAAGCTCTCTTGTGCCATTACACTCGACGCCTGGTTTCCAATCAGGCTGAGAGAACCTTTGAGCGACTCCGTTACTCTTTAGGAGTCAACCGCCCCAGTCAAACTACCCGCCTAACATTGTCCTCAATCCGGATAACGGATTAAAGTTAGAATCCTAACATCAAAAGGGTGGTATTTCACCAATGACTCCAGCCCAACCAAAATTGAACCTTCAAAGTCTCCCACCTATCCTACGCATTTAACATCAAAATCCAGTGCTAGGTTATAGTAAAGGTGCACGGGGTCTTTCCGTCCCACAACGGGAAGCTGGCATCTTCACCAGCACTACAATTTCGCTGAGATTATGGCCGAGACAGTACAGAAGTCGTTACGCCATTCATGCGGGTCGCTAATTAGACGACAAGGAATTTCGCTACCTTAGGACCGTTATAGTTACGGCCGCCGTTTACTGGGGCTTCGGTTCTAAGCTTCTCCCGAAGGATAACCCATCCCCTTAACCGTCCAGCACCGGGCAGGCGTCAGCCCGTATACATCCCCTTGCGGGTTAGCACAGGCCTGTGTTTTTGGTAAACAGTCGCTTCCATCATTTCAGTGACACCTATTTCAGCTCCAAATGCAAGATTCTTCACCTAATATAGGTACTCCTTATCCCGAAGTTACGGAGCTATTTTGCCGAGTTCCTTGGCCATAATTATCTCAAACACCTTGGTATACTCTACCCGCGTACGTGTGTCCGTTTACAGTACGAGCACCTGTTAATCAAAATTTAGAGGTTTTTCTAGGAAGCATGGAATCAATCACTTTATGAGGCCTAGGGCCTCTCGTACTCACTTCTCGGACTTAAAAAGAAACGGATTTGCCAATTTCTTAATCCTACGAGCTTGAACCGTGTAATCCAAAACACGGATGATCTATCCTTCTCCGTCACCCCATCACTCCTAACAGGTGGTACAGGAATATTAACCTGTTTTCCATCGACTACGCCTTTCGGCCTCGCCTTAGGTCCCGACTAACCCTGGGAGGACGAGCCTTGCCCAGGAACCCTTACGCTTACGGTGAAGTGGATTCTCACCACTTTTATCGCTACTCATGCCAGGATTCTCACTTCTTAATAGTCCACATCTCCTTACGGTAATGCTTCATTCCATTAAGAACGCTCCCCTACCACTGTATGTAAACATACAATCCGCATCTTCGGTACTAGACTTAGCCCCGATTCATTTTCGGTGCAAATTCTCATCGACCAGTGAGATGTTACTCTATCTTTAAAGGATGGCTGCTTCTAAGCCTACCTCCTGGCTGTCTATGAAAACTCACGTCCTTAACCACTTAGTCTAGATTTGGGGACCTTAGATTGCGATCTGGGTTGTTTCCCTTTCGTCTATGGACCTTAGCACCCATAGACTGACTCCCATGCTACTATCTCTGGTATTCGGAGTTTGATAGGGTTTGGTAAGTCTTTCGACCCCCTAGTCCAATCAGTGCTCTACCCCCAGAGGAGAACGCATGAGGCTATACCTAAATATATTTCGGGGAGAACCAGCTATCACGGAACTTGATTAGCCTTTCACTCCTAACCACAGGTCATCCAAGAAGTTTTCACCCTTCAATGGTTCGGGCCTCCACATCAGTTTCCTGATGCTTCACCCTGCCCATGGCTAGATCGTCCCGCTTCGGGTCTAACTCCATTAACTAACGCCCTATTAAGACTCGCTTTCGCTACGACTACACCTATCGGCTTAATCTTGCTAATGAAGATAAGTCCCTGGCCCATTATGCAAAAGGTACGCAGTCAGGCATTTTTGAGTAAACTCAAACATAGCCCTCCTACCGCTTGTTGGCAGACAGTTTCAGATTCTATTTCACTCCCCTAACAGGGGTTCTTTTCACCTTTCCCTCACGGTACTAGTCCACTATCGGATGATGACACGTATTTAGCCTTGGAAGGTGGTCCTCCCAGATTCAAACAGAATTTCACGTGTTCCGTTCTACTCGGGAAATTGAAACAGAGACAAGACACTTTAATTCACAGGGCTATCACCTTCTATGGCATGTTTTCCCAAACATTTAAAATAATATCTTGTTTTGTAACTCTGTCGATTTATTGTGGTAAATCACTTCAACTCCCACGACCATGTAAATGCAACGCCCACAAGCTTACACATCTACAATTTAGGCTGTTCCCATTTCGCTCGCCACTACTTTGGGAATCTCGGTTGATTTATTTTCCTGGAGGTACTGAGATGTTTCACTTCCCTCCGTTTGCTTCATATAGCTATGAATTCACTACATGATAATTGAGGTTTGCTCAATTAGGTTTTCCCATTCGGAAATCTCCGGTTATAACGCTTGTTAACAGCTTACCGAAGCTTATCGCAGTTTTCCACGTCCTTCATCGCCGTTCATCACCAAGGCATCCGCTATCCGCCATATGTAACTTAATTACGAAGTACATATGTACTTATCCATTTCACCAAGGATCTTTGATTAATAATTATAATTAATCTCAATCAATATTTATTGCCTTCTCTTAAATTTTCAAATAACTCTGTTTTATAAACAAAAAGATGAGAGTTCTGGAGGTGATCGGGATCGAACCGACGACCTCCTGCTTGCAAAGCAGGCGCTCTCCCAACTGAGCTACACCCCCCTGTAATTCAGAGCTCTATCTTATGGGCCTAGGTGGACTCGAACCACCGACCTCACCCTTATCAGGGGTGCGCTCTAACCAGCTGAGCTATAGGCCCCGCTGAAGTTGAATGTTTAGAAGAAGACACGTGAAAGTATCGAGCACTGGAATACTCCAGTTTAAGGAGGTGATCCAGCCGCACCTTCCGGTACGGCTACCTTGTTACGACTTCACCCCAATCACCAACCTTACCTTAGAAACCTGCCTCCCAAAAGGGTTAGCCCAGCTGCTTCGGGTAAGACCGACTTTCGTGGTGTGACGGGCGGTGTGTGCAAGACCCGGGAACGTATTCACCGCGGCATAGCTGATCCGCGATTACTAGCGATTCCAACTTCATGCAGGCGAGTTGCAGCCTGCAATCCGAACTGAGACAGACTTTGATGAGATTAGCTCCCCCTCGCGAGTTCGCAACCCGTTGTATCTGCCATTGTAGCATGTGTGTAGCCCAGGACATAAGGGCCATGATGACTTGACGTCGTCCCCTCCTTCCTCTAGTTTCAAACCAGCAGTTTCACCAGAGTGCCCACCCGAAGTGATGGCAACTGATAATAGGGGTTGCGCTCGTTACCGGACTTAACCGGACACCTCACGGCACGAGCTGACGACAGCCATGCAGCACCTGTGTAAACCAATTTAAGCAAGCTCAAATTCACTCCACGCTTTCACGCAAGCTTATGCTTACATGTCAAGCCCTGGTAAGGTTCTTCGCTTAGCATCGAATTAAACCACATGCTCCACCGCTTGTGCGAGTCCCCGCCAATTCCTTTGAGTTTCAGCCTTGCGACCGTACTCCCCAGGCGGAATACTTAATGCGTTAGCTACGATACAGAAAAAATCCTACATCTAGTATTCATCGTTTAGGGCGTGGACTACCAGGGTATCTAATCCTGTTTGCTACCCACGCTTTCGTCCCTCAGCGTCATTAATTGGCCAGTTGATCGCTTTCGCCACTGGTGTTCCTACCGATATCTACGCATTTCACCGCTACACCGGTAATTCCATCAACCTCTCCAATAATCAAGTAATCCAGTTTTAGATGCAATTTTGAAGTTAAGCTTCAAGCTTTCACATCTAACTTAAAAAACCGCCTACGGACCCTTTACGCCCAGTAAATCCGAGTAACGTTTGCCCCCTCCGTATTACCGCGGCTGCTGGCACGGAGTTAGCCGGGGCTTCCTCTGCAGGTACCGTCATTATCTTCCCTGCTGACAGAAGTTTACAACCCTAAGGCCTTCATCCTTCACGCGGCATCGCTGGGTCAGACTTGCGTCCATTGCCCAATATTCCTCACTGCTGCCTCCCGTAGGAGTCAGGGCCGTATCTCAGTCCCCATGTGGCAGATCATCCGCTAAGACCTGCTACGCGTCATAGGCTTGGTAGGCCATTACCCTACCAACAACCTGATGCGACTTGGACTCATCTAAAGGCGATAAATCTTTTACCACATAAACCTTGGTAAATGTGGTCATATCCGGTATTAGCTACAGTTTCCTGTAGTTGTCCCGGTCCTAAAGGCAGATTATCCAAGTATTACTCACCCGTTCGCCGCTAAGTAGCAAGCTACTTCGCTCGACTTGCATGTGTTAGGCGTGCCGCCAACGTTCACTCTGAGCCAGGATCAAACTCTTCATATAAAAAGATTTTGTTTAATTTAATTGGCTCGAAAAACTCACACGTATCTTCTAATAAATTTTCAAATATCACCCACGAAAACGTGGAGCTAATTAATTTATATCAATCCAAGTAATTGTCAAGAAACTTCTAAAATATATTTTTATTATATTAATTTTTGGCTATATAATACTAAAAATGCCAAAAGTTATTGCAGTCATTAATCAAAAAGGTGGAGTAGGAAAGACTACAACTGTAGTTAACTTAGCAGCTGGGCTTTCCTTGTTAAGTAAAAAAATTCTTATAATAGACCTCGATCCTCAAGGCAATGCCACAAGTGGCTTAGGAATAAATAAAGAAGATCTTAATTTAACTACATATGATTTATTAAGTGGAAAAGAAAAGATTAATAATATTATAAAAAAAATTGAAATTACTGATAATAAAAAAATATATATATGTCCTGCCACAGCAGAATTAGCTGGTGCAGACATAGAATTACATGATGTTGAACATAGAGAAAACATATTAAAAAAGAATATTAATTTTGAAGATATTAAGGATTTTGACTTTATCATTATAGACTGTCCTCCATCGCTAAGCTTATTATCGATCAATGCTTTATCAGCTTCGAATGCAATACTAGTTCCAATACAATGTGAATTTTATGCAATGGAAGGATTAGCTCAATTGAATAAAACAATAAATCTAGTTAGAGAGAGAATAAATGAAAATTTAGATATAGAAGGTTTTGTATTAACAATGTTTGATTCAAGAAATAATATATGCAAAACAGTTGTAAACGAAGTAAAAAATTTTTTTGGAGATCAAGTTATGAAAACAATTATCCCAAAAAATGTTAAGCTAGCCGAAAGCCCTAGCTTTGGAAAATGTATATTTAATTATGATAAATATTGTTTGGGCTCCAAATCCTATATGGAGTTGTCAAAAGAACTTATATTAAACAATGGAGGAACTTATATTGAAAAAATCTCTTGGTAAAGGATTGGATTCACTTATTCGTTCTAACAATAGTTCAAATTCTTCTAACATAAACAAAAATAGTGAATTATTCATTAATGACCTTCTTCCAAATAGTGATCAACCAAGGAAAAGATTTGATGAAGAATCCTTGAAGGATTTATCAGAGTCTATTAAGGCGCATGGGTTGTTACAGCCTATTACTGTAAAAAATAATGATGATGGTAAATTTACAATAATAGCTGGAGAAAGGAGATGGAGAGCCTCTCAAATAGCAGGAATAAAAAAAGTTCCAGTAAACATAATAAATATAGATGATAAAAATCTATTTGAATTAGCTTTAGTTGAAAATATTCAAAGAGAAAACTTAAATCCAGTTGAGGCTGCAATGGCTATAAAAGATTTAATAGAAAAATATAATTTTTCTAATGAACAATTAATAAAAGTCACTGGTAAAAAAAGAGCTAGTATCAGTAATACCTTGCGAATATTAGAATTACCAAAAAAGGTTCTTAATTCGATAATAGAAGGAAAAATATCCAGAGGTCATGCAATAGCTCTCTTAGCACTAGGTAGTGAGAATGAAATAATAAAAATTGCAGAGCAAATAATTATGAAAAATCTAAGTGTTAGAGATATTGAAAAAATAGCAAAGACCCAAAAAAATAAGAAAAACTCTAATACTTCTGATAATAATGATATGTATCTAGATAATCTAAAAAAAGAAATGGAACTCCAGATGGGTTTAATCATTAAAGTGAAAGGTAATGGAAATAAGGGTAAAGTTGAAATAAGATATGACAGTATGGAGGAGCTAAATAATTTAATTAAATTTTTCAAAAAAAATGCCTAAATTTACAATCGATTTAAATATAATGCCTATAGGTAGCGTTCTTGACCCACAAGGAGAAGCTATTGAAAATTCTCTTAAAAATATATCCAATTTAGATGCTACAGAATTCAAAGTTGGAAAAAAAATAACTTTTAAAATAAAAGCAGCCAATAAAAAGAAATGCTCTCAAATTGTTATTCAATTATGTAAAAAACTTTTAGTAAACGAAGTGATTGAAAAATATACTTTTAAAATAAATGATGAAAAAAATTAATTTTGCAATATTAAATTTTCCTGGCACAAACTGCGAACGTGACTGTTTTCATGTAATAAGTAAGGTGCTAAAGCAAAATTGCAAAGTAATTTGGCATAATGAAACATCGATTTCAAAAGTTGATTGCGTTGTTGTTCCAGGTGGGTTTTCATATGGTGATTATCTAAGGACAGGTTCAATTGCGTCTCAAAGTAGAATTTCTAAAGCTTTGATAAGATTTGCAAATCAAGGTGGATCTATAATAGGGATTTGTAATGGCTTTCAGATATTAACTGAACTAAAATTGCTTCCAGGAACTCTCATTAGAAATACAAATCTTAAATTTATATGTAAAGATATAAATTTAAAGGTTAACAACAATTCTAGATTTACTAATTTATATAGCAGTAATGAGGTCATTAGAATACCTATTGCACATGCTGAAGGGAACTATTATGTGGATAAAAAAATATTGAAAAGTTTGAAAGATAATGATCAAATAATTTTTTCATATTGTAGTGAAAATGGAGATATTACAAAAAAGTCTAATCCGAATGGCTCATTATTAAATATAGCTGGAGTTACTAATAAAGAAGGAAATGTTGTTGGGTTAATGCCCCACCCTGAAAGAGTTAGCGAAAAAGTATTTAATAATATAGACGGAATCAGATTCTTTAAATCAATTATCAATTATCATAATTATTAATACATTCCTCAGAATGTGTTAAATTTAATTTCAATGAGCAAAATATCAAATGAACTCGCAAATATTGACTCAATTGTTGATATAATCGGGGAAACTCCAATGATTAAACTTTCTGGATTTAAGGATTTGTCACCAGATAAAAAAATTTATATAAAAGCAGAATGGTTTAATCCAGGCGGCTCAATAAAAGATCGTGCAGCACTTTCCATGATTGAAAATGGAATAAAAGATAAGAAATTAAATTATAAAAAAACTATAATGGATTCTTCTTCTGGAAATACTGCTATAGCATATGCGATGATAGGATCAGCACTGGGATTTAAAGTGGAACTTGTAACACCAGAGAATATCAACATTGAAAGAAAAAAAACACTTGAGGCATACGGGGCAAAAATTATTTTTTCTAGTCCATTTGAAGGTTCCGATGGAGCAATACTAGAAGCTAGAAAGCTTGCAAAAAAATATTCAGATAAATATTTTATGCCAGATCAGTATAATAATCCTGCTAATCCTATAGCACATTATAATACTACTGGTCCAGAAATCTGGGAGCAAATGAACGGAGATATTACACATTTTGTAGCTGGTATTGGGACTAGTGGAACTGTTACGGGAACCTCTAAATTTCTAAAAGAAAAAAATCCTAATATAAAAGTTATTGCTGTCCAACCAGATAGCTCTCTTCATGGTCTTGAGGGTCTTAAGCATATCCCTACTTCGATAATCCCTGGAATATATACTGATAACTGTATTGACTTAACTTATTGGGCAAATACTGAAAAATCATATGAAATCATGGAAGATCTAGTAAAACTTGAGGGTATGTTTGTTGGACATTCAGGTGGAGCTGTAGTTTTAGCTGCTCTTGAAGAACTCAAAAAAACTGATGTTGCAAATATTGTATGTGTTATCCCAGATGGTGGATATAGATATTTAAGCGGAGGAGTGTGGTGGTAAGAATATCAAAAACTATAAATGAAAAACTTATTAAAATTTGTGAAAAAGGGTTTCCTAACGAAGTTTGTGGAATATTAATAGGAAATAGAAAAAATGCAGGCTATGAAGTTGAAAATTTTCATGAATGTCAGAATATAAATACTAAAAGAGCTGTTGATAGATACGAGCTGAATCCTAAAGACTATATTCAAGGCGAAAAAATAGCTAAAGACTTGGGTAGATCAATTATCGGAATTTATCATTCTCATCCAAATCACCCAGCAATAGCATCTGAAACTGACAAATTATATGCATGGCCTGAAATGGTTTATATGATTTATTCAATTTATGATAATAAATACAAGGATCTTATTTCCTGGGAAATTAATGAAAAAGAAGACATTTTTCAAGAAATGACAACTGATATATATGAATAAAAAAATAGCTCTGGTAACTGGTAGTGCTAAGCGAATAGGCAGAGAGATAGTAATACATCTTGCTAATAATAACTATCAGCCACTTATTCATTATAATCAAAGTGCTAACGATGCAAAAAATTTAAAAAAATTATTGTTTGAGCATGGTATAACCTCGAAAATTATAAAATATGATTTTAATAACATTAATAATATTAAAAAATTTTCAAATCAATGCATAAAAAAATTTGGCACAATCGATTTACTAATTAATAATGCATCAATTTTTATTGAGGATAAGAATTCGGATAATATAATACTAAAAAATTTAAATATTAATTTAATTTCTCCGATTCTTTTGTCTAAGCATATAAGCGAGCATATGATTAAAAAATCATCGGGGAATATTATAAATATTGGAGATGCTGTTTGTTTAACGAATCAATGGACAAAATTCAGTAGTTATATAATTTCTAAAATGGGGCTTGATGCGCTCACTAGAACATTTTCAAAAAATCTAAAAAATAGCGTTAGAATGAATTCCATCAACTTGGGGCCGGTACTAAAGCCTAATAATAAAAAAATTAAAAACTTATATAAAAAAAATTATAAGTCAGAAGAAGGAATATCGGCAATTTTAAATATTATTGATTATATTATTAAAAATAAAAAAATAAACGGTCAAATTTTCAATATTGATAATGGTGAAAAACTAATGATTAATACCAATTAATTCTGAAATATTTTTAAGTCCGTTTATTCTTAAATAATTTACTAATTCATCATTGATATTACGAGCTATGCCTGGGCCTCTATATATTAAACCAGTATATATTTGTACGGCACTGGCTCCTGCCTTTAAAGAATTTATCACATCATTATGGTCAAAAATACCGCCTACACCTATTATAGGGATTTGATTTTGAGTAATTTTAAATGCTATAGAAATTGATTCACGAGATTTATCTTGCAGTGGCTTCCCTGATAATCCACCTTTTTCAGATGAAAATTTTGACTGTAAATATTGAGGTCTTGCTATTGAAGTATTTGTAAGAACAACTCCATCCATTCCATAGTTCAATATTTTATTTATAGATTCCTCAAGATCATTTCTCTCTAAGTCAGGGGATATTTTAATAAAAATACTTTTACTATTTTGCCTATTTCTACTTAATTCATTAAGAAGATCATCAATTTCTTTATTTTCAAAATTTCTGAGACCAGGCGTGTTAGGCGATGAAATATTGACTGTTATATAGTCAGTAAACTTCACTAAGGAATTATAACAAGTTACATAATCACCAATTCTATTAGTCGAATCTTTATTCGGACCAATGTTTGCTCCTAATTTGTGAGATATGAACCTGCTATATTTAGACAATATATTGTCTTTAATGACTGACAAGCCTTTATTATTGAAACCCAATCTATTAATTAGAGCTTCATCTTCTTGAAGCCTAAAAATCCTAGGCTTCTCATTTCCTGACTGAGGTAGAGGTGTTACGGTTCCAGCTTCAACAAACCCAAATCCTAAATTAAACATTTTATCAAATACTTCAAAATTTTTATCGAATCCTGCCGCTAAACCTATGGGAGAAGGTAACTCGATGTTGCCTAATTTACATTTAAGTATTTCATTAGGTTTTGATTTTAGAAATAAATTGACAATATTATTTTTTAAAAGTTTTATAACAATATCATGAGCTATTTCAGGATTAATTTGCCATATTATAGGTTTTAATAAATTATATAGCATTTTTTTTATTCTACTTCAAAAATAATATTAATAAAAATTATATTTGACTTATTTTTTAGTCTTCGCTATTTTCATACTAAAACTAAATGATAAAGATTAAAGAGAAATTAACTAATTTTTTTAAACAAGTACCTATATATTTATTGGTAATTTTTATTTTATTAATTTTTTTAATTATTAGCCTTGGAATTATTATAGAAGTATTTGGAATTTCTGATAAAAAATCAATTTTAGGATTATATGGCTCTTTATTGGGATCAAAGTTTTATTATTTTTTTGGATTTTGTGGTTTATTCATATCCCTTTATTTTATCAAAAAATCATTAAATTATTTCTACAAAAATAATAAAAAAGATCTCCCAAAAAAAATTTTTTTTATTTTTTTACTTTCTTTATCATCGAGTGGATTAATTTTTCTTTTTAGAAAATATATAGCTTTTTTTGACAATCATGAATTTATAGGACTAATTCCATATAAAATTTCTTCTTATTTAGTTACTAATATTTCTGGAAGTATAGGAACAACATTTTTTTATGTTTTTATATTAATTTTCTCTCTAAAACAATTAAATGAAGATATTTTTAAAATTTTAAAAAATATAATATTCAGAATGACAAAATTGAAAATTAAAGAAAAAGTAAAAGAAAATAATTTAGGAATGAATGACGAAATTACTATAAATATCGATAAAGAGAATCAAAAAACTACTGAAAATAAAATATTAGATAAAAAATTTAATGATCTAACGGAACCGATAGATAATGACGAAAAAAAGAAAAAAAAGAAATATATGGATTTTACTCTACCAGACTTGAACCTTTTGGAAGACCCAAAGGGACCTAAAATTCCGTACGATAAAAATATTGCTATTGAAAAAGCTAAAGGGATAGAAGATAAGCTATTGAATTTCGGTATTAGTGGAAAAATTACTGAAATTAAACCTGGTCCAGTAATAACTATGTACGAATATAAGCCAGAGGCAGGGACAAAAATAAACAAAATTGCATCTTTGTCTGATGACTTAGCAATGGCATTAAAGGCAACAAGAGTAAGAATAATTGCTCCAATTCCAGGAAAAGATGTAGTTGGCATCGAGGTACCAAATGATAATAGAGAGACTGTTTATCTTAAAGAGCTTTTATCAAAAGATATCTTTATGAAAGACAATAGCCCTATTTTTTTATCATTAGGAAAAGATATATCAGGTACACCAAAATTTATGGATTTAAAGAAAGCACCCCATTTAATGATTGCTGGTACTACAGGCTCGGGGAAGAGTGTTTTTTTGCATAGTATAATCACAAGTATGCTATTCAAAGCAACCCCTCAAGATTTACGATTCATAATGATTGATCCCAAAATGCTTGAACTTTCGGGATATGAAGATATTCCTCACCTCCTTCATCCAGTAGTAACTGATCCTAAAAAATCTGCGGCAGCATTAAAATGGGCTGTAAAAGAAATGGAAACTAGATATAAACTATTATCTGATATAGGTGTTCGTGACATTGATTCCTACAATGAAAAGGTTCAAAAGAATCAAGACTATAATCCTTCTACTGATATACTTCCTTACATAGTAATTATAATAGATGAACTTGCAGATTTAATGTTTGTTGCCCCAAGTGAAATAAAAGAATCGATTACAAGATTATCGCAAATGGCAAGAGCCGCTGGTATACATTTGATAGTTGCTAGTCAAAGACCATCAGCTGATGTCGTTGCGGGGCTAATTAAAGCAAATTTTCCAGCTAGAATTTCATTTGCAGTTTCATCAAAAACTGATTCTAGGATTATACTAGACTCATCAGGAGCGGAAGAATTATTGGGTAAAGGGGATATGCTACTGCTGCAGCCGCCCAATAACTTGATTAGGATTCAAGGGTCAATCATATCGGATTTAGAAAGAGAAAATATATCGTCACATTTAAAAGACCAAAGTCCTCCCGATTATAATAATGAAATAACAAAAATTCCAGAGGAATCTATAGATAATGATGATATAAACGTTAATAAAGATCCCCTTTATGATCAGGCTCTTGAGATAGTAATCCAGACCAAACAAGCTTCTATCTCAATGGTTCAAAGAAGGTTAAAAATAGGATATAACAGGGCTGCAAATATAATTGAAATGATGGAACGCGAAGGAATAGTTGGTGAACAAGAATCAGCGGGCAAGCCTAGAAAAGTAAACATATAAAATTCATAATTTAATAGCTAATTTAATAGCCTCAACCATACTAAAAAAATTTGGCTTTTTATGCCAAGCTATATCATATGCCGTACCATGATCAGGAGATGTCCTTATAAAAGGAAGGTTTAATGTAAAATTTACGCCTTTTTCAAAAGATATCATTTTAAAAGGTATCAGACCTTGATCATGATAAATTGCATGAAAAACATCAAAATATCTAATATTATTTTTAGAAAAAAGTGTATCAGCAGAAAATGGTCCATGGAGCTTAATACCTTTCTTCCTTGCCCTATTTGCAGCCGGCACCGTAATTTTTAAATCTTCATCACCTATAGCACCGTTTTCGGAAACATGAGGATTTATGGCACATAATGCAATTCTTGGCTTTCTTCTCAATATTTTCGTAAAATTATAGTCAATAGACTCCAATTGAGTAAAAAGTTTTTCATTATTTAAATCTTTGACAACATTTTTAATAGGAATATGAATTGTAGACAAAGAAACTTTAATTTTTTTAGACCAAAAAGCCATGATTACATTATTACAACCAAATCTATCTTCAAATAAGTCTGTATGTCCCTTGAATTTTGATCCCGCTTTTTGTATAGCTTCTTTACTTATAGGCGCTGTGACAATTCTTGATACATCATTATTTTTAATCATCTTAATTGCTTCATTAATATATTTTAAAGATGCTAAGCCAGAAGATTTTGTTGGTTTGCCTGGATTAAAACGGATTTTATTTCCTATGTTAATTAACTCTATATTTTCGTTTTTAGGAAATTTTAATTTATCAAAAATTTCATTATCACCTATAACAAAAATTTTATTCTTCTTCAAATTCAATTTCTTTAAAGCGAGCTCAACACATTTAGGTCCAATGCCATTATAATCACCAATTGTTATTGCTATAGAATTTTTTTTCATATATTAAAAAATTTAACAGAATTTAATCTAATTTGTTCAGCAGTTTTTTCAAAAGGTCTATTTAAAGTATCTGCTATACATTCTGCTATATATATTAAATTTGATGAATTATTCTTTTTCCCCCTGTTTGGTTCAGGCGATAAATATGGAGAATCTGTCTCTATCATAAAAGTATCAATTGGAATTTTTTTAACCACTTCTCTTAAATCGTAAGATTTCTTAAATGTTATTATCCCAGTGAATGAAATTAGCCCCCCTAAATCTAATACTTTTTTTGCAGTATCATAATCTTCTGTAAAGCAATGAAAAACAAATTGAACTTTCGGATTTTTAAATTTAAGAAAATCGATAGCATCTTTATAAGCTTGCCTACAATGAATAACAAAAGGTTTGTTAAGTTTTTCAGAAATAGATACTTGATTGTCAAAGAATTCAAATTGCAGATCTTTATCATATCCCTCATAGAAGTAATCTAATCCAATTTCGCCTATAGCTTTACAATTTTCATCAAGCCCTAACTTCTCAATACAATTTAAATCTTTTGACGCATTTTTAACACTTCCAGGATGAAATCCAACACTAGAAAAAATATTTTTAAAATTTGATGCAATTTCTACATTTTTTTTTGAGCTTTCTAAATCTGTAGATATGGAAATTATTTTAGTAACTAAATTTTTCTCACATTTTTCTAACAAACTTGGTATATCTTCTTCTAAATCTAAATGTGAATGCGTATCTATCAACATATTATTTTTTTAAAATACTATTTAATTCGCTCAAAAATTCACTTAAATCATCAAAAGATCTATAAACTGAAGCAAATCTTATATATGCAACTTGATCTATTTCATATAAATGTCTAATTACAGAATCGCCAATATCAGTCGTTGTTACTTCTCTTTTACCAGAATCTATTAAATTCTTTTCAATTAAAAAAACAATGTTTTCAATCTGGTTAATACTGACTGGCCTTTTTTCACAAGCTCTCAACATCCCAGAGACAATCTTAGACTTATCATATTCCTGAGTTGAACCATCTTTTTTGATAACAATTAATTCAAATTCTTCTAATCTTTCATGAGTTGTAAATCTTTTTCCACATTCAGTACATTCTCGTCTCCTTCTAATAGACATCTTATCAGCACTTTGACGTGAATCTATAACTCTGGAACCAACATATCGGCCTTTACATTTTTCATCATCGCAAAACATATTTCATATTATCATAAATTCTTTTAAATTAGACAAATCAAATAAGTAAATCTTTATATATTGGAAATCTTGAACACAGATCATTAACTCTTTTCTTACAAGAAATCAAAACTTCTTGATTTTCACCATTCTTTATTGCTTCAACAATTAATTCACCAATTATATCAATTTCTTCCTCTTTCATGCCTCTAGTTGTCACTCCAGGAGTTCCAATCCTCACCCCCGAGGCTATTGCAGGTGGTTGTGGATCGAAAGGTATAGCATTCTTATTTGTGGTAATACCTGCATCTGATAAAGCTTTCTCAGCATCTTTGCCCGTAAAACCAGAATCTCTTAAATCCAGTAAAACGAGGTGTGTATCTGTTCCACCAGTAATACAATTAAAACCATTTTTCATTAAAATCTCAGCCAATCGTCTTGAGTTAATTAATACCTGCTTTTGATAATCTTTGAATGAGTCGTCCAATGCTTCTTTGAAAGCGATTGCTTTTGCAACTATTGAATTCATCAAGGGTCCTCCTTGAGTACCAGGGAAAACTCTACTATTAATAATCTTTGAATGTTCTTCCTTCATCATTATTATTCCACCCCTTGGACCTCTAAGTGTTTTGTGCGTGGTTGATGTAACAAAGTCACAATGGGGTATTGGATCAGAATATAATCCTGCAGCTATTAAACCAGATGGGTGTGCTATATCAGCCAAAAGCAAAGATCCTGATTTATCAGCAATCTCACGAAATCTCTTGTAATCTAAATCTCTTGGGTAAGAGCTCCAGCCAGCTATTATAAGTTTTGGCTTATGCTTTAACGCCAACTCTTCTACTTGATCATAATCAATTAAGAAAGTTTCTTCTCTTACGCCATAAAATACCGAACTATAGATTCTTCCAGAGAAATTAACTTTAGAACCATGAGAAAGATGGCCTCCATGGTCTAAGCTCATTCCAAGTACTGTATCACCTGGATTTAAGAAACCAAGAAAAACAGCCATATTAGCTTGAGCACCAGAATGAGGTTGAACATTAACAGACTCGGCACCGAAAAGTTTTTTTGCTCTTAATATGGCAAGCTCTTCAGCCTCATCGACATGCTTACAGCCACCGTAATATCTCTTATTAGGATATCCTTCGGCATATTTATTTGTTAATACTGACCCCACAGCATCCATAACTGCTCTACTCGCATAATTTTCAGATGCAATCATCTGGAGTTCATTCTCTTGGCGAAGAATTTCATCTTTAATGATAGAATAAACTTCAGGATCTTGTGTTTTATAGGATTCCATAGAATAAATTTAAATTACTCTATTGTTAAAAAAATTCAAGGTATGAAAAATTATAGTTAAAATAAAATTATTATGAAAAAGATTCATCTTAAAGGGGCATCTGGCAATAATTTAAAAAATGTTGACGTTGAAATACCATGGTATTCGTTGTCAGTAGTCACGGGATTATCTGGATCTGGCAAATCATCATTAGCCCTAGATACCATACATTCTGAAAGTAGAAGAAGATATTTAGAATCAATGTCAACATATGCTAGGCAATTTCTTGAGAAAATTGATAAACCAGAGTTTTCTAGCCTGGAAGGATTGCCTCCATCAATATGTATTGAAAGTAGAAATAACATTAAAAATTCTAGATCAACTGTTGGGACAATGACTGAAATTTATGATTATCTACGAGTTGTATTTAGTAAAATCGGAGATATTTATTGCCCTGAATGCAATATCAAATGTGAGGATTTATCAAATTCTCAAATATTTGAAAATTTATTAAATAATTTCAATGGGAAAAAAGTCCATATCTGTGGAAAGAATGATAAGAAATTAAAAGAATTTGATTTAAGAAAAATTGGAATATTTGAACATATTGTAAATGAAGAAATTGTTATTATGGGAGACAGTAAAGAAAAGATTATCGACTTTCCACTTTTTGATACAATATCTATAAATAGCAAGAACAAGTCTAGAGTTATTGAATCATTAGAAATTGCTTATGAAAACTTCAAGATTATTACAATTTTTAGTTTAGAAGATCAAGTTATTTTGCAAGATTACAAAAAAGAGTTTTGTTGCCCCAGTTGTTTAAAGGAATTCAAAAACTTGTCTCCAAATAAATTTTCTTTCAATAGCCCTGATGGTGCATGTAAAACATGCAAAGGATTCGGAAATATTCTTCTTCCAGACATGGACTTAATAGTTCAAAACAGAAATCTTTCTATAAACAAAGGCTGTATTTCGGTTTTAGAAAGACCTTCACTCTCTTGGGCAAAAAGAAAATTTGTAGAATTTTGTGAAATAAACAATATAGATCTAAATAAGCCATATAAAGATTTTAGTAAAAAAGAAATTGATTTTATCGTTAATGGTGATCAAGCCTATAAAGGTATCAAAGGAATTTTTAAAAGACTTGAATCTAAATCATATAAGATGCACATTAGAATTTTGTTATCAAAATTTAGGTCTCCATTTGATTGTACTGACTGTGGTGGTGCTAGGATCGGAGAATTAGCATCAAAAGTTAAACTCAAAAATAAAACAATAAAAGATTTATGTGAAATGAATATTTCAGATTTACAAAAATTTTTTACCAATTTGAAAGTTGAAAAGAGTATGAAAGATATAGTTGATGAACCTTTAAAACAAATTCTCTCAAGGCTTAATTTTCTTCTGGAAGTGGGTTTAAATTATTTATCTTTATCAAGGCTTTCGAGAACTTTATCAGGAGGAGAGGCTCAAAGGGTTAATTTAGCTCAACAACTAGGTTCAGAGCTAACTGACACTCTTTATGTTTTAGATGAACCCTCGATAGGATTACACCAAATGGATGTAGAAAAATTATATAAGACAATTAAAAATTTAAAAAATTTAGATAACACAATTTTATTGATTGAACATGATTTAGATATTATTAAAAAAGCTGATTGGATTGTAGAAATGGGACCGAAGGCAGGCTTAGAAGGTGGACAAGTAGTATTTAGTGGGAAAATAAGTAATCTTAAGAAAAATAAGTCATCAATCACTGCGAAGTATTTATTTGGAAAAGAAAAAATTAATGTCCCATTAAAAAGAAGAAATTTCAATAAAGTAATCTCCATAAAAGGTGCCAAAAAAAATAATTTAATGAATGTAAATTGTGATATACCTTTGAATATAATTACTGCTATAACAGGTGTTTCAGGGTCAGGAAAAAGCTCTTTGATACAAGATTGTTTTTATGGGAATGCCATAAAATACTTTGGAGGACCTTTTGAAAATGCAGGTGAAATAAAATCAATAAAAGGTTTGGAGAATGTGAACGAGGTTGTAATGATTAGCCAAGAACCAATTGGTAAAAGTGCTAGATCTAATCCCGCAAGTTACATAAAGATATATGATGAAATTAGAAAATTAATGGCAGCATTACCAGAATCCAAAAATCAAAATCTTACGCCTGGAAGTTTTTCTTTCAATACTGAAGGCGGAAGATGCGAGGTATGTAAGGGTGAAGGAAAAGAAATAATTGAGATGCAATTTTTAGCTGATGTTGAAGTTATTTGTGAAGCTTGTAAGGGAAAAAGGTTCAAAGATAATATTTTAAAAATTAGATACAACGGGAAAAATATTTTCGAAATTTTAAATTTAACAATTGATGAATCAAAAAAATTTTTTAATAAACATGAAAAAATTGTAAAACTTTTAGACATTTTAATTTCTGTGGGGTTAGGTTATTTAAAATTAGGTCAATCATCAAGTACTTTATCTGGAGGTGAATCTCAAAGAATTAAAATTGCAAAATATTTAGTTTCAAAAAATACTAAAAATGTGGTTTTTATTCTTGATGAACCCTCTGTAGGTCTCCATGTAGATGATTTAAGAAAGCTGATAAAAACTCTTAATATAATTACAGACCGTGGAAATACTGTAGTAATAATAGAGCATAACATGGATATTATTAAAATTGCAGATCACATAATAGATCTTGGACCTGGTGGTGGTGAAAATGGTGGAAAAATAATTGCACTTGGAACACCAGAAAAAATTATAAAAGATTCAAAATCAATAACAGGTAAATATTTGAATTTTAATTAATTATCATATGATAATATAATTATGAAAAAGAAATTAACTATATCCTTAGGCGCAGATAGTAATGATGAAATTGTTTCAAGAGTGAATAATTTTTTAATTTCAAAACATTATAAAGTTAATCTTTATGGAGGACTTAATAATGATAATTATTCATGGGTTGAAATTTCAAAAAAAATTGCCTTAGATGTTCAAAACAAAAGAGCTAACCTCGGAATTATTTTTTGTTATACGGGTACGGGGGTTACAATTGTTGCTAATAGATTCAAAGGTATTAGGGCTACCTTATGTAATAATGAAGAAATTGCCATATGTGCAAAAAAATGGAATGATTCGAATATACTGACAATGGGATTGATGTCTGTTGATAGAGAAAAAATTGAGAATATTATTTTGAGCTGGATTAATACTGAAGTAGATATAGAAGAACTTGAGAATATTAGAGGAATTGATGATTTAGAATGAAAATTGGAATAGTTGGTATAACTGGGGCTGTTGGGCATGAACTTCTTAATTTGGTGAAAGAAAGAAGATTTTCTTTTTCTGAAATCAGACTTTTTGCATCTAATAAATCTATAGGAAAAAAAATTAAATTTAAAAGTAAGGTATATAAAATAATACGATTAAATAAAAAAAATTTAGAAGGCCTAGATTTAGTTTTTTTTGTAGCTGGTTCAACAGTGAGCAAAAAATTTGCAAAAATTGCTTCAAATAATGGCTCATACGTTATAGATAATAGCTCAGCTTTCAGACTTAATAAGAATATTCCCTTAATAATTCCTGAAATTAATCCAGATGCTCTAATGAGCTCTAATAGTAGAATTATAGCTAATCCAAATTGCACAACTATAATTTCATTAATGGGTATCAAGCCACTGCTGAATCTTCAAAAAATCAAAAGAGTTGTAGCAACAAGTTTCCAATCAGTTTCTGGTGCCGGAAATAACGGTATGAATGAACTCCTTGAAAATACAAAGAGATTTTTTAATAATAAAAAAAGTTTAAATAAAGTTTTCGATAAAAATATAACTTTTAATGTCATACCTAAAATTGGATCTTTCAATTTAAATGGTTATACCGAGGAAGAAATGAAATTTAATAATGAATCAAGAAAAATACTAAACGATAAAAATATTCTATTAAGCGCCACCACCGTAAGGGTTCCTGTTCTTAGATCTCACAGTATAAGTTTAAATATCGAATTCAAAGGAAATATAGAAATTAATAAAATTAAAAAGGAAATAATTAAGTTCCCAGGTATTGATCTGATTGATAATCCAAAAAAAAATCAATTTCCCACACCAATTGATTCAAGTAATAGAGATAATTGTATAATTGGCAGGATAAGGAAAGACTATTCTAAGGGTAATTGTGTATCGGCTTGGATTGTTGGTGATCAAATAAGAAAAGGGGCAGCACTTAATGCTATTCAAATTGCCGAGCTTTTAGTAAGAAAATAAGTATTGTATTATATAGTTATGAATTATATTCATGGATGTATCACTGCATTAGTAACTCCCTTTGATAAAAAAGGTAATCTTGATAAAATTACTTTTAAAAAATTAATTAGAAGACAAATTGAAAGCGGTATTCATGGATTAGTACCCTGTGGAACAACTGGAGAATCTCCTACATTAAGTCACAAGGAACATGATAAAGTTATTGAAATTACTGTTAGAGAGGCGAATGGAAGAGTTCCTGTAATCGCTGGAACCGGCTCAAATTCAACCTTAGAGGCCATCCGGCTAACCAAAGCTGCCGAAAAAGCGGGAGCTAATGCTAGTCTTCAAGTTGTTCCTTATTATAACAAACCAACACAAAGAGGTTTATTTAATCACTTTAGCCAAATAGCTTTAAAAACTAAGCTTCCAATCATTTTATACAACATACCCGGCAGGTCTGTTGTAGATCTAGATATTAAAACCATTATAGAATTAGTGAAAAAAAATAGAAATATTATTGGAATCAAAGAAGCCTCTGGTTCTATTAAAAAAGTGAAAGATATAATCAAAAACTGTCCAAAGAAATTTATAGTACTATCAGGAGAAGACTCATTAAATTTCTCCATATTAAAACAAGGTGGAAAAGGTTTCATTTCGGTAACTTCAAATCTTTTACCTAAAGAGTGTTCTGATATTTATAATAATTTTATTTCTGGGGAAATTAAAAAAAGCGAAAAAATAAATAATAAGTTGAAACGTATTAATGAATTTTTATTTCTTGAAACAAACCCTATTCCAATAAAGTTTGCCATGAATCATTTAAAGCTTTGTAGTAATGAGATTAGGTCGCCATTAGTTAAATTATCTAAAAAGTTTTCTGATAAATTAGTAAAGGAAATTACAAAATTAAAAAAATAAATAATTCTCTTTCTTTAATCGAAAAGCAATATAGGAATAGATTTAACTATGTTGTTGGAGTTGATGAGGTTGGAAGAGGAGCTTTATTTGGTCCAATAGTAGCCTGCTCAGTTCTTTTGGATGATAATTTTATGTCTTTGGATTTAAGTAAAATTAAAGATTCAAAAAAATTATCGGAAAAAAAAAGGAATAATATTATAGAGGATATGATTAATAAAAATTGTAAATTCGGCCTTGGCTTTGTAAATAACCGAGATATAGATTTAATAAATATTAAAAATGCAACTCTACTTGCTATGAAAAATTCAATTGAAAATATTGGAATAAAAATTGATGCTGCTTTAGTAGATGGAAAAGATAAAATGTTAGATGTAGGTTTTTACCAAGAAACAGTTATACATGGGGACGATAAATGTAAAGTAATAGGGTTATCCTCTATTATTGCAAAATTTATTAGAGATTTCATTATTAAAAAATATGATAGATTTTATCCATATTATAAACTCGTTAATAATGTAGGCTATGGGACTGAGGAGCATATTAAAAGCATAAGAAGATTTGGTAAATCTCTTTTCCATAGAAAAAGCTTTAATATAAATTTAATTGACACATAAAAATTAATATCTTATTTTGATTCTATGATTGTAACTACAAATAATAAAGAAAAATATTATTATAAAATTGGTGAATTAGAAAAAATCACTGGTATTCCTTCTTCTAAAATAAGATATTGGACTAATAATTATGCAAGCTTAAAAGATCAATTAAGAAGCACAGAAGGATATACTCATAAGTTATATCATTACAATGCAATTGAAATAATTATGAATTTAAATAAATTCAAAAATGTTTCAAAAATAAACTCTAATTATAATAATATAGATCAAAAATTGGCAGGTAAAATAAATAGGCAAATAGAGATTCTGGATAAGTTAAAACTTATAAAGTTTAAAATAGAAAAATTGATAGATACTCCATAATTACGGGGTGTGGCGCAGTCGGTAGCGCACTGGTCTGGGGGACCAGGGGTCGTTGGTTCAAGTCCAATCACCCCGATGAAATTATGAATATTTTATTAACAAATGATGATGGCTATAGAGCTCAAGGAATTAAAGTTCTAGAAGAATACATTTCTAAATATGGAGATGTAACCATAGTAGCACCAGAGAATAATCAAAGTACAACTAGTCATTCCATAAGTTTAGGAAAGCCATTAAGATGTAAAAAAATATCAGCTAGTACTTACTCTATAAGTGGTTTACCAGCTGATTGTGTAAATTTTGCAATTAACAGTAAAAAGATTAATAAAAAATTTGATATTGTCATTTCTGGAATTAATGATGGTGCAAATGTTGGTGATGATATAAATTATTCTGGGACTGTTGGCGCAGCAAGAGAAGGGTATCTTCATGGGATAAATTCAATCGCGGTTTCAATTGTTAATAAAAAAAATCCCAAGTTTGAATCAACTGCGAATCTATTTTCTAAAATATTTAATCAAATAATAAATGCAAAAATTGAGAAATTTTTTTTGAATTTTAATTTTCCTAACTTAGATGAAAGTGAGATCAAAGGAATAAAGTTTACATGTCAGGGTTCGCGAACTTATGGACATAAAATAATAACAAAAAAAGATCCAAGAGGTTACGAATACCATTGGATTGGAGGAAATGACTTAAGCTATAAATCAATTGCGGGAAGTGATATTGATGCAATTAAGTCAGGTTTTGTCTCAGTTACTCCTCTTAAAACGAATTATACAGACCTTGAATTTCCTAGACTAAATTTAAAAAAACTATGAAAAGTCGACTTATTAAATATTTTAAAAGTACGAAAGGTATATATGCTATGTGTATTATATCCTTTACGGAATCAATATTTTTTATTATTCCCCCAGATCCATTTCTAGCACTCATATGTATAGGTAAAAAATTTAAGAAGATATTTTATCCTTTTTTCCTGTGTACAATTTTTTCAGTAGTTGGTGGCTGTATAGCTTATTATTTAGGAGAACAGATAGTTAACATATCAAAAGAAACTAATTTTAAATTCATAACCAATAATTTAGAAAATATTGAAAAACTCAAACTAAAAATCAATGATCAAACTTTCACTATGATGCTTACCTCAGCATTCACACCATTACCATTTAAGATTTTTTGTATATCTGCAGGTGTCATGAATGTTAATTTCATGGATTTTCTTTTAGGCTCTATTATTGGAAGAGGGTCCAGGTTTTTTATTTTTTCTTATTTAGGATATAAATATGGTGATAGATTTGAAGAAATTACAAAAAGTAAAAAATTTAATATTCTAATGATTAGCCTAATAGGTTTTTTAATTATATATTTATATTACAAATGGAATTAAAAAATTATGTAAGATCTGTTCCTGATTTTCCTAAAAAAGGGATCCTTTATAGAGATATTACACCTATACTAAAAAATTCAAGCGCTTTCAAATTTGTTGTCAATGAAATTTCAAAAACTATTCCTGATAACGTGGATTCGATAATTGCGCCTGAATCAAGAGGTTTTATTTTTGCGTCTGCAGTCTGTTTTAATTTAGATAAAGAGCTCATTTTGGCTAGAAAGAAAGGCAAACTACCATACAAGACTTTTGAGGTTAAATATGAATTAGAATATGGTTCAGATTGCTTTCAAATGCATATTGACTCTCTAAAACCTGGTTCGAAGGTTGCCATCATAGATGATCTTCTTGCAACAGGTGGGACTATATCTGCATTGGAAACTTTAACCAAGAATTTTGATAGTGAGATTAAATCAGTTTCATTTGTTATTGAATTATTAAATTTAGCTGGGAGAACAAATATTGAATGTAATAACATACATTCTTTAATCCAATATTAGATGATAATAAAAAATACTGCAAACGATCAATCATATAAGATTTATTTTAATATGAATCTTAAAAAATATCTTAATGATTTAACAAAAAAATATTATAAAGTTGCATTAATAACTGATGAAAATGTTTACAAAATTTATAAAGAAAAAATAAATGTTAGAGGATTAGATATCTTAAAAATAAAGCCTGGTGAAAAATCTAAATCATTTACTGTTAAAAATAGTTTAGATGAAAAATTATTAGAAAAAAAATTCAATAGAAACTCTTTAATAATAGGCTTTGGAGGAGGTGTAGTTGGTGATCTATCAGGGTATGTAGCTGCCACTATATTAAGAGGTATAGATCTTGTGCATATTCCAACATCGCTAATAGCCATAGTTGATAGTTCTATTGGAGGTAAAACTGGAATTAATTCTAAAAATGGAAAAAATTTAATTGGTTCATTCTACAATCCTAGAGAAATATTAATTAACTCTGAGTTTATTCGTACTTTATCATCAAAAGAAATACGTCAAGGTTTAAGCGAAATTATCAAGTATGGAGTAATTAAAAATGAGGAGATTTTCAATATTCTTGAAAAATCAAATAAATTTTTTATGAAGAATGAAAAAAATAATATTGATAAAATTATTAAAAAATGTATAAAAATTAAAATTGATACAGTCGAGAAAGATTTTAAAGAAAATGATTTAAGAAGTATCTTAAATTTTGGGCATACTATTGGTCATGCTATAGAAAAAAATTACTTATACAAGTTTTCACATGGAGATTGTATAGGGACTGGAATGGCAATTGAATCATTAATAGCGCATAATTTTTATAAATTGAGCACAAAAGATTTTAAGAGGATATTAAAATTATTAGATAAATTTGAATTGAGAAAAGTAAGCTTTAATAAAGATGATATAGATAATCTATTAGATTCGATGGAGATGGATAAAAAAAATAAAAATTCGCTGATAACATTTTCATTACCAACAAAAATAGGATCAATGATGAAGATAAAAAATAAGCATAAAATTGAAATCAAAAGAAATTTAATTAAAAAAATTATGATTAAGTATTTAAATGAATTTAAGAATAAAGAAATATAGCAGGAATCTTTTTGATATTTCAATAATAGATGAAGTTATGGAAATTAACGATTTGAAAAATATTAGCCTTGATATTGGATCTGGTGAAGGAGAATTTATAAGTAAATTAGCAAAGGAAAATCCAAAAGATTTTTTTATTGGAATAGAAATTAAATATGGTCGAATATTAAAAAGCCTGAAAAGAGTTGATAACTTTGGACTTAAAAATATTAAATTTATTCATGGTGATATTAGTAACTTGCTAGGTACTGTTTTAATTTCAAAGAATATAAAAAAAATATTTATTAATAATCCCGACCCATGGCCAAAAGACAAACATATCACAAAAAGAATCATAAAATCTGATCTACTAAACAAATTATATAAATTATTGAAAAGAAAAGGACAAGTAATAATTAAAACTGATTCTCAGGATTATTTAAATTTTATAAAAAAAGAAATTAATAATTCAAAATTCAAAGTTTGGAAAAAAAATAAAGACTGTAAACTTCCTCTCAGTAAATTTCAAGAAAATTATAATAAAATTAATAAAAAGATTTATGCGATTGTTATAAATAAGAATTAAATATCTCTTTTATATCATTTTTCAATTTATTTACTGGATCTTTAGATTTCTGATATTCAATAACATTTATTTCTGGTAAAATTTTTATTTCAATTCGTCCTGGATTAATTTTCCAACTTCCTTTCTTTGTAATTTCATCAGCATTTTTTATAATCAT
The DNA here is from genome assembly GCA_902609885.1 of uncultured Candidatus Hydrogenedens sp. Classification (GTDB taxonomy): domain Bacteria; phylum Desulfobacterota_D; class UBA1144; order UBA1144; family UBA1144. The sequence continues at coordinate 136,165 of CACLTT010000001.1, read as the reverse complement.
TGGAACAATATTCACTTTTGTCTTTAAAGAAATATAAAAACCGCCGTCTTTAAAATCCAATAGACCCTTTTCAGGATTCCTAGTTCCTTCAGGGGCTATAAAAATAATTTTTCCCTTTTTAATTTTTTTTATAATTTTAACAACTTCTCTTCTATCTGAGAATGATCCATCTCTTGAAACAAAATAATGATCCATAATTTTCACTGCGGTTCCAAAAAAAGGCACATCGAGTAATTCTTTCTTCATCATTGCTCTCCAATCATAATTCATAAAGGAAGCAAATGAAAATATATCATAATAACTCTTGTGGTTATACATAACTATAGTTGGCTTATTTTCAATATTTTTTAGTCCATCAATCTTGAGACTGACTCCCGAGATAATTAATATTAGCTTTCCCCAAATTTTTACTGTAGTCAGAGCAGCAAATTTAGGGGATATTAAAGAGATTAATATAGTCAAAAGCGCAAAGAATGCGGTCAATATAGCAATTAATGCCCATTTTGCATATGATAATATCATTGGAGAAGCTTAATTTAATTGAAATTTATTTCAATTTATTTGATATAGAACTTTTTTTCAATAAAATACTATAGATAACATTTGGAGGAATTAAATGATAGTTGTTTTAAAGCCCTCGGTTTCTGAGGATGAAATCTTAAGAATCGAGAAATCGATTAAAGAGTTCGGATATAAAGCTGAAATAGTAAAAGGAGAGGCAAGAACAATCATAGGAGCTGTTGGTAATCAGAAAGAAAAACAACAGCATATGAATCTTCTGGGACAATTGCCAGGTGTGGAAGCAGTTGTTCCTATAATGCAACCTAATAAATTGGGAAGCAGAGAGTTTAAAAACGAAGATACATCATTTAAGGTTGGCAATTCCAATATTGGTGGTAAAAATTTAACTCTTATAGCGGGCCCATGCTCCGTTGAAAACGAAAATCAAATCAATGAAATTGCCAAAGCTGTTAAATCAGGTGGTGCAACAATTTTAAGAGGTGGTGCTTTTAAGCCAAGGACTTCCCCATACACATTTCAAGGTCTTGGCGAGGAAGGGCTTAAATTATTGAAAAATGCTGGTGATGAGGTAGGTCTGCCAATAGTTACGGAAGTTTTAGATGTTAAAGATTTAGATCTTATTTGTAAATATGCAGATATGTTACAAATTGGTGCTAGAAATTGCCAAAATTATGCCCTACTAAAAGAAGCTGGAAAATCAAAAAAACCGATACTGTTAAAAAGAGGTATGTCTACCTCGTTAAATGAATTTTTATTGTGTGCTGAATATCTGTTAGCCGAGGGTAATATGGCAGTAGCACTTTGTGAAAGAGGAATTAGAACATTTGAAACTGCTACAAGAAATACTTTTGATATTAATGCTATTCCAGTATTAAAAGAAAAAACTCATCTCCCAATAATTGCTGATCCTGCTCATGGAACAGGATATTGGCAGTACGTTTCACCTATTGCATATGCTGCAATAGCTGCAGGAGCTGATGGATTAGCTGTTGAAGTTCATGATAAGCCTGAGATTGCTTTAAGTGATGGTGGTCAATCTCTTAAGCCAAAAAAATTTAATATAATGGTAGAGAAGTCAAGAATAATTGCAAATTCGATAGGCAGAGATATTTAATCTTTAATCAATACCTTTCTTCTTTCAATTATTAATTTATCTTCAGAAATGAGTTTAATGGATTCGGGAAGTATTTCGTGCTCTTTAGCATTAATTTTATTAAGAAGTGTTTCTTCATTATCATCCTGACTAATTTCTACTACCCCTTGTAGGATTATTGGCCCTGTATCTATGCCTTCATCTACAAAATGTACAGTGCAGCCTGTGAATTTAGATCCATATTCAAGGGCTTGCCTTGGAGCGTGAAGACCAGTAAAAGCTGGGAGAATCGAAGGATGTAAATTAATAATTTTGAAAGGAAATTTTGATGTAAAGAAAGGTGATAAAATTCTTTTAAAACCTGCTAGGACAATTAAATCTAAGTTATATTTCTCAATTGTTGATATTATTTTTTCTTCATATTCTTTTCTTAATTTATACCCTCTATGAGAAAGTATTATTGATTGCACTCCAAGATTCTTAGCTCTTTCTATTACAAATGCATCTTCAACATTACAGAATAGAAAAGAAATTTCAACATTTGGTATTTTAGCCTTAACAATTGCTTCAAAGTTAGAGCCACTTCCCGAAGAAAAAATTGCAATTTTAAAATTATTCGTCATGAGAAATATAACTAGGCAGCTACCTACTTTCCCAGAACCAATAGGTACAAGTATCATCGGCCTCTGAGGGCTTAACTGCCGGGTTCGGAATGGATCCGGGTGTACCCCCTCCAGTATGGCTGCCTAGAAAGTTTAATCTTATACAATAAAAAATTCTTGTCAATATTTTGCATTTCCAAGATAATTAAGGACAGGTGACTTCTTAACTTTTTTTAATTTCTTCAAAGCTTTAAGTTCAATCTGTCTAATTCTTTCTCTAGTAACATTAAATTCTTTTCCAATCTCCTCTAAAGTAAATGCCTGATCCTCATCGATTCCAAATCTTTTTTTTATAACATCTTTCTCTCTATCGTTTAAAACTTTTAGCAAAGAATTGTTAATCAAATCTTTAAGCTCGCTTGTTTCAATGTAATCTTGTTGGTTTGGATTATTATCACTTATTGAATCTAAAAGTGTTTGTCCTGAGTCCTCATCATTAATTGGAGCATCAAGCGCAATTGGGTCTTTCGTTACTCTTTGAATACCATCAACTTTATCCTCTGAAAAGCTTGATTCAGAAGCTATTTCTGAATTTGAAGGCTCCCTACCAAGCCTCTGAACTAATTTTCTAGTAACACTATTTATTCTCGTTATTTGCTCGGTCATATGAACAGGTATTCTTATAATCCTTGCCTGGTCTGCTAAAGATCTTGTTATTGCCTGCCTAATCCACCAAGTAGCATAAGTTGAAAATTTATAGCCTCTCTGATATTCAAATTTTTCTACTGCTCTAATTAATCCAATATTCCCTTCTTGGATCAAATCTAAAAAAGGAAGACCCTTATTAATATACTTTCTCGCAATACTAACTACTAGCCTTAAATTAGACTCAACTAGTTTTTGCTTATTATTTAAATATGAAATTTTTGATTTTCTAAAATCTTCTAATTCCTTTTTTTTTAATTTACTTTTTTTCATATGATTGAATATAGACTCAAGAAATTCAGACGGTAATTCAATCTGCATCATTATTTTTTGTATTTTAGAGGAGATATTTTTTGTTAATGATTTTTTTTCAATCATTAAAGATATTAATTCTCTAAGATTCATGACCCTTCGAGTAGATTTATATGAAGAGTTACTTAAATCAATATCATTTATATTAAAATCATCCTCTTCATTCGTATCAAAGCTGAGGTCATTATTTAGATGTGAATGTAATAATTGAGCAACATAATAATCATTTGAGATAAATTTTGATATTTTAGTTTTAGATTCCTGGAAATTCTTGGCAACTTTAATTTCTTGAGATTTATTTAATAACGAATGATAGGCAATAGTATTCAAATAGCTTTTTATTGGATCATCTATTGGCTCAGAAGTTGAATCAGAAATATTAATTTTTAAATCATTTACTTTTTTAAAATCAAATTCAATATTTGGAAGAACCTTTTTGACAAAGTCTGGTAAAAAAGAAATAACCTCATTTACATTCTGAGCTTGAGACAAAATCATCAATAAATAGTAACCTAATTTTTTAAATTTTTCTCTTCTTCAATTATATTTTGAAGCAGCATTAATAATTTGTGTTCTTCATCCGAAGCAATTTCAGATTGATGATTAAGCTTCATATTAATTCTTCTTTTCTTTTCTTTTAAAGATTCAATCTTAATTTTTTTGATACAGTCTTGCAAAGTTTTTTCTTTTTTTATAGGATCACTATCAATAGCTGTTTTAGCAAATAATAAATTAGAAATAATATTTGATTCTTCACTATTAGAAATGGTAATTAAATTCGAGGGATCCATATTGATATTATCTTCTAACAATCTAATAATTTTTTCATATCTCTCATCCGAATTATCTTTTACACATTCTAAAAAATATTTACTCCTTAATTCTACAGTTTCTAAAAGTATTTTTAGCGCAATATCAATAGGATCATTAATATTTTTTTCTTCATCAAACCTTCTGCTTGTTGGTGGATTCTCTTGAATTTTAATTTTATTTTCTAACTCATTCTTAGAAAGACTAAAAGCTGTTATAAATTTATTAATCATTAGGTCTCTATTGAATACGTCTCTGACTAAAGATATTTTAGTTGTAAAATCCGAAATAATACTATTTAAACTTTTTTCTTTATCAAGATATTGTTGTTTTGAATAATCAATAAAAGAATCAATTATTGAAACTGAAGCATTAAGTAAATTCAAAAAAGCATCCTTACCATTTTTTTGTATATATTCACATGGGTCTTGACCATTAGGTAAATCTAATTTGTACACATCAAAATTATTTTCAAATAGCGGCTCTATACTTTTAAAGGCTGCATCAACACCTGCCTTATCAGAGTCAAAGTTGATTATTATCTTGTCAGAAAATTTTTTTATTTCATTAGAATGCTCAAGTGTTAACGAAGTTCCCATCGATGCTACTGTATTATAAAAACCAATTTTATTTAGCATTAGAACATCAGTGTACCCTTCAACTAATAGAACAAATTTTGGTTTTTTTCCTTTTAATTTATTAAATTTATCAATTCCAAAAAGAACTTTCCTCTTTGAAAAAATGATTGACTCTTTCGAATTCAAATATTTTGGATTAGAGTTATCAATAGATCTTCCAGCGAAACCAACAATTGTTCCTTGCCTATTTTTAATTGGAAAAATTATTCTGTTCCTAAAGAAATCGAAAAAATTATTTGAGTTCTCTTTTTTTTTAACTAAACCAAGCTCATCTAAGATATCAAGTTTTTCAGTTTTATTTTTGACAAAAGCACTTAAGAAATTCCATGAATCAGGAGCAAACCCAATCATGTTTTCTTTTATATCTTCATCATCAAAACCTCTTGATTTTAAATAACTAACCGCCTTTGCTCGGCTCTTATTTGTTAATAAAAATTTATTATATAGTTCCGCTATTAAAGTATTGACAGAAAACAACTTATTTTTTTTATTTGAATCATCAGGGATATTATAATTTGTGATAGATATTTTTATATTGAAAAAATTTTCAATTTCTTTTATTGCTTCTTGTGAACTGTAATTTTTAAATTCTTTTATAAATGTTATTAGATTTCCGCCTGCTTTACATGAGTAGCAATAATATAAACCTTTTTCATCATTAACAGAAAGAGAAGGATTTTTATCATCATGAAAAGGACATAATATTTTATATTCTGAACCTATTTTCTTAAGCGGCTGCCAATTGTGTTCTATATATTTTGCTAGGGATACTTTTTTTAGTACATCCTCTAAAGAATCATATTCCGGATTAGAAGGCATGATTTATCTGAATTTTCTATTTTTTTTGTTTTGCCTTTTCTTAGCAGCAAATAGTTTTTTCTTTTTTATTTCGCTTGGCTTTTCAAAAAATTCTTTCTTTTTAAAATCTGAGAGAACACCGCCTTTTTCAATTTGACGCTTAAAACGTCTAAGAGCATTTTCTAAATTTTCGTTATTTCCTACATAAATTCCTGGCATATCTATAAGCGTAAAAAATAAATGAATGATATTAATATGTCAATAGCAAATTATCTAAGCAGTGCTAATGAAGTTTTGATTAAATTTTCTGAAGTAATGTTTAGTTCTTTATATACATCATCTTTTGGACCACTAGCGCCAAACCTGTTAACCCCAATAAAATTTGCAGATTCATCAAAAAAGGATTTCCAACCAGTTGATACACCTGCTTCAACATATATTCTATGTCCATTTCCTAAAATTTTTTCTCTATCAGATTTTTTAATATCCATAAAATTTTCTACACAAGGTATTGATACTACTGTAGCAGCAATATTATCATCCTTTAATAGCTTTGCAGCCTTATGTGCGATTTCAACTTCACTACCAGTAGCAAAAAATGTAATATCTCTTTTTGAAAGACTACCAAATATTAAATTAGAACTGTATTTGTCAAAAAATTCATTTCTTTTTTTGGTTCTTTGATTAAGAATAGGAAGATCTTGCCTAGATAATGCTAAAACTGAAGCTCCATCATAATTTAAAGCATTTATCCAACAATCTAAAGTTTCATTGAGATCACAAGGTCTAAAAACTTTCAAATTAGGTATTAATCTTAGCGATGCAAGATGCTCGACGGGTTGATGTGTTGGGCCATCTTCTCCTAAACCAATAGAATCATGTGTCATAACATAAATGACTTTTGTATTCATCATTGCTGAAAGACGAATTGAAGGTCTGCAATAGTCAGAAAAAACCAAAAAAGTTCCGCCATAGGGTATAAGCCCCGAATGTAAGGATAGACCATTCATGATGGAAGCCATGCCATGTTCTCGAACACCATAATGAATATATCTACCATTCATATTATCTTTACTTAAAATATTTAAATCTTTAGATTTTGTATTATTAGAGGGTGTTAAGTCCGCAGATCCACCAATAGTAGAATCCAAAAATTTATTAATACTATCTAAACATAACTGGCTTGCTTTTCGAGTTGAAGCGTTGCTAAGACTATCTGTTTTATCATTAAAGTGTTTTATTATTTTATTTATCTTTATTCTATCAATTTTTTTTGAAATAAAAGATTTAAACTGATTAGAGTTATGATATTCACTTACTTTTTTCTTCCAGTTATTATATTTTTTTTGAGATTTTTTACCTGCCATTCTCCAATAATTAAGAATATCTCTGGGAATCTCAAAAGGCTTGTAAGGCCAATTTAGCTTTTCTCTAGTTAATTTAATTTCTTCATCACCCAGTGCTGCCCCATGAGATTCATGACTTCCTTGTTTGTTTGGTGAGCCATAACCTATTTTGGTTTTACAGGCTATCATTGTTGGCTTTATTGATTTTTTAGCTTTCTTGATAGCATTTCTGATTTGATTATGATCATGTCCATTGATTTTTATATAATTCCAACCATATGCTTCCACTCTCAATTTTGAATTGTCAGTAAAAGTTAACGATGTAGGTCCATCAATTGATATATCGTTATCATCATAAAATACTATTAATTTATTTAATTTTAAATGCCCTGAAAAGCTGAGAACTTCGTGACTTATACCTTCCATCATACACCCATCACCTGCAAAAACATAAGTAAAATGATCTATCAATGAAGAGCCAAACTTTTTGTTTAATATTTTTTCAGCCAGTGCCATGCCAACGGCATTTCCAAGTCCTTGACCAAGAGGTCCAGTTGTAGTCTCAATACCTTTGGTATGCCTATATTCTGGATGGCCCGGGGTTTTTGATTTAACTTTCCTGAATTTTTTTATATCTTTTAATGTAGGCTCTTTATATCCTAATAGATATAAAAGGGAATAAATAAGCATAGATCCATGCCCATTTGATAATACAAATCTGTCTCGATTCGGCCATTCAGGATCTTTTGGATTAATTTTAATAAACTCAGTGAATAATACGGAAGCAATATCTGCCATTCCCATAGGCATCCCTGGATGTCCAGACTTCGCTTTTTGAACAGCATCCATAGACAAAAATCTTATTGAGTTTGGAATTCTTTTATCCATAATTAATTAAATACATTATACGATTGATATTTTTTTTTCAAAATTTTTGATTTCAATTGAAAAATAAAACTCTTTAATATAATATGAATATTTATTCTTATGCCAAAAATAAAATATTTAAAAGCAAGACAGATTTTAGATTCTAGAGGATCCCCCACTGTTGAAGTAGACATGTCGATTGATGATGGTCAGATATTCAGAGCTGCGGTACCTTCAGGAGCTTCTACAGGTAAATATGAAGCAGTTGAATTAAGAGATGGCAATGATAGTTATAATGGAAAATCTGTCCATAATGCTGTTTCGAACATAAACAATTTAATAAAAAATAAAATAATGAATAAAAGTTTTAATAATATTTATGAATTTGATAATGAAATTTTAAGCTTAGATAGTACTGCTAACAAATCAAATTTAGGTGCTAACGCTATACTGGCATGCTCCCTAAGTTTTATGAAATGCCTGGCAGAGAATGATAATAAACATTTATATGAGTTTCTATTAGATGATGATGAATATATTTTACCATGTCCTCTAATGAATATTATCAATGGGGGTGCTCATGCTAACAACGGTTTAGATATACAAGAATTCATGATTGTTCCAGCTGGTTTTGAATCTTTCTCTGATTCTCTCAAGGCAGGAGTAGAAACATTTTTAAAACTAAAAGAATTATTAAATAAAAATTCTTATTCTACAGCAGTTGGCGATGAGGGAGGATTCGCGCCTGATCTAAAAACTAATGAGGAAGCATTGAATTTAATATTAGACTCAATTAAATTGGCAGGATATGAGCCTGGAAAAAATATTTTTCTAGCTTTAGATGTAGCATCTTCAGAGCTATACAACCAAGAAAAGTATTCATACGATAAAGAACTTTTAAGCCCTTCAGAATTGATAGGAGTATATCACGATTTAACTTCTAAATTTCCAATCATTTCAATTGAAGATCCACTGGATGAGGATGATTGGGAATCATGGAAATTAATAACTAAAAACCTTGGAAATAGTATTCAACTTGTAGGTGATGACCTTTTTGTAACTAATAAAACAAAGCTTCAGAAGGGAATAGATACAAAATCAGCGAACAGTATTTTAGTAAAAATCAACCAAATTGGATCAATATCTGAAACATTAGACACAATTAATATGGCAAAAAATAATAATTATTCATATATAATTTCTCATAGATCTGGTGAAACTGAAGATTCATCTATAGCTGATATCGCAGTAGGGACTAAATCTGGACAAATAAAGACAGGGTCATGTTCCAGATCAGATAGAACAGCTAAATATAATCAACTATTAAGAATTGAAGATCAATTAAACGGCAAATGTGAGTTTGCCGGTCTTTCGACTTTTAAAATATCATCTTAATTGGTATTATATTATCTCGATTATGCGAAAAAAAACTATATTTGATAAAATTTGGGATAAGCATTTAGTCCATGAGGAAGAAGGTAAACCTACCCTATTATATATAGACCTACACCTGATACATGAAGTTACATCACCACAAGCTTTTGAGGGATTAAGAGAATCAAAAAGAATTGTTAGAAAACCTGATCTAACATTTGCAACAATGGATCATAATGTTCCAACTATAAACAGGCATAATATCGATGACCCTATATCGGCACAGCAGATTGATACTTTAGTGAAAAATTGCGAGCAATTTGGAATTAAATTATTTGATCTAAATAGCCCATATCAAGGGATTGTTCACGTTATAGGACCAGAGCAAGGTCTTACAAAACCAGGAATGACAATTGTTTGTGGTGACAGTCATACCTCAACGCATGGTGCTTTTGGATCATTAGCATTTGGCATTGGAACTAGTGAAGTTGAACACGTCTTAGCGACACAATGTTTATGGCAGGTTAAACCAAAAACTTTTGAAGTCAAAGTTGATGGTAAAAGACCTAAAGGTGTGACAGCCAAAGATATTATTTTAAGTATTATTGGAGATATTGGTACAGCCGGTGCAAATGGACATGTAATAGAATATAGAGGAGAGGCGATTTCAAGTCTATCAATGGAACAAAGGATGACAATATGTAATATGTCTATCGAGGGCGGGGCAAGGGCCGGAATGATCAGTCCAGACGAAATAACATTTGAATATCTCAGAAATAAACCAAATATGGAAAATATTGACAATGAAATTGTAGAATGGAAAAAGCTAAAAAGTGATAATGATGCAGTATTTGATAGATCTCTCAAGCTGGATGCAAGTAAAATGTCTCCACAAGTAAGTTGGGGCACTAGTCCAGGTATGGTTTCAGGTATAAATAATAAAATCCCTAATCCAAAAAATATAGAGGATCCTGTCAAAAGAAAATCTGTTGAAGATGCTCTTATATATATGGGCATTAAGGCTGATATGAGTATTACTGATATCAAATTAGATACTGTATTTATTGGCTCATGTACAAATTCTAGAATTGAAGATCTAGTAGCAGCAAGTAAAATTTTTAAAGGAAATAAAGTTGCAAATAATATAAATGCCATCGTAGTCCCTGGTTCACAATTAGTTAAGTATCAAGCTGAGAAACTTGGTCTTGATAAAATTTTTAAAGATGCTGGCTGTGAATGGAGAGAGTCTGGATGCAGTATGTGTTTAGCTATGAATCCTGATAAACTTTCTCCTGGAGAAAGATGTGCTAGTACATCAAACAGAAATTTTGAAGGTAGGCAAGGTAAAGGTGGAAGAACTCACCTTGTAAGTCCAATTATGGCTGCTGCCGCTGCAATAAGTGGAAGATTTATTGATGTAAGAGAGTACGATATAGATTGGGAAGATTATTAAAATGGAAAAATTTATTAATTTTAGTAGCAAAGTAATGCCATTAGATTCAGCGAATGTTGATACAGATCAAATTATTCCAAAACAATTTTTAAAGAGAATAGAAAGAACTGGATTTGGCGAATTCTTATTTTTTGATTGGAGATTTAATGATGATGGCTCACCTAACGAGAATTTTATATTAAATAAGAATGAATATAAAGGATCAAAAATATTGCTTGCACAAGATAACTTTGGATGTGGAAGTTCACGTGAACATGCCCCTTGGGCTTTAAGAGATTATGGTTTTAAAGTTATTATTTCCACATCATTTGCAGATATTTTCTATAATAATTCATTTAAAAATGGCATTCTTCCAATAGTTGTAGACTCTAAATTGCTGAATAATTTTTTTAAATTTTCAATTCATGACTCATCTTACAAACTTTATATAGATCTTGATAATCAGAAAATTAAAGATTTAAATAATGAATATTATTTTGAACTTGATCCTTTCAGAAAAAAATGTTTGCTAGAGGGATTAGATGATATAGCATTGACAATGATTCACTCTGATAAAATCGATATTTTTGAAAAACAATATTTTAGAAGTACTTAAAATAATTTAATTAAAATCGTTAAAAATATACTAATTATTAAACATGTCCCTAAAGGCAAAAAAACTTTAGTATTTCCTATGGTAAATTTAAAATCCAAAGGATTATTTTTAAATATTGAAAAAAAGGATGTGAACTCATAAATTATACCGACTAAAACTATAACAGCGCCTAAAATAATTATTAATTTGCCAAAAGTCATATAAACATTTTAAACTAATAATAAAATGAATAAAATTACAAACAAGATATCTGTAGCTACAAAGCAGAAAGCTGGACTTAGTCCACAGTCCAAGCTTTTTATAAAGCTTATATCTTTAGGAAATCTAAAATTGGACAAGTTAATATCTAGTGAATTAGAAGAGAACCCCTGTGTTGAAGAAATTGCAAGTGTTCCAATTTCAAAAAATGATATTATTCCAAGCTATGATGATAGTTTAATTCAAATTGAAAACGAGCCATTGACACTTACAGAGTACTTAGTAGAACAATTAAGAACTATGAAAATAGATAAAAATTTTAAAAAAATTATTGAAGTAATAATATTTTCTATCAATGAGTCAGGATATTTAAGATTAGAAAATAAAGAAATTTTAGAGCTTTTAAAAGAAAATATTAAAAATAATTATTCTGACATGCAGATTGAAGAAGCAATAAATTTCTGCCAAGAAAAGTTTGACCCCCCAGGAATTTTTGCAAGAAATCTTGCAGAGTGTCTATTATTGCAACTAAAATTTAATAACTCGCATAACATGTTACTAAAAGAAAAAATAATTTTGAATGATATTGAAATGCTTGGAAACTCTGAATTTGAGAAATTGAGTGCTAAATATGGATTAAGTTATGAATTTCTAGATTCGTTATTTGAGGAAATTAAAAATTTAAATCCAAAGCCTGGAGAGCAATTTGATAATAGAAATATAGGTTCATACAGTAATGATTACGAAGCTTACGTGTATTTTGATAATGAAAAACTTATTTATCAACCAAATAAAATTTACAAAGAAATCAAAATATCAGAATATTATCAAAAGCTACTTGATGATAAATCTAGCCTAAGTAAAGAAGTTCATGAATTTTTATATACAAAAATATCCAATGCTGGTTTACTCATAAAAACAATAAAAGAAAGAAATCTCATGTATGAAAAAACAATCAGATTATTATGCGAAATTCAGACTAAATTCTTAAAAAATGGAAATAAATATCTTAAGCCTTTAAAATTATCTGATATATCTAGCAAATTAAATGTTCATGAGTCAACTATAAGTAGAATAACTAGCAATAAGTATATTCTTACGAAAAGAGGTATTATTAACTTAAAAGAATTTTTTAGTAATAAAATTGATTCTGATAATGATGCGTCTTCTGTCTCAATTAGGTTTTTAATAGAAGAAATAATTGAAAACGAAGATAGTCTAAGCCCTTTGTCTGATGAAAACATTAAAGAAATACTTAAAACAAAAGGTATAAATATTGCCAGAAGGACTATTGCGAAATACAGAAATTTACTTAAAATACCATCATCATCTGATAGAAGAAAGGCACAATGAAATTATCTGATATTCTTACACCTGGTTTAATATTTAATAACATAAAATCCGATCAGAAAAGCTTATGTCTAAATGAAATTATAAAAAATATTTGTAGTTTTGATAAATCGCTAAATTATGAATTAACGCAAAAACTAATTTTTGAAAGAGAGCAATTATGTAGTACAGCATTAGATAATTATATTGCAATACCACATGCTAAAATTCCCGGTCTAACAAAGAGTTACTGTACTTTGGCCATATGCAAAAACGGTATAAATTTTGGATCAGTAGATGGTCAAAAAACAAAAATTATCATTATGTTGCTTCATCCTGAGTCTGATACTAAAAACCATTTACTGGTATTAAAGAATATTGCTAATCTATTTTCTATAAAAGAACTTATCTCAAAAGTAATAGATTCAAATGATTCTTTTGATATATTTAATATAATTAAAAACTATGAAAATAAACAAATATAGTATTCATGGAGTTTTACTCAATATTAGCGGTTTTGGAATACTTATAAGGGGTAAAAGCGGAATAGGTAAAAGCGAGTGTGCAGCGGAACTTTTAAATAAAGGAGCACAACTCGTTGCTGATGATTTAGTTTTAGTAGATAATAGAAAAAATAAAATTTTAGGCTACGCTCCAGAAAATATAAAAAACCTAATTGAAATCAGAGGGATAGGAATCATAAATGTTAAGAATATATTTGGATATTCATCAATCCTAGATGAATCCTCAATAAATTTAATTGTTGATCTGATTGAATTTAATAAAGAAAATAAATATGAAAGGTTGGGCTATGATACGAAAGAGGAGGAAATTTTGGGAATAAAAATTCCCAATATAGAAATACCTGTCAGTCCTGGTAGAAATATCTCGACTCTAATTGAAATAGCAGTAAAAAAACTAAATTCTGAAGGTAAATTGTAAATTATCAAATATATGATTAAAATTCATGAATGTTCAATATACTTATTATCACCCATGGAAACTTATGTATTGAACTAAAATCCTCTGTTGAATTTATACTAGATAAGGCAATAAATAGAAAAATTTATACAATATCTATTGATGAAAATTCAAGGGAATTTGAAACCTACTCAAATAGAATCTCTAATAGTTTAATTGAATCCGAGCATAATATAATTTTTACTGATATGTTTGGAGGAACACCCTCCAATATAAGTCTTCCTTATTATAAAAAAGGGTTTGTAGAAATTATATCTGGAATCAACCTACCAATGTTACTAAAAGCATCAACAATTGAAATTAATGATAATTTTCAAGAAGCAGTTAAAATAATTGTTAATTCTTGTAAAGATAATATAATAGTTGCTGGAGATTTAAATATATAATGGGAAACCTTAATTTTGATGAAATATTAGCTGAATGGAGTAAAGTTTATCTAATCGGAGACTATGCAGATTGGAAAATTGAAATTGATAATAATATCAATAAAGACCATGCAGCAATTGCGCTATTTCTTGATAATAAAACTGCAAAAGCCTCAGGTGAATCGACTGATTATTATGAGGGATTTAAAAAAGCCTCACTACAAGTTTTAGATTTGCTTGAAATACTAATAGCAGAAGAACCTGAGCAAAAAATAATAAAAATTACTTCAAAAGAATCTACAAGAGTAAGAGATCAAAAACTTGCTAAAGAAATTTGGGGATGAAAAAAATCTTAGAAAAATATAAGGGTTTTATTATTGATTTAGATGGAGTTATCTATCTAGACAAAAAACCACTCCCCTATTCTAAGAGATTTATTAGTAAATTATTAAAGTTGAATAAAGATTATGTTTTTTTAACAAATGATTCAAGCTTATCACCAGACGAATATAGTAGGATTCTGAGTTCTGAAAATATTGAATGTAAAAAAGATCAAGTTATCAACCCAATAAACAATTTTATTAATCTGATTAAGATAGGAAAGATTAAAAATAAAAATATTATGGTTTTTTCTAGTACTAAACTAAAAAATTATCTTATCAAATCAGATATAAATATATTAGAAAAATATGAGGATTATAAAAAGGCAGAAAGTATTATTGTTTCAGGCAATATAAATTTTTCATATAAAGATTTAATGTATGCTTCACTATGTGTCCAGAATGGTTCAAAACTGTTTGCTACAAGTACAGATAATTCTTACCCCACTAAAATGGGAAATGTACCTGCGACAGGATCTATAATTGCTGCAATCCTTAAAACTTATAATACTAAAGTTATAAATCTCGGTAAACCATCAAAATCGATTTTTTCATTAGCTTTGGAAAAACTTGGAACTAATAGGTATGAAACCATTACTTTAGGAGATAATTTAGTCACAGATATACAAGGCGCAAAAAGAAATGGTCTTGATTCAGCTCTTATACTTTCAGGAAAAACAAATAAAAGTACAATTAAAAATTTTATTTTTAAACCTAATTATATATATGAAAATCTTAAGATTTAGTTCCTTGAACCATACAAACCATCTTGCCTGAGTGTTTATTTTCATACATTAGCTGATGTGCTTTAGGTATTTCATCATAATTAAATATTTCAGATACAACTGGATTGATTAGTCCTTGATGAACAAGCTCATTTGCGCGAACACATTCTAATGCATTTGCAAAATGTGATCCGATTACATCTTTTTGTAACATCCAAAGATATCTGACATCAAACATACAATCGTAACCAGTAGTTCCTGCACATATAACAACTCTTCCAAATCTTTCACATACAAATACACTTGTAGGGAAAGTTGTTTCTCCAGGATGTTCAAAAATAACATTAGGACTTTTTCTTTCTCCCAAAATTTCCCATATCTTTTTTCCAAAATTCTTCATTTCTTTGAATCTCAACTTAGACTCTTCTTCTGTCTCATTTTTCTTATATGGTAAGTTAGGAAAATCTTTCCTATTTATTACACCGACTGCTCCAAGCTCTTCGCACATTTTGAATTTATCATTTGATGATACAACAGCAATTGCTTTAGCACCCATCATTTTACAAATTTGTAAAGCAAAAACACCTAGACCACCTGCAGCTCCCCAAACAAGAACAACTTCACCGGGTTGTATATTTGCTTTTGTAATCAACATTCTATATGCAGTAAAATAGCATAGTGCATAAGATGCAGCATCTTCCCATGACAAGTGCTTAGGTTTTTTCAATATTTGCTGTACTTGAACCCTAGTAAATTGAGCAAAACATCCATTTGGGGTCTCATAGCCCCATATTTGAGCTTGTTTACTTACCATTGGGTCATAACTAATAAAGTCAGCATTACTTTGCGTCATATTTGAATGCGGCTCTTCACTTTCAACACCGCAATGAATAATAACCTCATCACCCTTTTTCCAACTTTTAACATTAGAACCAACATCCCATACAATCCCTGAGCAATCGCTTCCTGCAATATGAAAATCACCCTTATGGACATCTAATACAGATATTGGCTCTCCAAGCCCAGCCCACACTCCATTGAAGTTAATTCCTGTTGCAACAACAAGAACTAATACATCATTTGGGCCACATTCAGGCACTGGCATTATTTCTTCTTGAAATGACTTGGTTGGTTCGCCATGCCTCTCCTTTCGAATAACCCAGGCACGCATTTGTTTTGGCGTATAATCTAGATCAGGAATAACACCTACTGGTAACGGATCTGAATATGATTCTTTTGACATTTAAATCTCCTTAAAACTAATTTTCATAGAATCTTTAATTCTATCTATATTTTCTTTTGCTAATTTTCTGGCTCTTGTTGAACCATCTATTATTATATCAAAGATTTCACTTCTATTCTTCTTAAGTTGCGATCTTCTTTCTCTAATAGGTTCTAGAAAAAGATTTATGTTTTTGGCTAAAGATTTTTTAATCTCTACATCTCCAATCTTACCTTTTTTATACCTTTCCTTAAATTCATCAACCTCAGCTTTATTCTGATTAAAAATATCATGATATATAAATACAGGGTTTCCTTCAACTTTACCTGGTATATCAGGACTTGTTCTATTCGGGTCAGTAAACATTTTCATAACCTTTTTGTTTACCTCCTCTTGATTATCAATTAAGTAGATACAATTATTTAATGATTTGCTCATCTTGCTCTTACCATCTATTCCAACAAGCCTTGAAAATTTACTTATTAATGGCTCAGGCTCTGTAATCGTATAACCGTAAAGTGAATTGAATCTTCTTGATAATTCCCTTGCAAGTTCAACATGGGAGAGTTGATCTTCACCGACAGGAACTTTATTTGCATTAAATATCAAAATATCTGCTGACATTAAAATTGGATATGATAATAATCCTACAGAATAGTTTTCATTATCGCCCAGTTGGGATGTTTTTTCTTTTAATGTTGGGATTCTTTGAACCCTAGGCACAGAGCATATCATTGATAAAAGTAGTGTTAGCTCATTAATTTCAGGTACTAAAGATTGAAGATAAAAACATGAATTATTAGGATTTAATCCAACTGAGATCCAATCAATCACCAATGATTCAATATTTAATCTCAATTCGTCGACTTTCTCATTATGAGTTGTAAGCATATGTAAATCAGCAATCAAAAAAAAGCAATCAAATTGATTCTGTAGCTTTATTCTATTTTCTAAAGTACCAACATAATGTCCTAAATGAAGATTACCTGTTGGCCTATCACCAGTTACTAAAATATCTTTTTTTTTCATTTTTTATTAATTAATATGATATCCTAGGATTCATATTTGGAAAATAAAATGAATAAAATTTATTACCAGTTAATAGAAAAATTAATATCCAAAAACAGGCAAGAAAAAATTGACAAGGTTTTATCAAAGCGGACGAGGCATATATCAGTATTATTAGAAAATATTTATCAATCACATAATTTGAGTGCTGTAATAAGAACATGTGACAATCTTGGTATACAAGATATTTATACAATAAATTCAGAAAAAATTAAAAATTCTGGTAAAAATGTATCTCTTGGAGCAGAGAAGTGGATCAGTATCAAATCAAAAAATAAAGATGAAAAATTAGAAAATTATATAAATAGAATTAAAAAAAATGGATACAAGATAGTTGGAACATCAACAGTAAAAAATAGTAAAACTTGTAACCTGCCTGATTTAAGATTAGATAATAAATTGATATTTGCATTTGGAAATGAAGAAAAAGGTTTATCAAAAGATTTTATGACTTATTGTGATCACATTATTTCCATACCAATGTATGGTTTTGCTCAAAGTTATAATATTTCTGTTTCATGTGCAATTATTTTGAGCAATATAATGTTTAAAATCAGGGAATCAAAAAAATCAATTTTTCTACAGAACAGTGAGAAAGCAGAACTGAGAAATGAATGGATAAAAAATTCTATTAAAAATTCGAATTTAATATTAAAAAATATTGAAAAAGAACGCGCCTGGAAGGACTCGAACCCTCGACTTCCAGAGCCGTAATCTGGCACTCTAATCCAACTGAGCTACAGGCGCATATCGGAGAGAGGGGGATTCGAACCCCCGGTACGGATTTACTCCGTACGGCGGATTAGCAATCCGCTGGTTTAAGCCACTCACCCACCTCTCCTATAAAAAATTATATTTAATTATGGCTGATGAATCTCTAAAAATAAATCAGAAATATTCTTAACAGGTGTAAAAAGTTCTTTATCAATTTTAACAAAGATTGTTATCCAGTGGTGCATTCCTCCATTCCAGAGACCAGCTTTCTCTATAAACTTAACCTCATGATCAAAAATTCTTTTATTCACAATCATGTTGAGTGTTTCATTTTTATATTTATTTAAATCAAATTTATTATTGTGTATATCTTTGTTCAGACAAACCATTTCTACAGGGTTGAAATATATTGAGGAATTCCATATTTTTAAAATTTCGGGATCATCTAATGGCACTTGTGACTCTTCAACTAATTGCAATGACAAGCTATCACCATCCTTAACCCAAAAGGGTTTACCTCCCTTTGCTCCGCTATCCTCAACAACTCCACAAACTCTTATTGGTCTGTGTAAAAGGGTATATAGATTTTCTATTTTTCCAATATCGATATTTTCTATATATAAATGTGATAAATTTTTTTTGATAAATTCATTATAGAAATTGTTTTCCTGAATGGGTTTTATATTATTTTCAATACAATCTAGAAGTATAATTTTTATATTTTCATGAATATATTTAAGAATTGCACACATTCTATTATGATTTAAAAGTCTCTTCTTGATATTTTTTGGCGTTATATTATCTATGTTGTGAATATAAAATACACTTTCATTGATATCATTAATATTATCAATTAAAGCACCATGGCCAGAAGGCTGAGTATGAATATTGCCCTTATTATCCTTGAGCAAATGGCCATTTGATTTAATACAAATACTATTTGTAGATTTTTCTTGTAGCGTAAAAAAAACTTTGTTTTCCATTGATATGTTATTTTTTTTCAATATTCGCGAATTAATAATTTTATAATTTATTTCCTCTTGGTGCTCATCCTGCACAGTAAAATATATCTTTCTTTTTTTGGAAATTTTTTCATTATATAAAATAATTTCTTCTAGAGGTGAAATTTCATATTTATCTATTTGGTGAAAAGGTATTAAAGCTTTGGGTTTTTTACTAAATTTTTCAAATAGATTAGACAATAAGTGATTTAGTTTAATAAGATCATTTTTATGTTTGAATTCATCCAACATCTTCTTATTTTTATTAAAATCTTCAATAATATGATTAAAGAAAGGTAATTTTTTAATATTTTCTAGTATCTCTATCTCTTTTTTATCAAGATTAAACATTCTTGTTGCAGAACCAGAAGCTGGAATAAAAGACGACCCATCTTCAAAGTAGTTTTTATTATATTTAGATAAACTTTTATAGAATGAACCGACTTCTAATATCCCATCATTAATGTTACAAGGTCTTATTATTTCTAGCTTCTTGATAGGAATTTCATTTTTTAATACAGATATTTGGTAATTGAATGATTCCCGCGATATGTGATTTGGAACATTTATTGAATCCGACAAATTTTAAAATCCTTAACGGGGCCGACGGGATTCGAACCCGCGACCTCCGGCGTGACAGGCCGGCATTCTAACCAGCTGAACTACGACCCCATTATATAAATGGGCGCTACAGGATTTGAACCTGTGACATCTTCCTTGTAAGGGAAGCGCTCTCCCGCTGAGCTAAGCGCCCGATAAGATTTCTATACTATCTCGGGAGAGATAAATGTCAAGACAAGTTTAGTGGCTTTTCGTCATCAATATCTACATCCACGGGCATATCAGGGAGTACAAGATCCTTTAAAATCTCATCCTTTGATTTGATTGCATGAGATATTACCTCATCCATATGTTTAACGCTAACTATATCAATATCTTTTTTAATTTCTTTTGGTATATCGTTTAAGTCTTTTTCGTTTTCATCTGGAATTAGAACGGTATTAACTCCACCCCTATGGGCGGCTAAAATCTTTTCTTTAAGGCCACCAATAGGAAGAATTCTTCCTCTTAAAGTAATTTCGCCAGTCATAGCCACATCCTTTTTGACCTCTTTTTGAACTAGTGCTGATATAATTGCTGTAGATATAGCTATTCCAGCAGAAGGTCCATCTTTAGGTTGAGCTCCTTCGGGGACATGAACATGAATATCTATTTTTTGATAAAAATTCCTATCAAGTCCAAGTCTTTTCGCTCTAGATCTTACATAGCTCATGGCTGCCTTGGTAGATTCTTGCATAACTTCTCCCAATTTACCAGTTACGGTAAAAGAGCCTTTTCCAGGTACAACAGAAACTTCAACATTTAAAAGCTCTCCACCTACCTCAGTCCATGCTAAACCTGTAGACATACCTATTTGACTTTTATCTTCAATTTCTCCGTGTTTAAACTTCGGCACACCTAAATATTTTTGAACTATTTTAGGTGTAATTTTCTGGGAAAAATCTTTACCATTTCTAACAACTTCTTTAGCTGTTTTTCTACAAACACTGCCAATTTCTCTTTCAAGGGTTCTGACACCAGCCTCTCTTGTATATCTTTGAATTAAAAAATCTAGGGCTTTTTCAGTAATTGAGGCATTTTTGGTTGTTAAGCCATTGTTTTCAAGTTGTTTTGGTACTAAATATTTTTCTGCAATTTTTTTCTTCTCAAGTTCTGTATAACCTGAAAGTTTTATAATTTCCATTCTATCTTGTAATGCCCAGGGGATTGTATGTAAAACATTTGCAGTTGTAATAAATAGAACCTGAGATAAATCATAATCAACTTCAAGATAATGATCATTAAAAGTTGAGTTTTGCTCAGGATCAAGCGCCTCTAGTAGAGCGGATGCAGGATCTCCCCTAAAATCTGCACCTATTTTGTCAATCTCATCCAAAAGAAAAACAGGATTTTTAGTTCCCGCTTTTTTCATTCCTTGAATAATCTTTCCAGGCAACGCACCTATGTATGTTCTTCTATGTCCACGAATTTCAGCTTCGTCTCTAACACCACCAAGTGAAATTCTCACAAATTTTCTACCCATGGCATTTGCCACAGATTTAGCTAAAGAAGTTTTTCCCACTCCAGGAGGACCCACTAAACATAAGATGGGGCCTTTTTGCTTTGAAGTTAAAGCTCTGACAGCTAAATATTCAGTTATTCTCTCTTTAGGTTTTTCTAAACCAAAATGATCATTGTCTAAAACTTTTTGAGCATTATCGATAGATATTTCATCTTCGGTAAGATCTGAATTCCAAGGTAAATAAACTAGCCAATCTATGTAGTTTCTTACAACAGTTGCTTCAGCAGACATCGAGGACATTCCTTTTAGCTTTTTAATTTCTTTTTCAATCCTTGTCTTAATATCCTCAGGGATATCTTTCTTCTTGAGTTGCTCTTCAAATTCTAAAATTTCACTTTTGAAATCATCTTTATCGCCTAATTCTTTTTGAATTGCTTTCATCTGTTCAGTTAAATAATACTCTTTTTGGGCTTTTTCCATTTGTTTCTTTACTCTATTACGAATTTTCTTTTCAACTTGTAAAATCTCGAGTTCAGATTGAATTTTCTCATATATTGCTTCAAGTCTTTTTGATGAATCAAGATTTTCCAAAATTTCTTGCTTATCAGATAATTTGAATGATAAATGGGAAGCTACGGTATCGGAAAGCTTACTTGGATCATCAATCGCTGTAATAGTTGCAAGTGTTTCACTTGGTACTCTTTTATTAAGTTTAATATAATCCTCAAAAGATTCGATGAGAGTTCTCATTATTGCATTAGTTTCTGAATCAGTTTCAACAATTTCATCTAAGTCTTCAACCTCAACTGAAAAGAACTTATTTTCATCATTGAAGTTCTTTAGACTTGCTCTATTCTTTCCTTCTACTAAAACTTTAACAGTTCCATCAGGAAGTCTAAGCATTTGAACAATCGTTCCAACAGTGCCAGTGGAATAAATATCCTCAGGGCCTGGGTCATTAGTTTTGGCATCTTTTTGCGCAGAAAGCAAAATCTTTTTATCAGTTTTCATAGCCTCTTCAAGGGCTCTAATAGATTTCTCTCTTCCTACAAAGAGTGGGGCCACCATATGTGGAAATATTACGACATCTCTTAAGGGTAATAATGGTATAGTATAGACAGGGTTACTCATAAAAAACCTCCAGAGTTTGAAAGTTACTCTATATAATCAAAATAACCATTTATATGTTTTATGCAAGAAAAATGCGAAAATAAGACAAAAATAGGAGAAAATGGCTTATTTTTTAAGAATTACTGTTAGTTTTATTACTATTTTCAAAAGATAATAAAGGTCTCTTATTATCATTTATTACCTCATCTGTAACTAAACATTTAGTAACGCCTGGCTGGTTTGGTAAATCATAAATTATATCCAGGATAGAGTTTTCGATAATCGATCTCAAGCCTCTTGCTCCAGTGCCCCTCTTCAAAGCCTCTGATGCAATTGAAATTAGAGCATCATTTGTAAATTCTAATTTAACATTATCATTCAAACTTACTAATTTTTGATATTGCTTAATTAAAGCATTTTTTGGTTCAGTTAATATTTGAATTAATGATTCTTGATCAAGCTGGTTCAAGGATGTTATTACTGGAATCCTACCTATAAATTCTGGAATAAAACCAAACTTTACTAAATCTTCGGATCTGACTTTAACCGAACTCTTTTCATCCTCTTCAATTTTTTTAGATGAAAAACCTATAATATTTTTTCCAACCCTCTCCGAAATTATTTTTTCAAGTCCACTGAAAGATCCACCTAGAATAAATAAAATGTTGCTAGTGTCTATTGGAACAAATTCTTGCTGCGGATGCTTTCTTCCTCCTTTTGGAGGAACATTAACAACAGATCCTTCAATAATTTTTAATAAAGCTTGTTGAACACCTTCACCAGAAACATCTCGTGTTATAGATGGACTATCACCACTTTTACGGGCTAATTTATCAACTTCATCAAGATAAATTATTCCTTTTTCGGCTTGTCCAACATCAAAATCTGCAGCTTGAAGCAAACTTACAAGCATATTTTCAACATCCTCTCCAACATATCCTGCTTCGGTATAACATGTCGCATCAACAATAGTAAAAGGGACATTCAAGTATTTTGCCAAGCTTTGCGCTAACAAAGTCTTACCAGAGCCAGTAGGTCCAATGAGCATAATATTACTTTTTTGTATCTCAACATCGGACATAGGATCATTCCTTTTCTTTGGCAATGAATTAAATGAAATTCTTTTGTAATGGTTATAAACGGCTACTGAAAGATATTTTTTTGCTTTCTCTTGACCTATAACATATGAATCTAAATGCTCCCTGATTTCAAAAGGTTTTGGAATCTCTTCTTGAAGTTCAGATTCAATATTTTTTTCATCTTCGTCATCAATAATTTCGTTACACAAGTCAACACATTCGTTGCATATATATACAGTTGGCCCAGCTATTAATTTTTTTACCTCTTTTTGTCCTTTACCACAGAAAGAACAATGCAAATTATCCTTAGAATCAATTGCCATTTTTATCCTCTTTATTACTTATAATAGTATCAATCAGTCCATATTTCAAAGCATTTTCAGCAGTTTGATAAAAATTTCTTTGGATATCTGCGGTAATTTGATCAATATCTTTCTTGAGATGTTTTGATAGAATTTCTGATATGACTCCTTGCTTCCTTTTAGTCTCTTCCATTTCTTTTTCTAGATCATGATATTGTCCACCAAGTTGTGTCCCAACTGAATGAAGCATTATAGTCGAATTAGGTAAAGAAAATCTCTTTCCTTCAGTACCACTTGCCAAAATAACAGCCCCCATACTAGCCGCCATTCCAAAACACATTGTCGAAACATTATTAGAAACATATTGCATTGCATCATAAATTGCTAATCCCGCAGTTACACTGCCACCAGGTGAATTTACGTATAAATTTATGTCTTTTTCTTTATCAACTGACTCAAGGAATAGAATTTGAGCAACTATAATATTTGCTAAATTATCATCTATTGGGCCACCAAGAAAGATAATTCTTTCATTTAAGAGTCTTGAATATATATCAAAAGCTCTTTCGCCTCTGGAACTTTGCTCAACAACCATAGGTACAAAAAATGAATTTGTCATTATGTTGATTTTAATTAAGGAAAAATTATAGTCAATTAAGCAATTTTATTAACTTTTATCTTTTTTAGGCTTTTTCTTTTCTTCTTTGGGCTTTACTTCCTTAATTTTTGCACTGGAAATTAAAAATTGAATAACTTTTTCATCTGTAAGCTTAACTTTAACATCATTTAATAAATTATTGTCTTTATAATATTTTAATACTTTATCTACAGGTACTTTTTGTGATGAAGCAAAGGCAGCTAAATATTCGCCCACCTCTTTATCTTCAGCAATAATATTTTCCAATTTAGAAATTTCTGCAAAAATCAATGCAATTTTGACATTTCTGAATGCAGAGTCGTCAATTACTTTAAGTGTTTTATCATCAAGATCTTCCACTTTAATACCTTGTTGAGCCATTTTGTTTTTATAATCTTGTTTCAATCTTATCTTTTCATCATCTACAAAAGATTGAGGAAAATCAAATTCATTCTGATCAATTAATTCATCAAATAGATTTTTTCTTAGAGATGATTGGGACTTTTGTTCCAAAGATGTATTAAGATCTTCAGAAATTCTTTTATCAAAATCATCTTCAGTTTTAAACCCTATTTTTTCCAAAAACTCTTGATTTATTATTGGTGTTACTTTTTTTAAAATTTTATTTATCTTTAACAAACATTTTACTTTTTTAGATGCGGCATCTTCAATGGGAAAATCTTTTGGATATGTAACAAAAAATTCAACTTCTTTATTTTTCTCAGCATTCAAAATCTCATTTTCAATTTCTGGAATCAAAGAACCATTACCAATTTCAACTATAGCATTTTGTCTTTTTAACTTTTCGATTTCTTTTGTTTCTATGAATCCAGAAAAATTAATATCTGCAAAATCACCTTTTTTTATTTTCTTTCTTTTTGGAACTTCTTCTGTGGTGGCAAAATTATTCATTACATTTGATTTTGCCTCGGTTATTTCCTTTTTTGTTAATTTGAAGACTTCTTTTTCAATACTTATTTTTTTGTAATCTTTTAGTTTGAATTCTGGAATTATTTCAACATTAATTTCGAATTTAAAATCAGAACTTTTGCTTATTCCTTGATCTTTTAATTTGGATGTTCTAACTACATTAAGGTTATTCTCGATTGATAATTTTCTTACGTATAGATTAATCAATCTACTTTTTAGTTCTTCTAAAATTTGTTTAGAATATTTGGATTCAATAATATTTAATGGAACCTTTCCTTTTCTAAATCCTTTTTCATCTGCATCTTTCTGGTACAGCTTAGCAACTTCTATAAATCCATTAGATACCTCTTTCTCACTTACATTAAATTTTGCTTGCTTCTCAGTTTTACTAATCTCAATAATTTCAAAACTCATATAATTTCTCCAATATGGGAGCGGGGGGACTCGAACCCCCACACCCGAAGGCGCTAGATCCTAAATCTAGTGCGTCTACCAATTTCGCCACGCTCCCATTCATTATTAAAATGAATGTATTAATATACTGATTCTATATATTAAAATCAATTTGGATCAACTGATACAGTAACAAAATTTGTTTTATCAAAAAATTTTTGAATAACTGAATCTACTTCAGTTTTATTAATGGATCTAATTTTTTGCGCAAATGTAAATGGCTCGTTGGGATCAAGACCATATAAAAATGGAATAGATATTCTTGAGTTGATAGATGTATTTCTTTGAAGAGATATATCATTTTTACCAATCAAAGAATTTTTGGCTCTGTCTAGCTCATTTTCAGAAATACCATTAGTTAATAGTTTTTCTAATTCATTATTAATTGAATTAATACTTTCCATTTTTTTTGTAGGCGAACATCCAATATAGATACCAAAATATCCATACTCAAGAGTGGGTGTGAAAAAAGACGTTACCGAATAAGCTAGACTTTTCTTATCTCTTAATTCTATAAATAATCTTCCACCCATTCCTGATAAAACGCTGTTTATTATATTAAAAATATATCTTTCATCAGATTTTATATTAGGAGCATATGTACCAACAATAATATGAGATTGTTGTTTATCTCCTAATTTGATATTTTCACTTACATTTTTATTAATTCTTTGGAATGGTTCTATTTCAGGAATTTTGAAATTATTAGATTCTATTTTAAAGTGCTCATCTAAGTTATTTTTTAATTCTAAGAAATCAAAATTTCCAATCGCACATAGAATTAAATTATTTTTATTTATAAAATTATTATGAATTTTCTTTATCTCGGATATAGAAATATTTGTAACAGAATTTATTGTACCTATTTGATTTAATCCATAAGAGTGGTCCCTAAAAAGATTTTTAAAAAAAATATCACTTACAACTGCTGATGAATTCTTAGAAAGTTTTGAAATATATGACAATGTATCAGATTTGGCAATCTGAAATTCACTATCAAGAAATGTTGGATTTAACGCTACATCTGAAAATATAGGTATTAATTTATTAATATGATCTGAAGGACCAATCATTTTTAAACCAAAAGAATTTCGACCAGAAAAACCGCTAAATTCCGAACCCAAAATTTCTGTTTTCATAGCTATTTCGTTCTTACTAAATTTTTCAGAACCTCTCAAAAACATTTCACTGAGTAGCCCGAAAGAGCCATTTGTTTCATTATTTTCATAATTTGAACCTCCCAAAGATGCTGCCCTTAAAGATATAAGAGGAGTTTTGTTATTTTGCATACACAAAAGTTTTATATTTGAATCTAAATCATAAACTTTAACATCAGGAGATATTATTTTTTTTAGCGAGTAATTAATACTCTTAAAGTCTTTTATATCATTATCTATTTCTTTATTAAATTTAATTTTATCTTTTATAATCTTTTCAAAATCTTTGGGTTTAGTAAGATTTGTATTTATGGGCGATAAAAAATTAAACTTTAATTTTTTTACATTAAAATTTTTTTTAATATTATCTAATAAATCTTTTTTACTGAGAGAAACAATTACATTTTTGTATTGATCTATAAAACTTAAATCTTGATTATTGGAAAATAAATTCCCAATTGTTCGTGCTTGGCTTTGGACAGTTTCCTGACTATAAATATCATTTAGCAATATTTCAGTCTTAACCCTTTGCAGTTGATCTTTATCAAAATTTCCATTCACTAATTCAACAAAATAATCTATTATTTTATAAATTACATGATAAATATCTCTATTTACTGTAGTTCCTTGAATATAAAATAAACCACCATGCCTAAGAGTATAATTTCCAGATGATATTGTTGTTACTAACCCGAGTTCTTCTTTAATTTTTTTATATAGTATGGAACTTTCACCAGACCCCAAAATTGCTGAAAATAAATCGAATGATGCATATTTTAAGTCATTAGCATCAGGAGTAGAAAAAGATATATTAAAATAACTTTCATTAACATCCATTTCTTGAAAATTACATAGAATTCTTTGATCATCAGATATTTTAAAATTTTTAGATATTTGAGGTACCTCATTATTTCTAAGAGGTGAAAAGTATCTTTCAATATTTTTTTTTATATTCTTATTATTAATTGACCCAACTATAATTACTGACATATTCTTAGCGACATACCACTTATTATAAAAATTTTTTATATCTTCTTGTTTATAGCTTGATACTGATTTAGGTGTACCAATTATTGGCAAACTATAATCGTTTCCATTAAATACTGATTCAAATACCATATCCCATAACCTGTTAGAAGGTGAATCATTGCCTCTTTTAATTTCTTCCAATATAACTTCAAGCTCTTTAGATAATTCTTCACTATCAAAAGTTGCGTCATACATACATTGAGAAAAAATATTTAAAACCTGTGGGACAAAATCATTTGATACAGTGGCAAAGTATGCAGTTTCATCAAAAGACGTGAAAGCATTAACATCTCCTCCATAAGACTCTATTTTTTTTGATATCTCCCCTACGCCTAATTTAGAGGTTCCTTTAAAAATCATGTGTTCATGAACATGCGCAAGTCCTCTTTCATGATCATTTTCATAAGCACTGCCAGTTTTTACCCAAACAAAAACGGAAGAGACCGTTGAATTTGGAACATCTTTTAATATAACTCTTAAGCCATTTGCTAAAAAATATTCTTGAGTATTTATCATTTTATATTTTAATTAAAAACTTTCTTTTGTCTCACTAATTTTTCTTCTAAATTTAAATAAAAAATATTTAAAAAGTGAAAAGAATAAATAAAAATAGAAGAAGATAAAAGATCCTAATTCAATATTGGTCAGCAAGGCCAATGAGAGAATTGATATAATTATTAGTGAATTAAATTTAGTCATTCCTTTTATTTTCAATTTCTTAATAAAAATAGTATTACTGACCATTAAGAGGCCAACAAAAGGTATTAAAAATAGAAATAAATAGCTGACATTACTAACAGAAAATATATTAAATTTTAAATTAAGGATAACAACTGAAACTATTAGTCCTGCTGCCATGGGGCTTGGAAGGCCAATAAAAAAACTTTCTTTTTCATCATGTGATAAAGTATTAAATCTAGCAAGTCTTAAAGAAACGCACAACACATAAAAAATGCATGTTATAAGACCAAATTTTTCAAATTGATAAAGATATGTTGAATAAGCCAAAATAGAAGGAGCTAGACCAAAAGAAATTAAATCACATAAAGAATCATAGTGCATACCAAAAACAGAATCTTTATTAAGCAAACGAGCAATTTTTCCGTCGAGGAAATCTATAAAAGCAGCAGTATATATAAAAATACATGTCCACCATAATGGTTTTTCAAAACCTAAAAAGGTTTCATAATTAAAACTACTATTTATTACATTAAAGATAGCCAGCAGCCCCATTAATAAAGCTAATGAAGTTAAAAGGTTTGGTATTAAAGAAATTAATTTTTTATTTTTCATCTTTTTCAAACAATAACGATTCTACCGCTACGACACTATCTCCCTCTTTAAAATTACAAGAATAATCATTTGAAACATAAATATCTACCCTCGATCCGAACTTTATAATTCCTAGTCTATCAGCCTTATTTAAAAAATCACCATTTTTGATATATGGCACAATCCTTCTTGCTATAAAACCTGCATAAAGTATTAAAATAATATCTTCATTATTCTCATCTCTCATATGAATATAAAGTCTTTCGTTTTCTATACATCTCGAAGAATTAGCAAAGAAAAAAGCACCAGGATAATATCTAGTTTCAATAACTTTTACTTTAGTTGGGGCTCTATTTATATGGCAATCAAATATTGATAAAAATATACAAACTCGCCTCATTTCTTTATTTAAAAACTCTGTTTCTTTAAATAGATCAACTGATATTATTTTTCCATCTGCTGGTGAAATTAATCCATTTTTATTAAGTAAAATTCGATCTGGGTCTCTAAAAAAATAAATTACTAATAATAAAAGTATAAAGACAATTAAGGAAAAAAAAGAAACTCCTAATAATGCAGTGGAAATCCAAGTAATAAATATGGACACCAAAATAGGAATATAGCCTTCTTTTGCAACTGTCCATTCATAATCTATTTTCATTACTAATTTTTATCTTTATCTACAAGTTTTTTCTTAAATAAAGGGGTCATCATTGATCTAAGTGTTTCACCTATATCTTCAATCGGATGAGTCTCGCCCTCTTTTAAAAGTTTATTGTAATTTGGCCTACCTGACTTATTCTCGTTGATCCATTCGTCAGCGAATTGCCCACTTTGAATTTCATCTAGAATATTCTTCATTCTTTTTTTAACAGAATCATCAATTAATCTTGGTCCTCTTGTAATATCGCCGTATTTAGCAGTATCACTAATTGAATATCTCATATTAGATATCCCACCTTGATAAACTAAATCGACTATGAGTTTTACTTCATGTAAACACTCAAAATAAGCCATCTCTGGTGGATAGCCAGCTTCAATTAAAGTTTCAAATCCTGCAAGAATCAAACTTGAGAGACCGCCGCAAAGAACAGATTGCTCACCAAATAGATCTGTTTCTGTTTCATCTTTAAATGTCGTCTCTATAATTCCAACTCTAGCTGAACCTATTCCAGCTGCATAGGCTAATGCAATATTTTTGGTATTCCCGCTAGGGTCTTGATTAACTGCAATTAATCCTGGAACTCCCGCACCTTCTTCATATGTTCCTCTAACAGTATGGCCTGGGGCCTTTGGAGCTACCATAAAAACGTTAATATCATTATCGGGAACTATTTGATTATAATGAATATTAAATCCATGTCCAAAAGCTAGATATTTTCCAGGTGTTAAATTACTTTTTATTTGTTTATCATATATATCTTTTTGACTAGTATCTGGCGCAAGAATCATAACTATATCAGATTTTTTGACCAGTTCAGAAACCTCTAAAACATTGAGACCCGCCGAAACAGCTTTAGACCAACTTTCACCTTCTTTTCTCAAACCTACAGATACATTTATATTAGAATCTTTTAAATTTAATGCATGAGCATGGCCTTGACTACCAAAACCTACAATACCAATATGTAAATCTTTAATTAAACTTAAATCACAATCTTTTTCATAAAAAACTTTCATATACTACTCCATAAAATTAATTTTTTTCTCTTTTCAGTGATATTAAACCTGTTCTGTTAATCTCTTTTAAACCAAGTGGCCTAAGTATTTCTACAAAAGCCTCCAACTTATCTTTACTTCCAGTAATTTCAAGTGCATATGATTTTGTACCTACATCAACAACTTTCGCACGAAAAATATCAGCCACTCTTAAAACCTCTGACCTAGTTTTTGAAGTTGGAGTCACTCTTGCAATCAAAAGTTCTCGCTGCAAACTTTCAGTTTCTTTAAAATCATCAACCTTAATAACGTTAATCATATTCTCAAAACGTTTAATTATTTGTTCGATTATCCAATCATCACCAGAAGTAACTAATGTAAGTCTAGATAGTGATTTTTTTTCGGTTTCAGCAACACAAAGACTTTCAATGTTGAATCCTCTCGCAGTAAACAAACCTGCTATACGAGCTAAAACGCCTGGCTCATTATCTACTAGTATTGATATTACATGTCTCAATATTACAACTCCATATAATAAATTAATCTAATTTAATCATTATATATGAATCAAATTAGAATTTCGATCAAAGTTACACCTTTATAGTCGAGAAACTTTTTTAAATCTTTCTCAAGGAGGGTTGATATATTTGTCCTAGTGGCTCTAACATTAAATGATTCCGCTAAAAGTTTATAATTAGGTCCAGGATATTTTTCATCACTCGAATCATTTATTACAACTATTGATAAGTTAATTTTCTGCTCAACGGCAACTATCATTTCTTGCATATTAAATTGGAAATTTTTACCTGATGAGATTGATACAACTTTAGATTTTGGCCTTGAAAAGGTTGCACCAATTGCTGCTGGAAACCCATATCCTGGTGTGCCATTTCCACCAGACATTAAATTATTTTTATAATCAGAAATTTCTAGAAACTTTTGCAAATTAACTTCATCATAACTAAAATCTGAACAGTAAATTGTATCTTTCGGACAAATACGAGAAATTAAAGAAAATATCTTTGCTTTTTTATTTGAATCAATTTCTTTTTTAATATTTATTTTATAATTATTTCTGATTTCACTTATTTCGTTATCAGTCCAATCAAAATCAATTTGATTTTCATCAGATAGCATTTTCATGAATTCACCTGAATCTGAATGTAAATTAATATCACTCCCATTCAATACATTTAAATCCACTTTATCTATATTAATATTAGCTAGTAATTTATTTTGCAATTTTTTAATATTGATAATTTTTGACAAATCACAACCGATTGAGATGATTAAATCTGATTCTTCAATAAGATTTTTTGATATTGAAGAACTATCATAGTCTAAAACACCACAGTCATATTCTGATCCACTTATCAGCCCTAACGCAAGAATTGATGTTAGTGCAGGAGATTTGAATTTTTTAAGTATTTTTCTCATATGTTTTTGAGAGTCAGATGAGCATGCACCTCTTCCTAAAATAAACAAAGGTTTTTTTGAGATTTTAAAAGCATTAATAAAATTTTTATATTCAGTATTTTTTAAGCTTATATTGTCATCGTAACTACTTATTTTTACACTTTTTGGAAAATTAAAAGTGCTTTCACCTATTATTACGTCCTTGGGCATATCAACCAAAACTGGTCCTTTTCTTCCAGTGTTTGATATATAAAGAGCTTCAGCAATCGCTTTAGGTAAATCAATTGTTTTTCTAACAAGAGTATTATGTTTAGTGCATGTTCTAGTTATTCCAATATGATCCGCTTCCTGAAATGCATCACTACCCAAAAAAGGCGTAGGGACTTGACCAGTAAAAATCAATACAGGTACTGAATCAGCATAAGCTGTTGAGATTCCTGTTATTGTATTTGTCGCAGCAGGCCCTGATGTACATAGAATAATCCCAGGTAAACCACTAGCTCTTGAAAAACCATCTGCCATATGAGTTGCTGCTTGCTCATGTCTTGTTAATATATGATTAATTTTTTTTGCATATGATGGCATTACATCATAAATCTTTAATACATAACCTCCAGGCAAGCCAAAAATAGTCTTGATCCCCAACTTGTACAAAGTCTCAAAAAATAGTTCTGCGCCTAGAAACTTTTTCATTCGTTTTATTATATATTAAAATTAGTTATTGACTACAAATGAATATTCATTAATTGGTCTTATTGGAATGCTTTTCTGTAATAGATTCATCAAATTTGATGTTTCAAGCTTTGCAATATTATATGCTGAAATATCATTCTGACAAAAACCTTTTGAGACTAAGAAATCATCAATTAGTGAATCAGAAATTAATTTATGATTTCTAGATATTATTTTATTTATTTTATCTTGATCTGATTTAAAACTATAATCTAAAATTTTCATAGAATTAGAATCAAATTCAGCATATGCATATAATCCATTCCTAATATTTATTGCAATTATGACAGAATGATCATAAATATCATTGCAACCATTATGTGCATAAAATGAAGGAATCCCTATAATAGGAATTTTTAGAGATTTTGATAAAATATTAGCAACCGTAATCCCTATTCTAAGTGAAACTAAATTACCAGGGCCTGTGTTAACTCTTACTTCATCAATATCAGAAATATTATTTTTGTTTGATTGTAAAATTTTTTGAATCATAGGTACCAATATTTCACAATGGTTCGGGGTGTCAGAATCAATAGTTTCAGTTAAATAGTAATCATTCTTTTTAAGACATATACTTGTTTTTTTATTACATGTATCTAATGATAAAGAAATCATTTATTTGTTAATAGTAGATTTAATCTCATTTTCTAATTTGTTTTTCATATCAGGATTTTCAACCAAGAACTTCTGCGAATTTTCACGACCTTGTCCGATCCTTTCGCCAGAATATGAATACCAAGCACCAGCCTTTTCAACGAAACCTAATTCAACTCCGAGATCAATAAGCTCGCCTAACTTAGAAATACCTTTTCCAAAAATTATGTCAACTTCAGCCTCTTTGAATGGTGGGGCAACTTTATTTTTAACTACTTTGACTCTAACCCTGTTTCCCACAACACTATCAGGAGTTTTAATAGATGCTATTCTTCTAACATCAAGCCTTACTGAGGAATAAAATTTTAAAGCATTACCCCCAGTAGTTGTCTCTGGACTCATATAAGAAGGAACACCAATTTTCATTCTAAGTTGGTTTATGAATATTACCGTACATTTAGATCTTGAAACAGTAGCAGTGATTTTTCTTAAAGCTTGAGACATCAATCTTGCTTGTAAACCGACATGAGTATCACCCATTTCTCCATCTAACTCAGATTTAGGAGTCAGCGCTGCGACAGAGTCAACTACGACCATATCGACTGCAGAACTTCGTACGAGTTGATCAACTATTTCAAGTGCTTGTTCGCCATAATCAGGTTGAGAAATTAATAGTTCTTCATTTTTTATACCTATACCTTTTGCATATGATGGGTCAAATGCATGTTCTGCATCAACAAAAGCTGTTACTCCTCCATTTTCTTGGGTCTCAGCTATCGCGTGTAAAGCTAAAGTAGTTTTTCCAGAAGCCTCTGGGCCATATATCTCAATGATTCTTCCTCTTGGAAATCCACCTACCCCAAGTGCACTATCAATACATATTGAACCGGTTGAGATTGATACAACATCCTTCACAGTATCACCATCTAACCTCATTATCGATCCTTTCCCAAATTGCTTTTCAATTGAAGAAATTGTCGACTCTATAGCTTTGAGTTTATCCTTAGAATCATCTATTTGATCTGTACTTTTTTTAGTTTCCGCCAATTAATTCTCCTATTTTTGTAATATACAGGATTTAAAGGATTGTTTCCATATTATTTTATTATAGGTTTTTTCTCAAAAAATCAAAAACTTCAAGAGTGGTTCTAAATTTAACTGTCTTTCGCGTCCCAGTAAAAAAATATTTCTTAGTTATAACTTTATTATTCATTAGATAAGCAACAAATACTGTTCCTATAGGTTTGTCATCTGTTCCTCCGCCAGGCCCAGCAATCCCCGATATTGCAACGCCCACATCAGAGCTTGATAATTTTATCAAATTTTTTACCATCGATCTCACGACCACTCTACTAACAGCTCCATATTTATTTATCAATTTGAACGGGACATTTAAAATTTTATTTTTCGCAGTGTTACTATATGTATTTAATCCTAGACCATACACTTTTGATGAACCAGGTATATCTGTTAAAGTATTTGAGATCATTCCACCAGTGCATGATTCTGCAAAAGATATTGTAATTTTATTACTCAATAATTTTTTAAAAACTACCTCGGCTAATGTTTCACCTTTATCAGAAAAAATAAAATTTTTCAGCCTCTTTTCAATCCTGGTCTTAAATCTTTTTGACTCTGATAATGCGTTTTCACTTGTATTACCAAATGATGTTAGTCTAAGGTGTATTTCAAAATTACTTGGCCTATAACCAACTTCTGTATTTATTGAACTAATTCCATCAATTATTTCTGCAACTTCTGATTCGGGTAATCCATATATTTTAAGCATTTCTGATTTCATAAAATTTTTTGATGATTTTATAAGTTTATAAAGATTTTTAAACAATGATTTTTCAATCATAATTTTCAACTCTTTGGGGACACCTGGAAAAAAATAAAAAGAACTATTTTTTTTCTTAATTAAAAATCCATCAGCTGTCCCAAAAGGGTTCTCTATTATTTTGCTTCCCTCAGGAAAAAAAGACTGCTTTTTGTTAATTTTAGAATATTTTCGCTTTCTTTTTTTAAAAATATTCTTTATTTTTTTTTCTGAATTTTTATTTTGTATAAGCTTCTTGTTAAAAAATCTAGATGCAGCCAACCTGGTTAAGTCATCATCTGTTGGTCCTAATCCACCGGTAAAAATTATTATATTGGATCTAGATGAAGCTAATTCAAGCGAATTTATTAAATGCTCAAGGTTGTCTCCAATGCATTGATGATAATTTACCTTAAGTCCATACTTAAATATTGAGTCACACAACCAAGAAAAGTTTGTATCCTGAGTAATTCCTGACAAGATTTCATCGCCAGTTGTTATTATTTCAATTATATTTTTCATTTCTCTAACTTATAATACCTTGAATATGATCTCCTAATGCGTAAACTTTCTATAAAATGTTTAAGGAAGGTAATATGGAAATAAATAATTGGCTTAAGGATGAATGGGCTCTTATATTAGGCTCATCAAGTGGATTCGGTGGAGAAGTTTCAAAAAAATTATCGGAATATGGCGTCAATATTATTGGTATTCATCTTGATAGAAAAGGAACAATGCAGAACGTTGAAGAAATTGTTCAACATATTGAAAAAAATGACTCTAAGGCAAAATTCTATAATATAAATGCCGCAGATGAACAAAAAAGGAAAGACTGTCTTGATGAAATATATGAATTAATTGGTAAAGACGATAAAAAAATTAAAATTTTACTTCACTCTTTAGCTTTTGGATCATTAAAGCCATATGTATCAAACGATTCTCAACAAAATGTAACTCAAAAAAATATGGAAATGACCTTAGATGTAATGGCCAATTCATTAGTTTACTGGACTCAAGATATATATTCGAGAGACTTATTCAGCAAAAATGCTCGAATTTATGCAATGTCTAGCGCGGGTAGTAGAAAAATTTGGCCTACATATGGACCTGTATCAGCAGCGAAATCTGCACTTGAATCTCACATTAGACAGATAGCTGTTGAATTAGCTCCTGAAGGAATAACAGCAAATTCTTTATGTGCTGGAGTAACTCTTACGCCTGCATTAGAAAAAATACCAGGAAATAAAGAAATTGTTGATGGGGCTTTAAAGGCTAATCCTAGTAAAAGACTAACCCTTCCTGGTGATATTTCTGGGAGCATAGTTGCACTTTCACATCCAGGTGCCGATTGGATAACTGGCAATGTCATAAGAATTGACGGTGGAGAAGAGCTTTCGTAAATGGAAAATAAACTAAGTCTCTACAATTCTTTAACAAACAAAAAAGAAGTATTTAAACCAATAAAAGATGGAAAAGTTGGTATTTATGTTTGTGGGCCTACTGTGTATTCAAGCAGTCATATGGGTCATGCAAGATCTGCAATAGTATTTGATGTAATTGTTAGATTTTTAAGAAATATTGGATATCAAGTAACTTATGTTAAAAATTTTACTGATATAGATGATAAAATAATTAGTAAAGCTATTGAATTTGATGTTGATTCTAAAGAGATTGCCGAAAAGTACAAACAAGAATATATAAAAGATATGAAAGATTTGGGTTGCATTGAACCTGATTTTCAACCGTGTGTCTCAGATAATATTGATGGAATAATTAATTTAATATTATCAATAATTGACAGGGGCTTTGCATACGAAGCTAATGGAGACGTGTATTTTAATATAAGTAAATTTGAAAACTATGGAAAGTTATCTAATCAAAGTATTGATTCAATGCTGACAAACCATAGAGTAGAATTTAATCCAAATAAAAAAAACGATTTAGATTTCGCATTATGGAAAAAAGTAAAAAATAATGAGCCATCGTGGGATAGCCCTTGGGGTAAAGGAAGACCAGGCTGGCACATTGAATGTTCTGTAATGAGCTGTAATCATTTAGGTTCAAATTTTGATATACATGGAGGAGGAAGAGATCTGATTTTTCCACATCATGAGAATGAAATAGCTCAATCTGAGAGTATTAATGAGGGGAATTTTGCAAACTATTGGCTTCATAATGGTTTGATAAATATAAATCAAGAGAAAATGTCAAAATCAATTGGTAATATCATAAACATTAGAGATGCGCTTGAAAGATGGGACTTTAATCTAATAAGAATTTTTTTTCTTTCTCACCATTATAGAACGCCAGTTGATCTTTCTGAGGAGAGACTCATGGAAATTGAAAGAAGTATAAAAAAAATTATAAAAAGAATTAGAACAAATTCACCAAATAAAAATAATATTAAAAAGTTTAATATACTATGGAAGGAAGCGATGCTAGATGATTTTAATACAGCAAAGGCTTTTGGGATCTTCTTTAAGTGCGTCAATGATGGAGAGATAAATATAAATAATATAGATGAAATAAAGGAATTTGAAAATGTTATGGGTATAAATGGATGGATGAACCTTTTTACAATCAAAGAAGAGCCTGAGGATGATGAAATCATATTGGAGATTATTGATAAAAGAAATTTAGCTAGAAAAGAAAAAAATTGGAAACTTGCAGATGAACTAAGAGATAAGGCAGAAAAGTTAGGTTTTATTTTAGTCGATAAAAAAGATTCTACTACCTGGGAACCTAAAGACCAATGAGCTCTTTTCCTTTTTCTAGTATAGGGGCTTGAGTTTCACCCCTACATCCAAACCAACAGGTCTTACAATCAGTTTTATTAAAGAAACCCGGACTAAAATCTTTATAATGACATACTGCCGGCATTTCAGAACATCTTTTTATATATCCATCAGGCGTAACAGTTAAGAAGGAATGTCCAGCATTACAGCTTGGTCCATAACCTTTTTGAAAGAACTCTGGAATTTGCTTTAAGTAATATTCGCTAGATACAATAGTATCCTTCCACTCACGTTTGAGAGCGATCAGTTCGTTAATAACATTTTTTACTTTTTGTGTTTCTTCTTTAACAAAATGGCTATCATTATTAGATTTCATAACAGAGTAAGAGCTAAAAGAGATATTTGCTCTCCAGTCCCTAGCTTGTTTTGCCATAGCAACAATTTCATCAAGATTATCATCCATAATTATTGAATTAATCGAAATTGTTTTCTTTAGTTTATTAGAAATTTCTGGAATCAATTCTGAAATATGATTCCATAACCCCTTAACACCTCGATTTTCTGAATGCCTATCCCCTAAAAAGTCTAAGGAAATTGCAATTTGATCAATTTTTGCATCATAAAGTTTTCTAGCTTTATCGATATTTAATAGATCTCCTTTCGTTATAATGCCGGTATAAGTAAAGAAAGATGCTGATTTAATTTGTCTTATAATTTCAACAATATCTTTTCTCAACATAGGCTCACCGCCTGTGACCATTACAACAAGAGGATCTATTTTTTTTATTAAATCAGAATAATCTTTTAGCCTTTCCTCATTTCTTGTTTGCCAATAGTCACAAAAATCGCATCTAGCATTACATAATTTTGTAACTTCCAAATTAACCAACTTGGGTGCACCACTTATTTTAGTTTTCAGGAATTTCGAAAAACCTAATGCAGAAAAGTTTAAAGACTCCAAAAATGTTTTATTTCTATCTAACATATAATTATCTAATATATTGAATATTACTACATTAAATAAAATTTACTAATAACAATACTATTTAATTTTTTAATGATTTTTAAGTTAATTATTTAATTTTCCTATTGGAATGCAATTTTCAATGGTTTATGATTTCAATATGAATATCGCTGATTCAAATGAAGCAAAAATGATAGATAAAAATATCAGTTCAAAATATAAAATAAGTTCACTGATAAGAATGGAAATTGCTGGTCTTAAATCATCCGAAGTTATAAAAAAAAACTTTAAATTATCAAACGTCTTAATAATTATTGGAAATGGAAATAATGGGGGGGATGCTGCAGTTGTTGCGAGGCACTTGCAAATCAGTGGAATAAAAGTTGATATTTTTTTAATAAATAGTAATAAAAGTAATTCACCTGAACTAAATATAAATTTAAGAGTTTTAAAAAGAATTAAAACTAATTTTATTAAAAAAATCTCTAATTCAAAACTTCAAAATTATGATTTAATTGTTGATGGAATTTTTGGTATTGGACTAAACAGAAAAATTAAATCAAATTCAAATATATTCAAAATAATTAAATTCATAAACAATTCAAAAAGAAAAATATGCTCCTTAGATATTCCATCAGGTCAATGCGCAACTTCTGGTATGGAGTTAGGTATTTGTATAAAGTCTGACTTAACCATTACTTATGATATTGCAAAGGTTGGATTAATTAATGACCCAGGTTACCAAAAATCAAAAAAAATCCATGTAATAAATCTTGGGACACCAAAAGAAATATTTCTAAAGACTAGTCACTACTATATCGATCATGATTTTTTTTCAAAAAATTTATTGAAAAGAAAAAAATCATCTAATAAAGGAAGTCATGGGCATCTCCTGATTATTGGGGGCTCTAAGAATATGCCAGGCGCTGTAACTATTGCTGGACTTTCTGCATATAGATCTGGTTGTGGGCTTGTTAGTATTTGCATACCCGAATGTATATCTCCTATTCTAAAGAAGAATGTTCCAGAAGCAATAATAATTGATATGCCTAATAAAAAAGATGGAAAAACTTTTGATGATAATAGTTTTATTGAAAATTTAAAGAAAAAATTAACAAAAAAACCAACTTCTATTCTAATAGGACCTGGTATGGGAAATTCAAAAAAATTTAAAAAACTTATTTTTGAACTTGTTAAAAATTTTGATTGTAAGTTTATTATAGATGCAGATGCTTTAAATTGTTTAGATGAAGATATATCCCTTTTAAAAAAACATAAAAAAAACATAATAATCACTCCTCATCCTGGAGAAATGAGTAGATTGATAAAAACAAAAATTTCTGAGATTCAAAACAATAGAATATCAGTTGCAAGATCATTTTCGAAAAAAAATCATGTTGTAACTGTATTAAAAGGATTTCGTACAATAACCTCCGGCATAAAAGGAGAAATATATATAAATGGATCTGGAAATGAAGGTATGGCAACAGGCGGTATGGGTGATTCTTTATCTGGAATCATTGGAAGTCTTACAGCTCAAAATTATTCAACAATAAATTCTGCA
The DNA here is from genome assembly GCA_902609885.1 of uncultured Candidatus Hydrogenedens sp. Taxonomy (GTDB): domain Bacteria; phylum Desulfobacterota_D; class UBA1144; order UBA1144; family UBA1144. The sequence goes on along the minus strand of CACLTT010000001.1, from coordinate 95,553 downwards.
ATCTTGGGTGTATATGCGCATGGTAAAGCGGGGGATATTGTTAGGAGCAAAAAATATAATAGAGGTATATTAGCTAGAGATATAATAAAATATATTCCTGAATGTTTTTGGCCTACAAATAAAAATTTGAAGGATCAAAACGAGAAAATTATTGTAAATGAATAAAATTTGGCATATAAAAGAACTAGATAAATTAATAGACTATATAAGAGCTAATCAAGGTGATAAAAATATAATTTTGCTCCATGGTGATCTTGGATCAGGCAAAACTACTTTTGTCAGGAAATATTGTGAAAAAATCAATGTTATTAATCAAGTTTCAAGCCCTAGTTTCTTAATTCTCAATAGTTATAATTCCGTGAGTAATATGCGTATCAACCATTTTGATTTTTATCGAGTTGAAGATTTTTCAGAATTAGAGATGATAGGTATGAATGAAATCCTAAATGAAAGTAATTCTTTAACATTTATAGAATGGCCAGATAAATTTTTAGAGGAATTAAAAATTTTTGAAGAAAAGTCATTTAGTATTTATTTTAATTTTATAAGAGATAATATTAACCAAAGAGAGATTAGTATAGAGATTTAAGATTATGGAAATTATTGTTCAAAAATATGGCGGCACCAGTGTTGGAAGTATTACTAAAATAAAAAAAATTGCTCAAAATATAAAAAAACTTAAAAATAAAAAAATCTCAACTGTAGTTATTGTATCTGCAATGGCAGGTGAAACAGATAAGTTAATAAAATTAATTAGTTCAATCTCATTATTACCTAACGAAAGAGAGTATGATCAAATTATTTCAACTGGTGAAAAAGTATCCTCCAGCTTGTTAGTTATGGCATTAAATGAAATAAATGTTAAAGCCTTAAGCCTAGATGCATCAAAGGCAAACATTTTGACTGATAATATTCATGGTAAGGCTTCAATCGTTTCTATAGGAACAAAAGAAATTAAAAAATATTTATCAAAAGGATTTGTAGTTGTGATTCCTGGTTTTCAAGGTATTAATTCAAATAACGATATAACAACTTTGGGTAGAGGTGGTTCAGATTTATCTGCAGTTGCGATAGCTGGAGCTTTAAAGGCTGAAAGATGCGAGCTCCTTAAAGATGATGTAGATGGGATATATACAACAGACCCTAGATTATATAGAAAAGCAAAGAAAATTAATTATATTTCATATCAAGAAATGCTTGAAATGTCTAGCCTTGGATCTAAAGTCTTACAATCTAAAGCCGTAGAAGTGGCAAACCAATCAAATACAAAAATTTATGTTAAATCTACATTTGATAATAAAAAAAAAGGAACAATTGTTATGAATGAAAAAAAAATACCATTAAGAGAAAAAAAAGTTGTATCAGGAATAACGCATGACTTAAAACAAGCAAAAATTTCAATTATAGGGATTAAAGACACACCAGGTATTGCTAGCAAAATTTTTAAACCTATTAGTGAATCTGGTATTATCGTTGATATGATTGTTCAGAATATAAGCACTGAAGGTGAAACTGACCTCACCTTTACGATACCCAAGGAAGACTTGAATAAAACATTTAAAATATTAAGAGAAAACAAGTCAAGGCTTTACTATTATAAACTTATTAAAGATGAAAAGATCGCTTTGGTTTCGATAGTAGGTGCTGGAATGAAAACTCATACTGGGATTGCAACTCGAATGTTTACATCACTTGCAAAATCTAAAATAAACATAAGCATGATTAGTACTTCAGAAATTAAAATTTCTTGTGTAATTAATAAAAATTTGTGCAAAAAGGCAATATCCTCTCTTCATAAAGAGTTCGGATTAGGATAATGATGAATAATGTAGATGTATATGATGTTACATTAAGAGACGGGACTCAAGGTGAAGGTATTTCATTTTCTGTTGAAGATAAGATAAGAGTAGCTCATAAAATAGATGAGCTTGGAATAAAATATATCGAAGGTGGATGGCCTGGGTCAAATGATAGAGATGAAGATTTTTTTAAAAAAATTAAAAATGAAAAATTAATAAATTCAAAACTTGCGGCTTTTGGTAGTACAAGAAGAGCTAATAATAATTGCGATAATGATCCTAATGTGCAATCACTTCTAAAAGCAGAAACTGATGTTATAACCATTGTAGGAAAAACTTGGGATTTTCATGTAAATAAAGCATTAAAAATATCAAATGAACAAAACCTAGAGCTTGTTTATGATACAATTGAATATTTAAAGAAAAGAACTGATGAAGTTTTTTTTGATGCTGAACATTTTTTTGATGGTTATAGAGCTAATGAAAAATACTCAATATCAACAATACTATCCGCAATTAACGGTGGTGCTGATGGTGTAATTCTATGTGATACAAACGGTGGTTCAACACCATGGGAAATAGACAAGGCTGTTAAAGTGGTTAAAGAATTTTCAAAAAATAAGATACTTGGAATTCATTCACATAATGACTCTGACTTGGGGGTTGCGAACGCGCTTCAAGCAGTTCTAGCAGGTGCAAATCAAATACAGGGAACAATAAATGGATATGGTGAAAGATGCGGTAATGCTAACCTTTGTTCAATAATTGCAAATCTGAATCTAAAAATGAACATAGAATGTATTAAAAAAGAAAATTTAGAAAAATTATCAGAAGTATCAAACTTCATAAATGAGCTTGCAAATCTGCCAATTAATAACAAATTACCTTTTGTAGGTAAAAGTGCTTTTGCTCATAAGGGTGGTATTCACGTTAGTGCAGTAATGAGAGATACCTCAACTTATGAACATATTGAACCTGAACTTGTTGGAAACAAGAGAAGAATTCTCGTATCTGACTTATCAGGAAGAAGCAATATCTCATATAAACTCGATGAGCTTGGAATTACAAATATTAACGATGATAATTTATCTATAATTTTACAAGAATTAAAAAAATTGGAAAATAATGGCTATGAATTTGAAAATGTTGATGCATCTTTTGAACTTTTTGTAAAAAAATTTTCAGGTAACTATGTACCAAAAATTGAACTGCTTGAAACTGAAATCAATACTAGACAAATTATTCCATCATCTGATTCATTTGCTAAAGTAAAAGTGAAAATTAATAATCAAATTATAGAAAATGAATCTTCTGGTACAGGTCCTGTGAATGCGTTAGATAATGCATTGCGAAAAACTTTGGTAAATGAATATCCATCTCTTAAGGAGGTTGAGTTAAAAGACTACAGAGTCAGGGTTGTATCAGGCAGCAAGGGAACGGAGTCATTAGTTAGGGTGATAATTGAATCAAGTGATAAAAAAACTTCTTGGTCAACAATAGGTGTTTCAAGTGATATTGTCGAAGCAAGTTGGAAAGCTTTAATTGATAGTTTTGAATATAAACTTATGAGCCAAGCTTCTTAGATTTTATATGTTTTTCAAAGGAACTTTTAAATTCTTCTTGAACTTTTTTACTAGCTCTTTCTATTGGTAAAAGAACCATTTTATTATAAATTTCAAAAGCAAGATCCTCTAAAGCTTTATCTTTATTATTTCTAGCCAATCTTAGACATATTACAGATAAATAAAATATTGATTTGAATAAAGACCTTTTTGCATCATTTACATTATATTTTTCTAAAAGAGCATTTGCATCATTCATCGAAAATAAACTTTGTGTTGCAAATAATGATAATAACTTATTAAGTTCTTTAGCATTTTTAGTTTCAATCACCTTGAGAATAGGAGCTTCAAGTACTCCCGATAATTTATCATCTTGTTCAAACAAAAGAACAGCCATCTCTTTAATCTTATTGTCATCATCACTAGTCATAATGTCCTGAATAGCATCTTTTACATAATCTAATGCATATGAGTCACGAATCTCCTCAAGTCTTAAACCTTTTTTCTTAAGATCCTTAATTTCTATTATTTTCTTAATAGTATCTATTGGATATGAAATTTCTGGTGGGAGGTCCCCGGATTCATGTGCTTTTATTCTGGGCGAAGGTATTAAACCAAGTTCGGAATACATACTAACTGTAGCTTTAGGATCGGGGCCCAAAGCTATTTTTTTCTCTTGCAATCTAACAATTAAGTCATGCAAAGATATTGTTTTCATCTTTATTATTATTACCTCTTGAATTTTATTTTACAAAAACTAAAGAATATTTTTAATATTATTAATGAAAATTTTATTCTTTGATGTTTTTCCATAAAATGGGATATACGAATTCATAACATATACCTTATTATTAATAAAATATTGTATTTTAAGTCTTTTATGGCTATCAATAATAATTTTGTAGTTATCAATTTCAATATCTTTAACTTTATATTTGCGTAAATCTGAATAAAAGTTTAATTTCGTAATATCTAATTCTATAGATATATATGAACCAGTTTTCTTAGGGTTGAATAATCCATAAAAAATAAATTTCCTGAAATTTTCACCTACATTACAAATCTGAGTTAATAATAATTTTTTAGATATGTAAAATTTAAAAATCATCTTAATCTTTTAAATAAAAAGCTATGCCCTTCAGGGTCAGCAGTTTGTCAAATATATATTTTTTTGGTAAATATTTCTTAAAAATATCTGTCAAGCCACCTGTTATAAAAGTATTATAGCTTTTGCCATATTTATTTACTATATTTGAAACTAATGATTCAATCATTTTAGAATTCCCCTGGGTAAATCCAATTGATAGACAATCATGAGTAGACTTACCTAGTATTCCTTGTTTATAAATAAGTTCATATTTTCCAATCATAGATGTATTAGAAAGCAATGATGAAAATGATGTTAGCGGTCCTGGAATTATCATACCACCCAAATATTCAAAGTTATTTGAAATCACATCGAATGTGGTTGCAGTTCCAATATCAACTATAATACTACCTGTCTTACTATTTAAAGCCCTAGCCCCTAAACAATTAAAAAAACGATCAGATCCAAAACTATCTATGTTTTTATATTTAATTTTAAAATCTTTATATTTTTTCTCTTTTAATATAATTAATTTCAAATTTGGAAATTTGTTCATTAGATTTTTTTTGATTTTTTTCATCATTTTTTTGTTGACATACGAGATCACAATTTGATTAATTTTTGGCTTTTTCAGTTCAAGATTTTCAACAATATTATTCAAATTTGCCAAAAATTTAGCATTATCTGTATTTTTTAAATAATTCATATTGGAAATCTTTAAACCACTACAAACTGCGAGCTTGGTGGATGAATTTCCTATTTCAAGAATTAATTTCATTTAAATATTATATCATTATTGACAAAAGCTTATATTTTGTAAAAATTATACCGTTGGAGGTTCTATCATGAAAGAACTAAAAAGAATTTGTTGGGATTGTCCTGGCGAGCCTGTTGAAACCTGGGAAGTTAAAAAAAATCAAAATAGAAGAGAAGGTTGTTTATTTACTATTGCTTGTAAACAATGCAAAAAAGAATCGCAAGTTTTTGGCTGGATGATTGGTTGTGATTGTCAAACATGTAAAGATCAATCAATTGGTGCTGCAAAGTAAACTAATTATTTATCATAGAGGTTAATAATGGATAACAGATCAATTAATCCTTACGATTTAAGGATGTTAAATTTGTATTTAAAAGAGAATAAAATTACTAAAGAGGAATATGATACTCATATTAAATCACTTGAAGACTTATCCGATAATATTGAAGAAGTTGATATTCAAATATCAGAAGATATTGAATTGGATGAGCCAGAGGTATAAAATGAGCTTTGAATACAAAATATTAAAATTTGAAGATTTAAATCAGCCTAAGTCTCATGATTTAGATATATATGAAAATGTAAAAAAAGTTGATCCTGATGAGGAATTAACAAAAAAGCTTAATGTGCTTGGTAAAGATGGGTGGGAATTAATATTTGTTTTTAATGGTAAATTTTTTCTTAAAAAAATAATATAAAAATATGAGTCAAGCAGATGTAATAATTAATAGTCTTAGAGATGGCTGGTTAAAATTAAAAGAATCAAAGGAATCTTTGAGAATTAAATATGAAAATATAAAACCATCTGATGAAAATAGTGAAGATATCAGAGAAGAATTTGAAGGTTCAAAAAATATATATAATGCCCATCTTCAAAATATAGCTACTAATATAAAAAATAAATTTTACTCTTTAGAGGATGTTGAAAGAATAGATTCAGAATTAGCTAGTGAATTAGAAGAGTTTCTAGATAATTAATTGTTAAATTCCTAAGTACACTAAAATCATACCTATCAAAATTATTATAAATGAATAAGGCTTTGATTTTATAAGTTCAATTAATTGCTTCATTTCATATATAATATTTCTTGATAATTAAATAGCAATGAGTAAATTGACTAAATATCTTATAATTTTTGGAATTTTAATTCTAGTGTTGGGACAAGGGGGGTTGTTAGGAGCAGTATTCGGGTTTATTGTCTCTATTTTTAGAATTCCAGCGGTAATTGGTATTTTAATAATAATTTTGGCCCTAGTTATACATTATAATAATAAGGAGAAAAAGTAATTGTTTCTTCCCGGTATCCCTTTTGGATGCCTACTTAATATTATAATAATTATTTTGCTTACCTTATTATTTTAAATAAAATATTTATATGGGAATGAGTAAGAATGAATTTAATGAAATAAAATCAAAATATTTAAAAGAGGACATCTATATACCATTCAATAAAAATTTAAAAGGGCTAAAGAAAAATATAAAATACAAGCGGTCCATAAATTTTGATTACAATATATTTAAATTTACATATATTTATTTTGAAAATAATATTGAACTTCGTAAAAAAGTAGTCATAAATAGTAGTAATAAAATATATAACGATATCCATCGAGCACCTTATAGTATAGATAGAATCATATCAAATAGAATCAAATGGATTATGGGAAGAATTTAAATTCTTTTTATAGCAAAACTAATATTTTCAGTTTGATCAGCAGTTAAATATATAATCTGCCAGTTATACTCAACACAAAATTGATGAACAGCTTCTATAACTCCATACCTTTGAGTTTTCAACCAATTACCCATCATATAATCGTGCCCTGCAATAACTCCGTTTTCTTTTATTTTACTAGCCCAAGAATTTAATTCTTTATAAGTTGTTGTATAAGAGTGATCAGTATCAATATAAATCCAATCAAAAAATTCATCATCAAAAATATCTGCTGCCTTTACAGAATCCAATCTATATATTTTAATAATATTTTTCTTTATCTCGTTGATAAACTTTGAATTAATTAATTTAGCTTTTACTTCTCCGTACCTATTAGTTCCCCACATATCAATCAAACAAAGTAATTTAGGTTGAGTCTTAGATAAGATTTTAGAGCTAAACTCTCCCTCATCTACCCCAAGTTCAGCAATTACAGAATTTTTTGGTATTTTGGAAAGTAAATCTTCTCGGTTTAAAATTATTTCACAATTCCTAATATTTTTCTCTTTAAGTTTAAATTTAGGAATTGCTTTTTCAATTCGCTCACTGCTCTTAAATAGATTTTTTAATTTATTAAATAACATATATTGTTGGTAAAATTACTTTATGGATTGGAATCAAGCAAGAAAATATCTTTCCAGAAAAGATAAAATATTGTCAAAGATTATGAAACAATATAGTGGAAAGCTCGTATCAAGGAAGGATCCCTTTTATTCCTTATGTAAATCTATCGTAGGTCAACAGGTGTCTGTAGCATCAGCTGATTCAGTATGGTTAAAATTAGAATCAAAATGTATTAGTATTACGCCAGAAAAAATTTTGAAATTAAGCAAAAATGATTTGAGAAATTGTGGCTTCTCCAGACAAAAAATAGAATATATTCATGGGCTTGCAGATAATTTTATAAAAAAAAATTTTAATATTAAAAAACTCAAATATATGAATGATAATGATGCAATCAAATATTTATCAAAAAATAAAGGTATAGGTAGGTGGTCATCAGAAATGTTTCTTCTGTTTAATCAAAATAGATTAAATATATTTCCTATTCAGGATATTGGTTTTTTAAAAGCTATTTCTAAAAATTACAAATTGTACTATCCGCCGAGCGAAAAATATTTAATTTATTTTAAAAAACTGTGGAGTCCATATTGTAGTGTAGCGACTTGGTATATGTGGAGAACTGTTGATCCAGATATTGTGCAATACTAATTTTATATTATTATAATTATATGAAGTATATTTTTTTTCTTTTTCTCTTACTTTCTTCTTTTGAAGTAAAAGCAATGTACTCTTTTGACGATTGCCTATATCTCTCCGATGAAGTTAATGCTGAAACTCCTATGGATTTCAATAATGGTTTTATCTTAGATTATACAACTTGTATGGATTTTCCCACTGGGCCAAGATTAATTTATTTATATAGAGTTACAAATATTAGCAAGAATGATCTTGGCTTAGCTTATCAAAATCAAGTTAAAGAGGGTCTTTGTACAAATCCACAAACTGCAGAACTCTTAGGCAACCTTAGAGATGTTCAATATCAATACTACGATAACAGATCTGGCGGTCTAATGTCTTCCTTTATAGTTAATTCTGGACAGTGTAGATAACACTAGTGAGAAACATTAAATTACTCTCTAGTTTTGAAATTTTTAATTTTTTAAAGCTTTAATATTTAAGAAAGTATATGTAGGAAAATATAAATATAACCAGTATTGACAAAAGCAATTTAGACATAACTAAATTGAAACAAACATATAGATTTCAAATATAATTATTGAACCTATAATTATTTTTGAGGTCATACACATAATAAAAAAATAACCAAATTCAAAAATTTTAAAAGGCCTATTTATCTTGAATAACTTTTATAGTGATGACTTTATTATCGATATTATAATATTGATAACCAAGCTGTAGATTCAAACAAACTAGACTAATACCGATGATTGCTAACAGAATTTTATAGACTTTATCCATTGTATAATTATAGCTGGTCTATTCTTTTGTCGAACCAAAAATTATCATCAATTTTTTTTATTAAATCTCCTGTAGCAAACCACCCATCAAAAACACATATTTCCCCTTTAACATAGAGCTCATTATTAACAATTTTTGTATCGACATAAGCTTTATTTCCCATTAATGAATAATCCTTCAAATATTCAACTTTCATACCCTTTTTAAAAATCTTATTTATTGCAATGGGGCCAACCTCACTCATTCCCCAATTAACAATAAACTTACAATTTTTTTCAATAAAAATTTCAACAATCTCAGATGAGACTTTATCACTACCACAGGTAATAACTATTTTGGATAAATCAATATCATTCCAAGTCTTAGTTTTCGTTACTGCCTCTGCCATTGCAGGAGTTAGATGTGAATGAGTAAAATTAGTTATCATTTTAATCCATTTAAAAGCATTAAATTTTTCAATATGTATTTTCGCACCAACTTCATAAGCGGGAAGAGTTTGAGCAAATAAACCACCGGCATGATCCAATGTACAAACAGTTAAAATTTTACTATTTTTTGAAATCATTTGGACTTCTCTAGCAATATTGTTGGCAGCTTTAATTTTATTAACAGGCTGATAAATTGGTTTACTAGGACCGGTAGTTCCACTTGTATTTATAGTAATTCCTTCGTTAAGAATTTTTGTTAAGTTCATCTTTAAGTTTTTTCCAATCTGGGTGCTGGGGAAGATATTTATGTAATCCAATTGCTTGTTTAATAACCATTTCGAGAAGTTTGAAGTTAAATAAAGGGGGAAAAATAGCATGAATCAGACTAGCGAAAGCCATCAAAATTTGCTTTAAAGCTTCTCTAAAACCAATAAACATGTGAATAAAATATAAAATAATTATGTTTTTTCTAGGTCTATTATTTAACGAATCTGCAATTCTTAAATGATTAAATTCAAACCATGATTTCATACTAAGAATATAACTATGAAATCGATATTTACATATAATTAAATTTTAGTTGGGAATCTAATGAAAAAATTACTCCCACTCAATAGTGCTAGGTGGTTTATTAGAAATATCAAAAACAACTTTATTTATACCTTTGACTGAATTAATAATTTCTGAGGATATCAAGTCTAAAATATCATATGGAATCCTATACCAGCTAGCTGTCATACCGTCAGTACTGTTAACCGCTCTGATAGCAATAGTACTTTCATAGGTTCTTTCATCTCCCATTACACCTACAGTTTTGATAGGAATTAATACACAAAATGCTTGCCAGATCTGATCATATAATTTTTTTTCTTTTAATATTCTAGTGTAAATATCGTCCGCCTCTTGAAGTATCTTTACTCTTTCCTCTGTCACTTCGCCAAGTATTCTTATTGCTAAGCCAGGACCTGGGAATGGATGCCTGCCAATTAAATCTTTTTCTATTCCTAGACTCTTACCAAGGGCTCTTACTTCGTCCTTAAACAAATCTCTTAAAGGTTCAACTAAAGAAAGCTTCATGTTTTTAGGTAAACCTCCGACATTATGATGAGATTTTATAACTGAGGAAGGGCCACTAATACTTACGCTTTCAATTACATCCGGATACAAAGTTCCTTGAACTAAGAAATTAGCTTTTGTTCTTATTGCTTCTTTTTCAAACAATTCAATAAAAGTTTTACCAATAATTTTCCTTTTCTTCTCTGGATTTGTTATACCTTTTAATCTAGTAAAAAATAATTTTGAAGCATTGATGATTTTAGGATTTACTCCTAACTCTTTAAGATTTGGGAGAATTAACTTTACTTCATTTTTTCTCATTAAACCTGTATCAACTATAAATGAATTAAGCTTTGTCCCTATTGCTCGTGCCACCAAAACAGAAGACACACTTGAATCTACTCCACCAGATATTGCAGATATTACCTTATTCTTTCCAACCAATTCTTTAATTTCTGAAGTCTTAAGTCTTATTAATTTTCCAGGCTTCCAATTATTCTTACAAGATGAAATTAAAAAAATAAAATTTGATAGAAATCTTTTTCCAAATGATGTGTGGACAACTTCAGGGTGGAATTGTGTTCCATAAATATTTTTGTTTTTATGTTTATAAAGGGCTATTGAACCAAATTCTGATTTAGCCAGGACTTGTAGTTTAGATCCTAATTTAATAATTGTATCACCATGTGACATCCAGGAAACGCTTCTATTTTTTATTCCTTGTAAAATTTTATTATTTTTAAATTTAATCAATTTTGATGGGCCGAATTCTCTTATTTTAGACTTCTTAACATTTGATTTAAAAATTTTAGATATAAGTTGAGCTCCATAACATATCCCAAGAATCGGCATATTGTCATCCAATATTCTTTCATCAAAAAACAGAGGTTTTTTGTCATGAATACTTGCTGGACTTCCAGACAGAATTAAGCAATCTGGGTTCATAGATTTTATTTTTTCTAAGCTTGAATTATAAGGAATTATTTCGCAGTATACGTTTAGCTCTCTTATATTTCTTGCGATTAGCTTTGTTACTTGGGAGCCAAAATCTAAGATAAGAACTTTACTTTGCATAATCTAATCTAATGTATAATTGGGTGCTTCTCTGCTTATATCTACATCGTGAACATGGCTTTCTTTCAATCCAGCCCCGGTTAATTTTAAAAATTTAGCCTTCTTCAGTTCTTTAAGATTTTTTGAGCCAGTATATCCCATACCAGCTTTCAATCCACCTACAAGTTGAAAAATAACTTTGCTCGTCGGACCTCTATATGGAACTCTGCCTTCTATACCTTCGGGGACAAGCTTTGCATCAATTATATCATCTTGACTATATCTATCTTTGCTTCCATCTTTCATTGCTTCTACTGAACCCATACCTCTATATGTTTTATATGATCTTCCTTGATAAAGAACAAGATCTCCGGGTGACTCATCTGTTCCTGCTAGTAGATTACCAATCATTACGCAGTCAGCTCCTGCTGCTAGTGCTTTTGTGATATCTCCTGAATATTTTATTCCTCCATCAGCAATTACGGGAATATTAGATTTTTTTGCGATGCTGACAACATCCATTATTGCAGTCATTTGAGGAACCCCTATGCCGGCGATTATTCTTGTAGTACATATAGAACCCGGACCTATACCAACTTTTAAAGAATCAACTCCAGCAGCTATTAAAGCCTTTGCGGCCTCGGCTGTAGCGATATTTCCTACAACAACTTCGAGTTTTTTATATTTCCTTTTGATTACCTTGAGTGAATCTATAACTTTCTTTGAATGAGCATGAGCAGTATCAATAAATACCAAGTCCAATCCATGCTTAACAAGACTATCAAGCCTTTCGAGCATATCATTACCAACACCGATTGCAGCTGCTGCAATTAATCTTCCTTGGTTATCTTTCGATGAATATGGATGTTGCTTACTTTTTTCAATATCTTTCATAGTTATTAAACCCTGAAGTCTGAAATTTTTATCAACAACAGGGAGTTTTTCAATTTTATATTTATTCAACAGCTGTCTTGCCTCGTTTGTTCTAATTCCAACCTCTACTGTAACTAAATCTTTTTTTGGAGTCATTAATTTTTGGACTTTATAATGGAGATTTTTCTCATATCTCAAATCTCTCATAGTAATTATTCCTAAGAGTTTTCCGCCATTCTCTGTAACAGGAAGTCCAGTAAAGTTTTTAGTTGTCATAATTTCAAGAGCTTGTATACCAGTTGCCTCTGGCGAAATAGTGTGAGGCTCGATAATCATCCCCCCCTCATATTTTTTGACCTTTTGAACTTCATCCGATTGGCAATCTATAGATAGATTTTTATGTATTACACCTAAGCCTCCCTCTTGTGCCATTGCAATGGCAGTTCGTGCTTCAGTTACAGTATCCATAGCAGCACTTATAATAGGAATATTTATTTTAATTTTTTTCGTAATTTTTGTCTCAACTTTTACTTCAGAGGGCATAATTGTTGAGTAAGAAGGTATTAGTAAAACATCATCAAAAGTTAAAGATTCTCTTATATCTTTTCTGTTAATTATTTCTTCCCCTTTTTAGTTTTTGGTACAGCCTTTTTTTGTATTTTTTTAATTACAGGCTTTTTCTTTGCAGAAACTTTTTTTGCAGTTGTTTTTTTGGCGGATAGTTTTTTAATATCAATTGACTTCTTTTTTGGTGTAGCTTTTTTTGATATAACTTTTTTGGATTTAGCTTTTTTTGATTTAGCTTTTAGCTTTTTTTCATTTGAAGAAGCAGATTTAGTCTTTTTTAAAGATTTTTCATCTTCTTTGACAGGCTCTTCTTTAACGAACTCCAATAAGCTAACTTGATTAACAAATTCTACCACTTTCTTTCTAAAATCTGGTATAGCACCAACTTCAAATTCTATTTCTTGAATCTTAGAGTTTGTAGTGATTTTTATTGGAACAACACCGGCAAAAGTTGAATCATCAATTTTTTCAAAACCAGTAGATTTTAAAATTTGTTTTTGGATTGCTGGTAAAAAAATCTTTCCTAGAAGCGTAACTTCTTCAGGTAATAAACCATCTTGGGTTACACTAATTTTTACAGTTGTCTCTCTCATTTTAGATGTATTCACCAATATTTAATTAATTAATAAATGTATTTGATTCTACTTAATAAGATTAAAAAACACAAATTATATGAAAATTATAATAATTTTATTCCAAAAATTATTTTTTATGATATATTTTTCACTTTTAGAAGGTATTTAATGGGATTAACAAAAAATCAGATAGGAAGATATAGCAGACATTTAATTATGCCTGAAGTGGGTGTTAAAGGTCAGGAAAAATTAGCTAAATCAAAAGTCTTATGTATTGGTGCCGGAGGTCTAGGCTCACCATTAGCCCTTTATCTTGCATCCGCAGGGATTGGGACTATTGGTATTGTGGATTTTGATGTTGTAGATTTAAGTAATCTTCAGAGACAAATTCTTCATGCTGAAGAAAGAGTCGGAGATCTAAAAGTCGAATCTGCAAAAAAAAGATTGCTAGAGTTGAATTCTGATATAAATGTCAACACTTATAATTTAAGATTAACAGCAGATAATGCATTAGATTTATTTAAAGACTATGATGTGATAGTTGATGGAACAGATAATTTTGCAACGAGGTATCTCGTCAATGATGCATGTGTAATTCTTGGAAAACCTAACGTATATGGAAGTATTTTCAGATTCGAGGGTCAAGCGACAGTTTTTAATTATAAAGATGGGCCACATTATAGAGATTTATATCCTGAGCCACCCCCACCAGGAATGGTTCCCTCGTGTGCTGAAGGTGGAGTTTTGGGAATCCTACCTGGAATTATTGGAGTAATTCAGGCTACTGAAACAGTAAAAATTTTACTTGATGTTGGTCAAACTCTCAGCGGAAGACTATTAATATATGATTCATTAAAGATGTCATTTAGAGAAATTAAATTAAGGAAAAATCCAGATACTCCAAAGGTTGAAAAATTGATAGATTATGAAGAATTTTGTGGATTAAATAAACCCGAAGAAAATGAAACGGATTTAGAAATTTCAATTGATGAATTTAGTAAAATTCAAGACTCCATGGACAAAATTAAACTTTTAGATGTTAGAGAACCAGGTGAATATGAGATTTGTAATCTCAATAATTCAAAACTAATTCCGCTTGGTGATTTAACTTCTAGGGTTCACGAACTAGATACTGCGGATGATATTATAGTGTATTGTCATCATGGAATGAGAAGTCTTCAAGCAACTAGAATTTTAATAGGAATGGGGTATAAAAAAGTAAGGAATTTAGCTGGCGGTATTGATGCATGGGCTGCAAAATTTGATGATAAAATGCCAAGATATTAATGTTCAGGTTCTGGGCCATATTTATTATCGCCATCATCACCTTTTAAAAATCCAGCATTTACAAATATATAAATTCTTGCCGCTAATACAACTAAAACATAAAACTGTAGAATCGAATCCGATATAAGTCCAAATTGATAAGGAACGGATAATATGTATGGGATAACGGCAACTAAACCATTTATTGATCTATCTTGAAGTCTCTTAGAGTCTAAAAAAACAGCCAAAAAAGAAATTATTAAAACAAAGAATTGAACAAATTTTTCTAATTCAGGGTCTTGCCAATCAAGGGCTTCTAAGATACTTCCTATAGGTATTAATATTAATATTCCTACAATAATAAGAAAAATTTGAGAATACCACCAGGTTCTTCTTTTTATTCTTCCATCCAGTGTAAAAAATAAGAAAACAAGAAATTTTATATCAAGAAACTTTTTAATATCCATTGTTTATATAATACATAATTTAATATGGGCGAAAAGGGACTTGAACCCTTACGAATCGAAATTCAATGGCTTTTGAGGCCACCGCGTCTACCAGTTCCGCCACTCGCCCTTATTTATTTATTATTTTATACCAATAAATTGCATTAATTACCAAGGAATGAGAAATTTTTTTCTTTACAATCAAACTCTCGAGTTGATCTAAAGGATATTTTTTGACTTGGGTATATTCACTTCCAGCATTTTGAGGTTCCGATATTAATTCTACATTTTCTGCCAAAAAAGTATGGCATGAATTATTCATAATTGCGGGGTTAGGATGAACATATCCTAATTTTCTCCAGCTCTTAGACTTGTAACCTGTTTCTTCAAACAGTTCTCTTTTCGCTGACGACAAGACACTTTCACCAGGGTCAATCATACCCCCTGGCAGCTCCAATGTTATAGAGTTAGTTCCAGCTCTATATTGCTGAACAAACACAACTTCACTATTTTCTGTTATTGGTAAAATATTAATCCAATCAGGGGAATTGAACACATAAAAATCAAAAGATTTTTCTTTTTTTTTGTATGGAGATTGTAATTTATATTTAAAAAGATTAAATATTTTAAGATTTTTTAAAAATTCTTTTTCTTTAATTATCCATTTTTTCATTATTCAAAATTTACCTGAATTAAATACAAATAATATTAATAAACTAATTTTCTTAAAAATGTTAATATTAATTTATTGGAGAGTTGGCCGAGTGGCCGAAGGCGCACGCTTGGAAAGCGTGTAGAGGTTCAACCCTCTCGTGGGTTCGAATCCCACACTCTCCGAAGAATTTTCGTCGGCTTGTGAACTCCGCCAGGACAGAAATGTAGCAACGGTAACAAGCCGGCCTGGAAAAAGTTATGTCATATGTAGTTTTAGCAAGAAAATATAGGCCTAAGAATTTCCGTGACGTTATCGGTCAAGAAACACCCGTTTCTATTTTAGAAAGCTTTATTAAAAATAACTCAATACCTCATGCTTTAATATTCTGTGGTGGAAGAGGTATTGGTAAAACTTCAATGGCAAGAATATTTGCAAAGGCCATTAATTCTGAAGAAATAAATAGCAATCCACAAATTGGTGATGATATAGATGGTGGAAAGTCTTTAGATGTTATAGAAATTGATGCTGCTTCAAATAATGGGGTTGATCAAATTCGAGATGTTATAGATATATCTCAATATTCTTCACTAAAATGTAAATACAAAGTATTTATTATAGATGAAGCACATATGTTATCTAAAGCCGCATTTAATGCATTATTAAAAACGCTAGAGGAGCCTAGCGACAATACTATTTTTATATTAGCAACAACAGAGGTTGAAAAAATTCCTATTACAATATCGTCTAGATGTCAGCTAATAAGTTTCACAAATCTAAATTCAAGTAAAATTGAAGATTTAATAAAAAAAGTCTGTAACCGAGAAAACATAAAAATAGATGAGGATTCTATAAAGCTTTTGGCCAACGAAGCAAATGGATCAGCTAGAGATTCGTTAAGTATTTTAGAATTATTATCAAACTCTTTAAATAAAGATATTAAGTATAAAAATGCTATTTCTAAATTAGGTATAACACCTAAAGAAACAATATATTTAATATCAACTAAAATATTGAATGGAAATGTAAAAGATAGCATAGAATTATTTTCAGAAATTTGCTCAAAAGGATATGACATTAAAAAATTTATTTTATCCTTAATGTTTTTTTTCAGAAGCCTAATTTATGCAAAATTGAAAATAGATAGTGAAGATTCAACAATAGAGAAAATAAATGAAAATATTTTAACAAAATTTAAAGATTTCTCGGTACATGAATTTGAAAATATTTTTGATAATTTAATTAGCTCATATAATTCTATAATCAAAAGTCCAAATATTAAAATTTCTGCCGAGACTACAATTATAAAATTGTGTTTAATTTCTGACTTCATTAGTTTCGAAACAATTAGTGAAGAAGAGCCAAAAAAAAAAGTTAAAAATATAAATAATGATAATTTGTATAAAAAAAAAGAACTTGAGAAATCAAAGATAAATAATGCTGAAAAATCTAATGGAGAGGAAAAGAATAGTTTAACAGTTGAGCCTCATGTTGAAGAGGAAGCCTTCAATTTAAAGGAAAATAAAGATAAACTATTCGAGTCAGAGTCAATTAAAAGTCTTTTTGATACATTTGATTGTAGAATTTTAGAAATAGAAAAGGAGAATCAAGAATGAAAATGCCTGGAAACTTAAACATGAAAACCATGATGAAGCAAGCAGAAAAAATGAAGAAGCAAATGGAAGAGATTCAAGAGGATGCAGGAAATGAAATTGTGGAAACTACTTCTGGTGGAGGAATGGTGAAAGTTAAGGCTAAAGCTAAAGGAGAAATAACATCTATTCATATAGAAAATGAGGTTTTGGAGTCTGGCGATAAAGATATGCTAGAGGATTTAATTCAAGCTGCAGTTAATGAAGCATTAGATAAAGGAAAAGAAAAAATTAAAAATAAAATGGGGGAAGTTGCATCCTCTATGGGTATTCCTCCAGGCCTTTTATAAATTATATGAAAAATAAAATTTTAGGTAAAGAATTTGATGAATTGATAGAATCTTTGTCCAAGTTTCCTAGTATAGGTGAAAAAACAGCTTCAAGATTGGCTCTTTTTCTTATGAAAAACCCCCCTAACCTTACTTTAGAAATTGCAAAATCAATGGTTGAAGCAAGAAAAAAAGTTAAAGTTTGTAAAACTTGCAATAACTTTATTTTTAACAACTATTGTATATGTAATGATAATTCTAGGGATTCAAAAATACTTTGTATTGTTGAAAATATGTTTGATATGTTATCAATTGAAAAGAGTGGCGAATATAAAGGGCAATACCATGTATTACAAGGTCTTTTATCAGTTCCAAAAGGTATTAAACCTGAAGATTTACAGATTGAAAGATTGGTTAGTAGAATTAAAAAATCTAAATTCAATGAAATAATTTTAGCAACCGATCCAACAAATGATGGTGAATTCACTGCACAATTCATAAAAGAACAAATTCAAAATTATTGTAAAAACATATCTAGAATTGCAATTGGAATGCCTTTAGGCTCTGAGGTTGACTATATTGATAAAAATACCCTTGCAAAAGCTATAACAGATAGAAGAAAAATATAAAAAGCTCTTTTATATCTTGACTTTAATCCTCTATTACTTAAAATTTCCTTGGTACTTTTTAAGTCCAAGGGGGAAAAAATTGAAAATTCTAGTAATTGTTAGGCAAACTCCTGACACTGAAGCAAAAATTCAAGCTAATTCTTCAGGAAATGGGATACAGACTGATGATATTAAATGGATTTTAAATCCTTTTGATGAATATGCTGTAGAAGAAGCAGTACAAATAAAAGAAAAAACTGGAGCTGAAGTCGTAGTACTTACAGTAGGAGCTGACCGCTCTGTTGATGCAATAAGAACAGCTCTAGCTATGGGTGGAGATAGTGGAGTTCATATTAAAGATGATTCCTTTGCAGATATGGATTCTTATGCATTGGGGAAAGTCATAGGCTCCAAAATTAAATCATTGGGAGACATAGATTTAATTATTGCAGGAAAAAAATGGATTGATGAAGAATCTAATCAAGTTCCTGTTCAAGTAGCAGAAGAGTTAGGAATTCCACAAGCAACATTAGCATCTAAGGTTGAAGTGGATGAAGGCTCTAAAACTGCCAAAGTAACTTCTAATATTGAAGGCGGAGAGGAAATCAGGGAGCTCAAACTTCCTGCAATCATAACTGTTGAGCAGGGAATTAATGAGCCAAGATATGCTTCCTTACCAGGTATTATGAAAGCTAAGAAAAAACCTTGTGAAGAGGTCGGTCCAGGAGATATCAATTCTGATGAAATTGGTATATCTGCAGACGCTTTGGGTGTAGCAGGCTCAAGAGTAAAAACAGATTCAATAGAAATACCAACAATAACTCGTAGTTTAAAAGTTATTGAAGGTAACGATGTTCAACAAGCATCTTCTGAACTTGCTAAATTATTAAGAGAAGAAGCAAAAATTATATAAGGAGAAAAATATGAGTGAAATTTGGGTATTAGTTGATACAGCACAGGATAAAGTACGTAATGTTACTTATGAAGTTCTAGCTGCTGCATCAAAATTAAAAGAGAAAAATAGTTCAACAATATGTGCAGTTTTTATAGGTGAAAGTTCAGGTGCCATTGAAGATGATCTTGGTAAATATGGAGCTGAAAAGTTTTATAAAGTAGAAAACCCTGTATTAAAAGATTTTAATCCATCTTTATATGCAACTGCACTTTCAGAAATTATTAAAAAGAATAATCCTGATATTGTATTAGGTGGAAACACTTTAAAGAATCAAGATTATCTACCTAGAGTGGCTTCAAGAACAGGCGCTGGTCTTACAATTGATGCAATTGATATAGATATTAGTTCTGAATCAGCTCTTCAAGTTAAAAGATATAAATATTCAGGCAAATCTATAGCAACAGTAAGTTTTCATGATGTAAAACCAATGATTGCTACAATTAGACTTAATGCATTTAAGCCTATTGAAGGATCTGGAAGTCCCGAAGTAGTGTCTGAAACAGTCGATCTACCAGTAGATGACAATTATAAAGTAATAGAAACTAAAATTATTCCTAAAGAAAGGCCTGAACTAACAGAGGCAGATAAAATTGTTTCAGGCGGTCGTGGAATGGCTAATGGCGATAATTTTAAAATTGTTTATGATCTTGCTGATTCAATTGGAGCAGGTGCAGGTGCATCAAGGGCAGCAGTTGATTCAGGATGGGTTCCCTACGAGATGCAAGTTGGTCAGACCGGAAAAGTCGTATCACCTAATTTGTATGTTGCTGTAGGAATTTCAGGCTCTGTTCAACATTATGCTGGTATGGGCTCTTCCAAAGTTATAGTTGCTATCAATAAAGATCCGGATGCGCCAATTTTTCAAAAATGTGATTATGGTATTTGTGGTGACTTGTTTGATGTACTTCCAGTGTTGACTGATGAAATTAAAAAATTAGGATAACAAGTTTGATATCAGGTAGGAGATTCTTACCTGATATCAATTATTTTCACATTAAAATTTACATTATTAAACATACTTCTTAATGCTGTCTTAAAATATTTAGATCCATCTGTAAGATACACTTCTTTTTTAAGACTTTTATTTTTTTTTGTTAAACCAAGTTGAATCTTTATGGATTTCGCTATTTCAACTGAAGAATCAAATATTTTTACATTTGGACCTAAAAATTTTTTAATTTTTCCCTTTAAGATTGGATAATGCGTACAACCAAGTATTAAGCCATCAATTTTATTTCTTTTGAAAATATTAAGATTTTCATTAATAATTTGGTCAATATATCCTTTAGACTTAAGACCCTCTTCTACTATAGGAACAAATATTGGACATTGCTTGCTAATAATTTTTTTTATGTTTTTCACCTTCTTCAATCTATTGCTGTAAGTTTTACTATCAATGGTTGAGGGAGTCGCAATAATTCCGATATTCCGTATGCCAGAATCTTTTACTGCAGAAACACCTGAATCTATAACATTAAAAATTGGTACATTAAATTTTTTTCTTAAAGTATCATCCGCAAAAGCAGAAGCTGTATTGCAAGCAATGACAATTAAATCACATCCTTTATTTATTAAAAACTGTGTATTTTTTATAGAATATTCAATAACTGTTTTTCTAGATTTTATTCCATAAGGTAGTCTCGCTGTATCTCCAAGATAAACATAATCATTATTTGGTAACTTTTTCATCAATTGTCTAAATACTGTCAGACCCCCAATACCTGAATCAAAAATTCCAATCTTCATTCAACTTCACCAATATATTGGTTAAGCTCGTTTATATTATTGATAGAAATTAATTTCATCTGATTTGAAGAATATCTTTCCAAACTTTTAGATTGAGCAAGAGACTGATAAGGTATAAAACATTTTTTAAAACCCATTCTTTCAAATTCCTTTATTCTTTTTTCAATTTTTGTGACAGTCTTGACTTCTCCTCCTAGTCCTACTTCGCCAATGAAGACATTATCTAGAGGAATTGTTAAATCCTTAAAACTTGATAAGAGTGCAGCAATAATTGCTAAATCTACAGATGGATCTTTAACCTTTACTCCCTTAGAGACGTTTACAAAAATATCTTTATCGTTGAAAGTGATTTTTGAAAACTTCTCAAGAATTGCTATTAACATATTTATTCTGTTAATTTCTATTCCATTAGAATAACGTTTTCCATAAGACTGGCTTGGAGCCGATACAAGAGATTGAATCTCTATCAATATAGATCGGGAACCCTCAAATGTTGATGAGATAGCTGTGCCTGGATAAGAATTGGTGCTATCAGAAATAAAAATATTTGATGATTCACATACCTCAATAAGTCCTTTTTCGGTCATTTTAAAAATACCAATCTCATTAGTTGGGCCAAACCTATTTTTTGTTGTTCTTAAAATTCTGAGCTCATCAGACTCAATTTGATCAAAATATAATACTGTATCAACTAAATGCTCAAGAGTTTTGGGGCCTGCTATAGTTCCATCTTTAGTGATATGACATATAAGTACTAATATGACTGAATTTTTTTTACAATATTCAGAAAGTGTTTGAGAAGATGTTTTTAGATGTGAAATTGAACCTAATGGAGAATCTAAATCATTTGACGTCAATGCATGAATAGAATCAATTATCACAATGTTCGGCTTTGCATCTTCTATTTGAAGTAAAATCTGATCTATACTGGCATCATTCAAAATAAATAAATTATTATATGTAATACCTAGCCGTTTTGATCTTAAATTAATTTGAGATATGGACTCCTCAGCTGATACATATAAAACAGAATTCGAATTGGAAAGATTTGCAGCGAGCTGTAAGGCCAAAGTTGACTTGCCAATCCCTGGTTCGCCACCAAGCAATATAGTTGAGCCAACTGTAAATCCACCACCTAATACGCGATCCATTTCAATAATCGAAGACTCAATCTGCTTATTTGATAGAGTCTTTAAGTCAGATAGTTTATTTGAGACTAATAATTTAAGGTTATTTTTTTTGCTCTCTTTTTTTTCTTCAAAACAGTTCCATTCATTACATTTATGGCATTTTCCCATTTTAACTGGAGAGGTTAAACCACACTTCACGCATTCATAGATCATGTAAATATTATAATTGAAAAACTTAGTTTCTTTATTTTTAAATTTAATTGGCAAAAAAAAATTTTTAGTTAATATAAAGCTAAGCTCCTTCAAGGTCGTTTATTTACGGGGTGACGGCATCTTGGTAAAGGAGCTTTTTTTATTGTAAACTTAAAGTATGAGTGATACCAATAAGTTAGAAGTTAACAAACAAATCCTAGAACCAATTTCTGCGTATCATAAAGAGTGTCCTCATTGTGGAGCTGCATTATTTCCTGTTTCACAAAACGATCATTACAACGATAAGGATGAAAAGCCAGATAAAGTATGTCACTGCTGTGGCAAAAAATTTATTGTGCTTTTCGGGTGCTAAAATGCCATATATTAACGTGAAAGTTGGTGGTAGCCTATCAGATGAACAGAGAAAAAAGATCTGTGAAGAAATAACTAAAACAATGGAAATAGTAGCAGGTAAACCACCTTCATCAACATATGTTCAAATTGATGAAATACCTAGAAATCAGTGGTCTGTTGGTGGCAAGCTGCTATCTGAAAAATAATTAACTATTCATATAGCATCATGTTTCATTTTATTATCAAAAATTAATAATGTGGAACCCATTTCTTGATTTAATATCTCCCAATGTCACCGAAACAATACCTTCTAAGAGAAATCTAGCGCCATAGACAGAGGTAATATTTCTAAGTTTCTAACAAGTTCATTTAAATATCTACTGAAGACGATTAACCATATTTAACGTGTTTTAATTTAGTCATCTAAGTGGTAGTGGTAATAAATCTGCGATAAGTATTATATAGTTTTGAGAGTATCTTAAAAGGCAAAAAGCATGCCCGCTAGGGGCATGCTTTTTGGCCTACCAAGGAGATATAGGCTAGGTATTATAGGTATTAATTATTTAAAATAAGGATAAGATTCAACACCTACCTCAGATGCATCTGATCCTAATTCTTCTTCTTCTGCTGATGGTCTTAAACCTACTGTTGCTTTAAGTGCCAAAAATACTATTGCAGATAGAACGAATACAAACACAATTACTGATACAGTACCAATTAATTGTGTTACAGCTGAAACATCAGTTGATATTGCGACTGCTACTGTGCCCCAAATACCTGCCAATAAGTGAACAGGTAAAGCACCAACAACATCGTCAACTTGAACGCTTTCGAAAAACTTAGTTCCGAATACAGCTATCACTCCACCAATACCACCTATCATCATTGACATTGTGGCACTAGGTGCAAGAGGCTCGGCCGTAATAGATACAAGACCAGCCAGGGCTCCATTAAGAGCAAAGGTAACATCACATTTACCAAACATTGTTTGAGCAACTATTATTGCAACTAATAAACCTGCACAAGCTGCTAAGTTTGTATTAACAAAAATGTCTGAAACAGCTGCTGCGTCATCTAGGGATCCAATAGCAAGTTGAGACCCACCATTAAAACCAAACCAGCCAAGCCATAAAATAAATGTACCTAGAGTTGCAAGAGGAATACTAGAAGCAGGGATTGGAATTGCCTTACCGTCTACAAAACGACCAATTCTAGGCCCAATAATAATTGCGCCTGCTAACCCAGCTGCACCACCTGCGGCATGCACAAGTGTTGAACCAGCAAAATCAGAGAATCCCATGGATGATAACCATCCACCACCCCATTGCCAACCCATTTCGATTGGATAAATAACGCCAGCTAAAATAGCTGCGAAAATGAAGAAACTCCAAACTTTAATTCTTTCTGCAATAGTCCCTGAAACGATAGAGACAGTAGTTGCACAAAAAACCATTTGGAAGAACCAGTCTGAATGAGAAGCATAGCCTGTAGCTATATCTTCACCGGGTACAAACATACTGAATGAACCCATGTAGCCTCCTTCAGCGATTCCGTAGGCTAAGTTGTAGCCCACTAAATAAAACATTATGCCAGAAATTGCATATAATCCCACATTTTTAAGACAAATTGTGGAAACGTTCTTAGATCTAACCATTCCGGATTCTAACATTGCAAATCCTGCTGCCATCCACATGACTAAAAAACCGCAAATAAGGAATAATAATGTATTAAAAATAAATGCGGTTTCATCAGGACTGCTTGATGCTGACGCTGAGCCAGTCAAAAATACAGTTAGAAAACCTAATGATAGAAATACGAAAAAATTTTTATAATTAAATTTACTCATATTTCCCTCCTATTAATATTTTTATTTAACTTTGGCAACCATCGTGCCAAAATATGATAAAATTAAGTTTTTTATAAAATAAATTTATAGAATGGTTAAAAATATGGTCGCTATATCCGATATTCTTAAACATAATGATCAATCAAATATTGCATTTACCCAGCTAAATCAGGGCAATTTGGAAAAATTCACTTATTTTCAAATAGATAGATATTCAGATAATTGCGCATACAAATTATCTCAAATTGGTATTAAACCTGGATCAAAAATAGCTATTAAGGCCAAAAATTCGGTTCAATGGGTAGTAAGTTTTTTTTCAATACTTAAATTAGGTTGTATTTGCGTCCCAATAGATATAAAAATGAATGATTTTGGTACTGAAAAAATCATAAAATTATCGGAAGCAGAATTATTAATTAATGAAAAAGATTCAAAATTTGAAGTAAATGAATTAAATATTTATGATTTTTTTAATTCCTCATTCAACAAAAAACATATAAAAATAGGAAAATCATCAAAAGACTACGAGGATAAAATTGCAATAATCTTATATACATCAGGAACAACAGGCGATCCTAAAGGAGCAATGCTTTCAAATAAAAATATTCTTTCAAATATCATGGAAATATCAAAAATGCTTCAAAAAGAAGGGAAATTAAGAAGTTTTTCAGTTCTGCCAATGAGTCATGTTTATGAACTTACATGTAATATTTTAGTAAGTTTGAATTTAATCAATACTGTTCACTTTTGCTCTGGGCTAGACATTAAAACATTATCTAAAGAATTAAAATTAATAAAACCTAATATATTTCCAGTGGTACCACTATTGTTAGAAAAAATTTATAATGGAATTAAAAAAAAACAGATTAAATCTAACATTTTGCAAAATATTATAAGATTTTTTCCTAAATTATTTGGCTATATCTTTAGAAAAAGTATTGGATTAAATAAATTAAAATTTTTTTTCTGTGGTGGTGCACCGTTGAGCTTTGAAATTGAATCTTTTTTCGACAAAATTGGTCTCAAAATAATACAAGGATATGGATTAACGGAGGCATCACCGCTAGTTTCTGTTAACCCATTAAAAAGTAAAAAAATTGGCTCTGTTGGTAAAGTGATAAACAGTTGTGATTTAAAAATTTTAAATCAAGATTCATATGGCAATGGTGTTATTCATGTTAAAGGTCCAAATATTTTTCAAGGCTATTATAATAATATTGATGCCACTAAAGAGTCCATAGTTGATGATTATTTAAATACTGGTGATATTGGCAGAAAAGATCATGAAGGCTATCTATTTATAAGCGGTAGAAAAAAATTTGTAATTATTGGCCCGAGTGGTGAAAATATTTATCCTGAAGAAATTGAAGAATTATTAAATAATTTTATAGAGATTCAAGAATCTGTAATCTTTAGTTTGGATCAAAAAAAAATTTCAGCTTTAATAAAATTAAATGATGAGTATAAAGAAATAAACTATGATAAAATTAAAAATATAATAAGTTGTATAAATAATAAAATTGAAAGATATAAAAGAATTTCAAAAGTTTACTTATCAGATATAGAATTTGAGAAAACCTCAACTCAAAAGATTAAGAGAGATTTTCTAAAGAATATTAATGTTTCAGAATATAAATCTGTTATGTAATAAAATATATTTTTCTAAACTTCAATTCAGATTCAATATATTTCTTTTTAAGTTTTTTTGGTTCCATAACCAAATCTAATTCAATTTGCTTATAAGGTATCTCGAATAAGTTTTCTTTTTTGGAAAATAATTCCGAACTTACTTTATAGACAGATTTATCTATTTTTTTTAATTTATAATCGATTGTATTATTATTATCTAAAAACAATAAGGGTTTTTTGCCTCCCAAGTCTTTTTCTCTACATATTATTAAAGAAATTAAATCACATATTTGTAGGCAACTTAATTCAAATTTAAATTCATCAGTATTTATTATTTCATCTAAATCATATGGGAGTAATTTTTTAATTAATGACTCACTTTTATTTATAAAATCATTAGTAAATGAATTTTCCTTGGATGAATTGAGTGATAAATATTTAAAATGTTCATAAATTAGTAGTGATGAATATGAATTTATTGAAGAGTTGATACTTTTAAACCATAATTCATATTGAAGTTCCTGATTGAGATCTTGAAACGAATATATTTTATTATCATTTGAAACTTTTGGATAATTATCAAATTCTATCCACCCACTGTCATGATTCCGAATAGAGTATTTTAAAGCATCTAAATTATTAGTTTTTTGTTTTAAATTTTCATTAAAACAATTGAAAATATCAAGAGATATTCTCGCATGATCATGCTGTGTTACAAAACAAATAAACTCCTCAAAAAATCTTGTAATCATAATTAAAAAAAATCTGTTGAAAATCCTCTTCAAACAAGATACCTTAAAACTGTGGCAAAAGTAGCAATTATAGTTGGTAGTGACTCCGATTTAGAAAAAGCCTCAGATGCTTGTACAGTTCTTGAAGAACTTGGTGTTGAGTATGATCTTAGAGTAGCCTCTGCGCATAGGACTCCTGAGCTCTTGGCAGAATACATGGGTCAAATTGAAGAGAGAGGTATTGAAGTTATTATTGCCGCGGCTGGTTGGGCTGCTCACTTGCCTGGAGTAGTAGCATCTTATACAACATTGCCTGTTGTTGGAATTCCAATTGATTCATCTTGTCTAAATGGCCTTGACTCTTTGTTGTCAATTGTTCAAATGCCGCCAGGGATTCCTGTGGCAACAATGTCAATCGGTAAAGGCGGAGCTAGAAATGCTGGAATATATGCTGCTTCAATTTTATCAATAAAATATCCTGAGGTTAAAGAATCACTTAATACCTTCAGACAAAACTTAAAGAAAAAAGTTATGAAAGCTGCAGAAAAACATAACAAATAAGTTTTGATAATAAATAAAAACAATATAGATTTTGATAAAATATCTAACTTGATTAAACAAGGATCAATATTTTGCTATCCAACTGATACGCTGTATGGACTTGGCTGCAGATATGATAATAAATCTTCTATAGAAAAAATAATTTCATTAAAAGGTAGAAATAAAAACCATTTCTTTTCTCTTTTATTTAAAGATATAAGTATGCTTGATTACTTTTTTTCAATATCTGAACTTGAAAAGAAAATTATTGATAAATTTTTACCTGGGAAATTATCGATTTTACTTCTACCTAAAAATAAGAATATGTTTTACAATAATTTTATAGGCCTAGACAATAAGGTTAGCTGTAGGATATCATCTGATAATTTTAATAAAGAAATTTATAAAAAAATTGATTTTCCAATTGTGTCAACGAGTGCTAATATTTCAGGGGGGAAAAATTTATTCAATATTTCAGATATTATTGATGAGTTTGAAGAATCTTTGGATTTTATAGTAGATTATGGAGACATTGGATATTCTAAAGGTTCAACTATTTTAAATGTAAACAAAGATGGTTTGAATTTAATTAGAGATGGAGATATTCAATTTGAAACAATTATTAAGGAGCTAAATTATGGCAAAAGTTAAGGCTTTCAAGGGCCTAAGGTATAATCAAGAGGAAATTAAAAAGATTTCTAATGTAATAGCGCCTCCATATGATGTAATAAATTCTGAACAGCAAAAAGAATTGATGAATTCAAGTCAATATAATGTTGTACATATTGATTTTAATGACGGTAAAGGTGATGAAAAATATAAAATTTCAATGAATACATTAAATCATTGGATAGAAAATAATATTTTGGCTCAAGATGAAAAAAGATCCCTATATCCATACCTACAAGAATTTACTTACAAAGGAAAAGAATATAAAAGGATAGGTTTGATTGGACTCGTTAAGATTCACGAATTTAAGGATAAAATAATCTTACCCCATGAAGAAACTTTCAGTGGACCTAAAGAGGATCGATTAAAATTATTGAGGGCATGTAAAACCAACCTAAGCCCTATATTTGGTGTTTATGATAATAATGATAAAAAAATTGATAACATACTAAATGAATTTTTAGAAAGTAATCAGCCTATAGTTGTGGCAAGATCTTCTGATGGAATTTTGAACAAAATATGGCAAATTTCAGATAGTGAAATTATTAATAAGATAGAAGAGAATTTTAATGATAAAGAAATTTTAATTGCTGATGGTCATCATAGATATGAAACTTCTTTAAATTACATGAATGAAGTTAAAACAAAGGAATCAGAATATGCAATGTTTTATCTTTCGGGAGCAAATCAAGATGGTCTTCTAATAAATCCCACGCATAGGATTTTGCAAAATGTGAATGGAATTAAGGATATAATCAAAAGCATAAGTAATAGTTTTATTGTCAGTGAATATAGTGAAGAAATTATAGAGGATGAATTAGGACCAAATGAATTTTTTATAATTTCAGAATCTGAAAAAGTTAAACTGCTTTGCCAAATAAAAGATAGTGATGAAAAAAGATTTTATTCAATGAGCGTATATGCCGTCCAGGATTTAATAATAGATAAATTTAAAAATAATTATGATGAACTAGATTTTTTCAAGAGTTTAGAGGATGCAAAATCTTCTATCTCTGAAAACTCTTTGGGAATCATTTTACCAAAGTTTGTTCCCGAAGATATAATGAAAGTTGTATTAAATGACGATAAAATGCCACAAAAATCAACATACTTTTATCCAAAAGTGGCAACAGGAGTCCTGTTTAATCGATTATATTAATTTATAATTTAATAAAATTATGAATCAAAAAAATATTAGAAATTTTTGTATTATTGCACATATTGATCACGGAAAATCGACTTTGGCTGATAGGATACTTGAGATAACCAAGACGGTCTCAAAAAGAGAAATGCAAAACCAGTTCCTTGATAATCTAGATATAGAAAGAGAAAGAGGAATTACAATTAAGGCTCAATCTGTGAGAATAAATTACACTTCAAAATCTGGAGAAGAATATATATTTAATCTTATTGATACTCCTGGTCATGTAGATTTTTCATATGAAGTATCAAGAAGCTTAATGGCTTGCGAAGGAGTATTATTAGTAGTTGATGCAGCTCAAGGTGTAGAAGCACAAACTTTGGCTCATGCTTTTCTTGCGGCAGATATGGGATTAGAAATATTACCTATAATAAACAAAATAGATTTACCATCCGCTGACCCAGAAAGAGTTTGTGAAGAAATTGAAAATGCAGTTGGAATTGATTGTAGTGAAGCATTATATGTAAGCGCTAAAACCGGTCAGGGAATCGAGGATATATTTGATCAAATCATAACTAAAATTCCCCCACCTCAAAAATCAGAAATAAATGAAACAAGGGCATTAATAATCGATAGCTGGTTTGATTCTTTCCTCGGAGTTGTTCTACTTCTCAGAGTTTTTGATGGCAAAATTAATAATAAAGATACGATAAAATTAATGTCATCAGATAAAACTTATGAAATTAGAAATTTGGGTGTTTTCAGTCCTGAGGCAAAAAATGTTACTTTGTTATCGGCTGGAGAGGTAGGTTTTTTAACAGCCTCAATAAAACAAATTAGTGATGCCAAAGTAGGAGATACTTTAACAATCTCAACCACACCTGCTAAAAGGCCTCTAAGAGGATTTAAAGATATTAAACCCATGGTGTTTTGTGGATTATATCCTGTTGATTCTAATTTTTATGAAAATCTAAAAGAATCACTAGAAAAAATAAGCCTAAATGATTCTTCAATAGATTATGAACCAGAAAATTCTGCGGCTCTTGGTTTTGGGTTTAGATGCGGATTTTTGGGTTTACTTCATATGGAAATAGTAAAGGAGAGGCTTGAAAGAGAGTTTAATTTATCACTAATAATAACCTCGCCTACAGTTGTTTATGAAATAAAAAAAACGAATTCTGAAATAGTAAGGGTTGATAATCCAAAACTATTACCTGACAGAAGCCAAATTGATACTATAAGTGAGCCATTTGTGAATATAAGTCTTTATACTCCAAAAAAATACTTAGGAGGACTTTTAGATATTTGTGAAAAAAGAAGAGGTATACAAAAAAATATTAATTTCATATCCGAGGATAGAGCCGTCTTAGAGTATGAACTTCCAATGTCAGAAATGATATATGACTTTTATAATAAAGTTAAATCAATAACCAAGGGATATTGTTCAATGGATTATGAACAGAGCGAGTTAAAGATAAGTAATCTTGTTAAACTTGATATATTAATTAATGGTGAAATAGTTGATGCATTATCTTTGATAACCCACAAGGATAATTCTTATTATAGAGGCAAAGAGCTCGTTGAAAAATTAAAAAAACTTATTCCTAGACAACAATTTGAAATTGCTATTCAGGCCGCAATTGGAGCTAAAATAATTTCAAGAGAGACTGTTAAAGCTTTTAGAAAAGATGTTACAGCAAAACTTTATGGTGGAGATGTTACTAGAAAAAATAAACTTCTTGATAAACAAAAAAAAGGAAAGAAAAGAATGAAAAATGTTGGTAATGTAGAAATTCCTCAAGAGGCATTCATGGCCGTTTTATCAGGGAAAGAATAAATTTATTCCTTAGGAGTCATCATAGCAGTTATTGCATGAGTTGCAGCACTCGTTGCATCAGGATTAGTAATAACATTGACTAAAGATGGTAAACCTGATTTGATTGATCTTTCAATTGCAGGAATTAAATCCGCAGGATTCTCAACTAGCTCACCATATCCACCCATAGATTGAACTATTTCATGAAATTTTATAAAGGGCATTTCGTGTCCAGCTGGTGTGTTTTCTTTTCCATAATTTAACCAGTGTTGATGTTTAGTCATTCCCCATGATTTATCATTACAAACAATACATAAAAAAGGTATATTGTGCCTAACTGCAGATTCAAACTCCATTAAATTCATTCCTACTGCCCCATCACCACTTATCAAAACAACTTGTCTGTCTGGATAAGCAACCTTAGAGCCTATTGCAAACGGTACCCCTACTCCCATACAACCCAATGGACCACCTTTTACATAATTACCAGGATTTTTTATTACATACGATGAGTCAGTCCAGGCTTGTGTGTCACCACCATCAATACATAACATACAGTTTCCATGAAGCACTTCTTCGACTGCTTTAACAACTCTCAAAACATGCATTGGTGTTGAATTGTCAGACTTTAATTTATCAACTTCTTTCCATTCTAAGTCCTTCCATTCTCTAGCAATACTCATCCAATTTTCAAATTTTTTTAAAGATGAAATATTAGAATTTAATTTAATTAAGAATTTATTTACATCGGAAATCACAGGAATATCTACAATCCTATTCCTTCCAATCTCTTCAGTTTCTATATCAACCTGAATAACTTTTGCATCTGGATTAAAAGTTCTACCCCAACCTATGTATAAACTTAATCTTACACCTAACAGAATTATTAAATCTGACTCAGACGAAACTTTTTTAAAAGCATTCATTGCGGATGGGCTTGCCTGTCCCAAACAATTTTTATGAAGATCAGAAACAATTCCTCTACCAAAATTTAATGTATATAATGGAATATCATGTGATTCAATTAGGTGTTCCAATTCTTTTGTTGCACCTGAATACCACGCCCCGCTTCCAGCAACTATAATAGGTCTAGATGATGAGGATAAAGTATTGAGAATTTTCTCAATGTCTTCATCAGATACTTCTGGATTTGTGGGAAAATTAATTTGTGGTTTATCAAAATCTTCAAAGTCTGATTTCTCATATAAAACTTCATGAGGCAAACCAAGATAAACAGGTCCTGGTCTACCAGTAACAGCCATCTTATATGCATTTGCTGTATACTCAGGGATTCTTTTTGTATCGTAAACAGTTTTTGCCCATTTGGTTACAGGCTTTACCATGGCTTCCTGATCAACTTCTTGAAGTGGGAGTCTATCATTTTCTTCCACCCCTGATTTTCCTGATATAAATATGCAAGGAGAATTTGATAAAAATGCCCCAGACATACCGGTCATAACATTAGTTAACCCTGGTCCAGCTGTTACAAGACAAATACCTGGTTTTTTTGTTACTCTTCCATAGGCATCAGCTGCCATAGAAGCGCCCTGCTCGTGATGTGTATCTATTAATCTAATGCCAAGTTCTTTACAAGCATTATAAATAGGATTAATATGACCACCTGCAAGTGTAAAAACATCAGATATTCCCATGTCTTTCAGCGTTTTTACTAGGGCAAAGCCCCCTTCAACTCTATTACTCATATCCTTTACTTCAAATAACAGTATAATATATTGTTATAAAAAAATAAGGGGTTTAAAATGTCTGAAGAAAAAAATAATACACAACAACCTAGTCCAGAAGAACAGCTGGCTAACACTATTAGGATGCAAATTGCGCAAGCATTTAATACCGGGCTGCAGTCTCAGCCTAAAGAACCTGTCTATCACTTATCAGATGTAGTAAAAGAGTTAGAAACTTTTTTCACTGATGAATTTAAAAAAAATGCAGGGGAGAATGTTCCAGATGAAGCTGTTAAAGCCAATGTCTTATTCCTTGTTCAACTTGCAACTTTAGGTCATATTTTGCCAAGAGTATGCGTTCCTGACAAAGATTTCCAAGTTAATCTTTTTAAATTAATTGAAGAAAGAGCACTTTCTTTAATTAAAGCGTCTCAAGAACAAGCTCAACAAGAAGGTAAAATTATTCACGAAGAAAAAAAGATTATAGTTCCTTAGGAGAATCTTTTGAAATGTTTTGTGACTGGTGCAACTGGGTATGTTGGTAATTTTTTAATAGATAGTTTAAAAAATGACTCATTTGATGTACATATTTTGGTCAGGAACCAGTCTGATTATGATAAGTATAGATCTAAGGGATATAAATGTTTTTTAGGTGATTTACGTTTCCCAAATACATTTAAAGGTTATTTTAATGATATAGATTATGTCTTTCATCTTGGAAATATAGCCTCATGGTGGTTAAAGAGAAGTCAGGATTACTATGATATAAATGTAACTGGAACTTATAATTTATTAAAAGAGCTAGAAAACACAAATGTAAAAAAAATTATCCACATGAGTTCGGTTGCAGCGATAAGGCAACCAAAAGGAATTATAGCTGATGAAAATTCAAAACATAACGAAGATTTTGAAAGCGAATACAGTAGATCAAAATATTTAACAGAAAAACAAATCGAAATTTTTTTAGAGAAAGGGCTTCCGATTGTGACTTTAAATCCAGGCGTGATAACAGGTCCAGAAGATTTAAAAACTTTTGGTAAAACTGTAATAGGTATTGCAAATAAAAAAATTAATTCAAAGTTTTGTCCTGACTCTTATATTCCATTAGTATATATAGATGATGTTATTAATTTAACAATTAAAGCTTTGGATATGCCTATTGGAAATAAATATATAATAGTTGGGGAGAACATAAAAATATCAGATGTATTTGATATTGTATGTAACATTAAAAATTTGCCAAAAATTACGCGTAGTACACCTACATGGAATTTATATTTAATATCATATATATCACATTTTGTTTCCTTTTTTACCAAGTCAAGACCTAAGCTACCAATTGAGGGTTTAAAGGCAATAATTCTTGGAGCGCAAGCAAATTCAAAAAAAACCTGCAATGATTTTAAATTTAAGTTCATGCCAGCAGAAGAGATTTTAAAAAAATGTATAAGCTGGTATGAAAAAAATAATTATATCAATAATTACTGATACTTAGATATCTTTATTTAGTTTATCAATTTGACATAATTATCATCTTTATTTAAATTTGCGTTTCTATGGTAAATGAAAAGTTTTTAATAGTTGCAGAAAAACCAAGCGTTGCAAATTTAATTGCATCCGCACTCTCAGTAAAAAAAATCAAATCAAAAAATATTGATTATTTTGAAGGAGATAGTTTTTTAATTACCTCAGCTCAAGGACATTTAATTGAGTATGATAAGCCGAAAAAAAAATGGGATTTAGATTCACTACCCCTGAATGGCCCTGATGGTTTAAGTCCAATACCAAGAACCAAACAAAGATTAGATTTGATAAAAAAATTAGCTAAGAGAGATGATGTGACATCGATAGTTAATGCATGTGACGCCGCTCGAGAAGGAGAGTTAATATTCAATCAAATTATGACGTTTTTAAAAATTAACAAACCGTTTTATCGTGCTTGGTTACAATCAATGACAAAAGAAGAAATTCAAAAAGAATTTAATAATTTAAAAAGCTCTGATGTTTATAAAGGTTTAGCGAATGCAGCACTAGCGAGATCAATTGCGGATTGGAAAATTGGTATGAATGGAACAAGAGCTGTCACCGCTTGGTCTACAAAAACATATAACCTTCCTTTTAATAAGCAAGTAATTGGAAGAGTTAAAACTCCTACTTTAGCAATTATTGTTAAAAGAGATAAAGAAATAGAAGGCTTTAAATCAGTACCTTATTACCAATTGAAAGCAAAATTTAAAATTGCCTCGGGTGAATATGAAGGAATATATCTAAATAAAAATTTCAATAATTCAAAAATGTCTGATGAAGAAAAAAGAATTCAAAAGGCTGATAGGATTTTTGATAAAAGTTTGGCAGAAAATATTATCAATGACTGTAGAAACCAAACTGCTATTATTAAGGATGAAAGTAAAGAAAGAAAAGAATATTCAGAGCCATTATTTGACCTTACCACTTTACAAAGGGAGTCTAATAGTAGGTTTGGATTTACGGCAAGCACAACACTAAAAATTACTCAATCTTTATACCAACCTATATCAGGTGAAGGATTTATTACTTATCCCAGAACAGATTCTAGAAGACTACCTGATAACTACGATTCAGAAGTTATAAAATTATTAAATAATATCAATGATATAAAATATTCTAAATTTGCTAAAAATATTCTAAAAAATAACTCGGTAAATGCTAGTGATAAAAAAGTATTTGATTCATCTAAAGTTAGTGATCATTTTGCGATTATTCCCACAAATAATTTTCCTGCTGCTGGAAAACTTAATGACCAGCAACAAAAAGTATATGATCTTATTGCTAAAAGATTTCTTGCGGTTTTTTATCCACCAACAATCACAAAAGAAACAACAAGGGATTCAATGATTGGTAATCATGTTTTTAGAACTAAGGGTAAAATTCTCATTGATAAAGGATGGAAAGAGGTTTTAGATAGTACTACAAAAGAAACAATTCTTAATGAAATAAATAATGATGAAAATGCTTTATGTGAGAGTGTTGAAACTATTCAACTAAATACATCTCCCAAAGCAAAATATACTGACTCTACTCTATTGAGAGCGATGGAGACCGCCGGTAGCGACATTGAAGATGATGAATTAGTACTTTTAATGAAGAATAAAGGATTGGGAACTCCTGCTACCAGGGCCCAAACAATAGAGGATTTGATTAAAGAAAATTATATTATGAGAACTGAAGATGATAATAATAGAAAATGCCTTATATCAACTATACGTGGAAGTAAATTGATTGATGATTTAGGAGTTTTAGAAATTGACAAACTAACATCTCCGAATTTAACGGGTGAATGGGAATTAAAACTTAGAGAAATGGAAAAAAATGATTATTCGTATGATAAATTCATTGAAGAAATAGAGAGTTTCAGAGATGAAATAATAGAAAGAGCTAAGAATACAAAGGTTGATACGGATGAATTTATTAAACCATTAGGTGTAGATTGCCCTATAACTGGACTACCAATCATGGAAACTTTTAATAG
The DNA here is from genome assembly GCA_902609885.1 of uncultured Candidatus Hydrogenedens sp. GTDB lineage: Bacteria > Desulfobacterota_D > UBA1144 > UBA1144 > UBA1144. The sequence continues at coordinate 59,266 of CACLTT010000001.1, read as the reverse complement.
ATTTACTACTGATAAGCCCGACGAATCATTTAATATAAGCAAAGTTATTTCGGGTAGACCCATTACAACATCTGAAGTGATAGAGCTTGTAAACTCTTTTAACGGAACCGAAGGAAGAATAGGTAAATTAACAGGATTTGTTAATAGAAGATTTGGATCATTTTATGATGCATATCTTGTTTTCAATAAATCAGGGAAGTGTGAACTTGATTGGGGTCAAAATAATAAAGAAGATTTTGATCTCAAAAATTTAGAATCTTTAGGAAATTATGATTTTATAAATTCTGAAGTTCATCATGATGAGAAATTCTATTATTTTGGAAAAAAAGGAGAAAATAAAATTTCAAAATATATGCTATCTCCTTATTTAAATTCAGATGATGAGAATGAACAGAGAAAAGAATCCTTACCGATTGATGAGGCCAAAAAAATATTTAGTGGTGAAAAAACTTCTATTTTACAATTTAAATCCAAGAAAAAAAATGCTAGGCGCCCGTATTTCAAAGCTCGAGTATATTTAGATCCCAAATTCAGACCTAAGTTCGAGATTGAAAAAATTAATGTAAATGAAGATAAAGATAAAGCTTCAAAGTAGGTAATATAAAATGATATAATTAAGTATGTTCAATAAAATAACAGACAAGATTAATTCATCTTTTAAAAAATTACGTGGAAATTCTGTTATATCCTCCTCCAATGTTGAAGAAACACTCAAAGAAATAAGGCTTAGTCTTTTAGAGGCTGATGTTAATTATAAAGTTGTTAAAGAATTAATAGATAAAATTAAAGCTAAATCATTAGGAAAAGATGTGCTTAATAGTATATCTCCGGCAGAACAATTTATAAAAATATTTAATGATGAGCTTACTCTTTTATTAGGTGATAAAAGTTCTGACTTAAACATTAAAGTTAAACCACCTGCCGTGATAATGATCATTGGCTTACAAGGCTCAGGAAAAACTACAACTTCTGCTAAACTTGCAAAATATTTAAAAGATAAATTAAAAAGAAATCCATCTTTAGTGTCGGTTGATATTTATAGACCAGCTGCAGTTGAGCAACTAAAAATTTTATCCAAGCAAGGGAAGATTGCTTTTATTGATAATGAAAAAGAAACTGATGTAATAAAAATAGCAAAAAATGCTTATGAGCATAGTTACAATATAGGTTCAGATACTTTGATTATTGATACCGCTGGTAGATTGCAAATTGATGATCAAATGATCGAGGAATTAAAAAATATAAAATCTTCAATAAATATACATGAGACACTTTTAGTAATTGATTCAATGATTGGGCAAGAAGCTCTAAATGTTGCCAATACTTTCAATAAAGAAATTGGAATTGATGGATTAGTTCTTACAAAACTTGATGGTGATGCAAGAGGGGGTGCAGCACTTTCAGCAAAATACATAACGGATAAGCCCATTAAATTTTATGGTTCTGGAGAAAGCCTTGATATGATAGAAGTTTTTCATCCAGAAAGGATGGCTTCGCGTATTTTAGGTATGGGAGATGTTGTAAGCCTAGTTGAAAAAGCTTCAGAGTCAGTATCGACAGAGGATGCAAAAAAACTATCTAAAAAATTAAAAAATAATAATTTTACTCTTAATGATTTTAAAAGTGCGATTAGTTCAATGAATAAGATTGGATCTTTAAAAAATACGATTTCAATGATTCCAGGGATGGGAAAGCTTTCCCAAGATCAAAGTGCAATGAATAAAGCAAATGATGAATTAAAAAAAACTGTTGCAATAATAAATTCAATGACTCCACTTGAAAGAGAGAACCATACAATTTTAGACGGTAGTCGAAGAAGACGAATTGCCTCAGGAAGCGGAACAGCGGTTCAAGACATAAATTCTTTGATAAAGAAATTTTTACAAATGAAAAAAATGAGTAAAAATATGGGGAGTTTTAAAAAAAATCCTAAAAATATATTGAATTTTTGATAAATTTAATCATTATTAAGTGACGAGGTATTTATGGTAAAAATTAGATTAACAAGATTAGGAAGAAAAAAAAGACCATTTTATAGAGTTGTTGCGATTAATTCACGATCCGCAAGAGATGGAAAATTCTTAGATATTCTTGGAACATATGATCCCTTACAAGAACCAAGTGTTATAAATCTTGATAAAGAAAAAATAGATCAGTGGATCAGTAAAGGAGCTCAGCTTAGTAATAGAGTTTTAAAACTCTATGACCCTGAAAAATATGGTCAGATTGTAAGTACAAAACCAAAAAGAAAACCAAAGAAACAAATTGATGAGCCACCACAAGCTTCTGCTCCTGCTGAAGAAGCTGCTCCTGCTGAAGAAGCTGCTCCTGCTGAAGAAGCTGCTCCTACTGAAGAGGCTGCTCCTACTGAAGAGGCTGCTCCTAATGAAGAGGCTGCTCCTAATGAAGAGGCTGCTCCTGCTGAAGAGGCTGCTCCTGCTGAAGAGGCTGCTCCTACTGAAGAGGCCGCTCCTGCTGAGGACGAACCTAAAGAAAAATAAGTATTTAGATAATTTTTAGCAATTTAATGTATAATCTGAAGAAAGGCTTATTTATGGAAAATATATCTGATTTAATTAAATTAATTGTTAGCTCACTTGTTGATAACCCAGACGAGATTCATATCACAGAAGTCAAAGGAGATTCTACTACTGTTTATGAGTTAAAAGTTGCAAAAGATGATTTAGGAAAGATAATTGGTAAACAAGGAAAAACAGCAAAAGCTATTAGAACTTTGCTTGGGGCTGCTGCAGCTAAAGACAAAAGAAGAGCTGTATTAGAAATTATTGAATAACTTTGAATGAATTTTAAAAAACTTGGGTTAATTAAAAAAAATAATAATTCTGATAATTTATTTACTTTTATCTCTTCATCTAATAATTATGAAACAATTCAAAAAATTAGTAAGTTTTATATAAGTTTAAATAATAAGTATGAGAATCTTGAGTTTAAAATAATAAAAAAAGATACAAATAATATTTTAATTAAGATTATGAATACGATTCCAATTAGCAATGAAAAAAATATCGATGTTTTTATTAAAGATATTGATCTCCCAGAACTGCCAAATGATGAATTTTATAATGATGATCTTTTGGGATGTGATGTAATTGATGAAAATGGAGATAAATTTGGAACTGTCAAAAGAGTTTTGAACTCCTCCAACGGAGTTTTGCTAGAAGTTTTTTTTAATCAAAAAATATTCATTGTCCCATTTATTGAATCTTTTATAATAGAAGTTAAATTAATCAAAAAAATTATAATCGTAAAGAATCTTGAGGAAATAGCAAAATTATGAAGATTAATACTCTATCAGTTTTTCCAGAAATTATAAAAAATAATTGCAAATATGGTGTTTTATCAAAAGCTGTGGGAAAGAAATTAATTACTATAAATAATTATTCTTTCTTTACAGAGGCTGATAACAATAAAGGTATTGATGATGAGCAATATGGTCATAATCCTGGAATGGTAATTTCCTATGAAAAAACATTTAAAATATTCAAAAAAATTAAAAAAAATGAGCCAAAAACAAAATTTATATTTTTGAGCCCAAAAGGTCACATATTTAATAATCAAATGGCAAAAGATCTTTCTAATGAAAAAAATATAACAATTGTAAGTGGTAGGTACGAAGGTTTTGACGAAAGAATATTAGTAGAATTTTGCGATTTTGAAATTTCAATTGGGGATTATATTCTAACGGGTGGCGAGCTAGCAACATGTATTCTTATTGATTCAATTTCCAGAATGATAAAAGGTGTTGTTGGTAAAAAAAATTCTGTTATCAATGATAGTTTTATGGATTCTACTATCAAAGGTCCAGTCTATACAAAACCAAAAATTTTTAAAAATAAATCAGTGCCTAAAATATTATTATCTGGAAATCACAAAAATATAGATAATTTTAATAGAAATAATTCATTAGAATATACTTTAAACAAGAGAGAAGATCTCCTAGAAAATGCAACCCTTACATCAACTGAAAGAGAGAACCTCAGGAAAATAAAAAGATCTAAATTGAATAATAATGTATTCATTGCATTAGTTCATCATCCTATTAAAAATATTAAAAATGAGACAATAACTACATCGCTAACAAATTTAGATATTCAAGACATAGCCCGGTCCGCAAGAACCTACGGAATTAATAAATACTATATAACTCATCCTATATTGGAGCAAAGAAAATTAGCTGAAAAAGTTCTTAGTTTTTGGGATAATGAGAAAAAGAGAAAGAATGAAAATTCTAAACATGTTGCCATGAATAATATAATTATTAAAAAATCATTGAAAGAAGCAATTTCAAATATTAAAAAAGAATATAAACAAAAACCAATATTAATTGGAACTGATGCCAATGAAATGAAGAATATGGTTGACTATTCATTTATAAAGCATAGAATACAAGAGGAAAAAAGACCATATTTGATAGTTTTTGGCACAGGATGGGGCTTATCACAGGAAATAATTGAGTCTTGTGACTATATCTTAAAACCCGTCGGGGGTTATGATAAATATAATCATTTGTCAGTTAGGAGTGCAGTAGCTATAATATTGGATAAATTATTTGGTTGTAATTTTTAGGTGTAAAATAAAATGAATATTGTAGATAGTATAGAAAAAGAAAGCTTAAAAGATATTCCTTCATTTAAAGCTGGTGATACAGTTAGTGTTTATTACAAGATTAAAGAGGGTGAAAAAGAAAGGATTCAAATATTTGAAGGTATAGTAATTTCAAGAAAAGGCTCAAGTATTAGAGAAACTTTTACTGTAAGAAAAATATCTTATGGTATTGGTACTGAAAGAATTTTCCCAATACATTCAAAACAAATTGATAAAATTGAAGTTATTAGAAAAGGTAGAGTTCGTAGAGCAAAACTTTACTATATTCGAGGACTTTCAAAAAAGGCCTCAAGAATTAAAGAAAGTAACAAATAATTATTTTTTAATTGCATATAAAATCCTTTGAATGGTTGTAGAGAAAGAGAATAAAGTTATTAGTATAATAGTAAGTTTAAAAACTATATCCTCTTGAGAAAAAATTGTTATTGAAAAATAATCTAATATTCCATTTATAATCCCACCAATACCCAAATAAACTACTCTATCGGCTCTTTGCATCAAACCAACATTGGATTTTAAACCAAGATTATCTGCTGCTGATTTTACATAACTAACGGTAAGGCTAAAAATCGCCGCAAACATTAAAATTATAGAAAAAGGATTTGGATAATAAAAAAGAAAAATTCCAACCATAATCACAGATTCACATAATCTATCTAAAACGCTATCAAGAAAAGAGCCAATATCGGATTGACTATTTGTCATTCTAGCAATTCTCCCATCTAACATATCAAAAGTTGAACCTGCTAGTAAGAAAATTGATGCCAAAAATATCAATCCATAAAAATATAGTACGGCAGTCAAAATTGAAAAGAATAAAGATAAGACAGTTAAGAAATTAGGCGATATTTTATTGGTAATTAATTTTTGTTCTAAAGGTGCAATTAAAAAACACCACCAATCCTTATATAGGTTTGATAACATTGTTTTATCCTTATACCCTAAGGGGTTCTTAGTTGCACTTTTAGCATTCTGAAAAATGATATTATCCTGGTTTTTAAATTTAAAAATATTAGCAATTATGAAATATAAAACTAAGACGAGCGAAGCAGAAATATATAGAATATGTAAATTTTCAGTTAATAATGATATTAAATCCAAAATTATTACATCTCCTCCGGTGAAGATACCCCGAGTAAGCTAAGGCCGTTAGAAAGAACTGATTTAATAGTTGCTATAAGTATTAGTCTTGTCATTAATTTATCGTTATTTAGAATTTTGGTAGATTTATAATATGAATGAAATTCTTTAGCTAAATTCTGTAAATAAAAAGTTAATTTATGAGGAGCAAGATTTTCAGCTGAGTCTTTAATTACATCTTCGAAATCAATCAGCGCTTTAATTAATGCAACCTCTTTTATTGAGTCAATTATATCTAGATTTTGGGCTGATAGGTCTTTAATGCCAGATTTTTTTATAATACTATTAATTCTGGCATTAGCATATTGTATATAAAAAACGGGATTTTCGTCTGAGTCCTTAAGACATTGGTCAAGATCAAAATCGAAATGAGTATCTGAACTTCTTGTAACCATTATGAATCTAACAACATCATTGTCTACAAGTGAAAGTAGGTCTTTTATTGTCGTATACTGCCCAGATCTTTTGGACATTGAGATATCTTTTCCATCTTTAAGAAGTCTAACAAACTGAATCATTACAAAATATAAATTCTTTTCTTTAATATTTAAAGAATTCATCGAAGCTTTTAGACGAGAGACATGGCTATGATGATCAGAACCCCATACATTTATAACTTTGTCATATCCTCTATTAAATTTATCATAATGATAGGCTATATCACTTAAGAAATATGTTGAGCTTTTATCACTTTTTATTAATACCCAGTCATTAGAATCTCCATATTCAGACGTTTTGATCCACTTAGCATCATCTTTATCATAGAGAACATTCAAGTCACTTAATTTATACAAAATTTCATCTAATAAGCCTGATTTATGAATGGATTTGCTCTCGGAATACCAATTATCAAACTTAATATTGAGACTTGCTAAATCATTCTTAATTTCTTGTAATAAGTAATCTTTTGCATAATTTTCTAACTTTTCAGGATTAAGTGAATCTTGAGAAAATTCTAAGCTATATTTTTTTGCAATATCAACTAAATAGTCACCCAAATATGCATCTTCTGGCATTTCAATGTTTTCACCACGTAAATTCCTCACTCTTATACCTAATGATTTTCCTAAAAGCTTAATTTGATTACCAAAATCGTTTATATAATATTCGCTATCAACATCATGACCATAAAATCTTAATATTCTACAAATAGAATCTCCAACCGCCGCATTTCTTAAATGGCCAAGATGTAAAAAACCTGTTGGATTCGCGGATACATACTCTAAAAGTATTTTGCCCTTTTTTGTATCTCCTGATCCGTAACTATCCATCATTTTATATATATTTAATAAAGTATCATTAAAAATTGAAGCTTTTACTTTGAAATTTATAAAGCCTGGCATAATGAAATCAACATTATCAAAAAAATCATCGTTTTTCTTTTTTATTTCAGCGACTATTAATTCTGCTAGATCAATCGGTTTCTGATTTAAAGTTTTTGAAAATTTCATACAAAAGTTAGTCGCATAATCTCCGTGTTCTATTTTTTTTGATTCGACAATATCTATATCAGAGGTATTAATTTGTAAATCGCTATATAGTGTATTTACAGTTTGATAAATTTTTTCTTTGATAATTTTTTTAATCATTTTTTTAAGTGCTCAGTATTATTCAATTCCAAAACTTTAATTTTTTTATCCTCATATATTAACGTACTAATTGAAGCAGAATCAATCTTAAAGGTCGCAAAATCTCTCAAATCCTTTTTTAAATAGTAGCAAATTAATGATGATATGGCCAAATTATGTGAGACAATTACTATATTTTTGAGTTTATGAAAATTATTAACAATATCTTCTATAAAATTTATCATTCTGGATTGAACCTCACCCAATGTTTCCCCATTCGGGATTCTAAAATCCTTAGGATTTTCTCTCCAACTTTTTAAATCATCTCCATGATTTTCTCTTAAAAAAGAAAAAGTTAACCCTTCAAAATCCCCTTGATCCATCTCTCTTAATTTTTTACTTTTTTCTATATTGCGCGTTGATGAATTATTTATCGCTTCTGATGTTTGCATGGCTCTTAGCAAATCACTAGAAAAGATAAGATCAATATTTAAATTGCTAAAACATTCTTTTAATAAGTTTGATTGATAAATACCATTGGCATTCAAACGAATATCACTGACACCTTGGCATTTTTCTAATCTATTCCATTCAGTTTCACAGTGACGAACAAGTTTTATTTCCATCTACAAATCATAGAATAACATAATTCATACTGTAAATTTTCTCAGTATTGATTATTATGAACTTTGGAGAGTATTTATGTCACAGTACCGAAAAGGATATATATTTGAAAAAAAATCAAACTCCTATATTCAAGAGATATTAGAAACATTTAAAAATTTAAAGTTTTACTCTATTGAAAGCAGAGGTAGTAAGGGAACTGCGGATATAGTTTTTGGTATTTACGATATTAAGAAAAAAAATAGAACATGGTTTGGCGTTCAATGTAAAAGAGGATATATATCGGGCCCCGAAAAAAAACGTGAAATCGAAAAAGCTTCTAAAATAAGTGGGATGAAATTATTTTTCAGTTCACCAAAAAAAGAAAAGAAAACAGAAATATTAATCGAACCCGATTTAAAAGATTGGATACAAAAATGGCTGAAAGATTAAGTTAAAGCTTCTATTACTTCATCATCAATATCAAAATTAGAGTAGACATTTTGAACATCATCGCAATCCTCTAGTGCTTCCATCATTTTAAGCATATGCTCTGCAGGTTTCCCCTCGATTTTGATAGAATTTTTTGGAATCATTGAAATTTCAGCAGCTGAAATATTATGACCCAAAGATTCAATACTAACTCTTAGATTTTCAAAATCATCAATGCTAGTTATAACCTCAATATTTCCATCTGAATTATTAATATCTTCAGCGCCAAGTTCAATTGCTTTGTCAAAAAAATCATCCTCGTTAACGCCTTCACTTGAAAAACTGATTCTGCCTTTACGATCAAAATTCCAAGATACACATCCTGATTCTCCTAAATTTCCCCCAAATTTTGAAAAAGCTCTTCTAATCTCTGACACAGTTCTATTTTTATTATCAGTCATAACTTCAACGATTACAGCGGTGCCACCTGGACCATAACCTTCATAAGTTGACTCAACAAGAGAGTCACCACCTAATTCACCAGTTCCCTTTTTTATAGCCCTTTCTGATGTATCTTTTGGCATATTTGCACTCCTTGCATTTAACAAGGCAAGTCTTAATCTTGGATTTGTATCTGGGTCTCCCCCGCCATCTCTTGCCGCAACAGTTATTTCCCTTATCAACTTAGTAAAAATTTTTCCTCTTTTGGCATCTAAAGCTCCTTTTTTATGCTTAATAGAGCTCCACTTTGAATGTCCTGACATAAAAACTCCTTATTTAATTAAATTAATTATATCGTTTTTATTAATTATTTTATACATAAAAATTAATAATATTTTTTGAATTAAAAAGTATTGTTAAGTATTAAGCTATAAAGTTTCATAAGTTGATATAAAGTCATAAATTTTATTTTTTATTTCATCTCTAATTACTGATATTTTTTTTATTATTTGATCATCAGTACCCTTGAGTTTTGATGGATCATTTATATCCCAATATATTTTTTTAGTTTTATAAGGTATGTAAGGGCACTCTTGGCCTTGAGATTCACTACAAACGAAAATGAAATAATCATATTTTTGTTTCTTTTTTAAGACAGATTCTACCGACTTTGTCTTATTATTTGATATATCTATACCTATTTCCATCATGCTTTTTACTACTAGTGGATTTAATTTCCCGGGAGAAATTCCAGCACTATTAACAAAAAAACCTTTTGATAAAGTTTTTAAAAAAGCCTCAGCCATTTGGCTTCTAGCAGAATTATGAATACATACAAACAAAACTGATTTTTTATTTTTTTCTAAATTCGACATTTTAACTCCTTTATTATTAGTCAATTTTATATAAATAATTGACAATAACCAAAATAAGAATTATATATATATAGTTACTTTTAACCAGTAACATCTTAGAAATATTTCCAAGGATTTTTTATGACACAAAAAAGAACCAAAACAAATAATCAAGCTAGCAATGAAATTAAGGCATCCGATTTATCTTTGATGAATTTAAATGAATTACGTGAAGTAAAACCTGCAGATCTTCAAAAAATGGCTTTGGATCTTAAAGTTGAAGATACAGGTAGGATGACAAGGCAAGAGCAGATATATGCAATATTAAAATCTCAATCAGAAAAACAAGTTGAAATTTATGCTGAGGGTGTATTAGAAATTTTACAAGAGGGGTATGGCTTTCTTAGATCTCCAAAATATAGTTATTTGCCTGGTCCTGATGATATTTATGTATCTAAATCCCAAGTTAGAAGCTTCCTTTTAAAATCTGGCGATACAATTGGTGGATATGTAAGATTGCCTAGGGAAGGCGAAAAAAATCTTGCATTGTTGAAAATTGAATCTGTTAACTTTGAAGATCCAGATTTTTGCAGAGAAAGAATTAGTTTTGGAAATAGAGTTCCACTTCATCCGAATAGTAGGCTAGACATGGAGAATGATGGACAAGAATTTTCAACTAGGATTATTGATATGTTTGTACCTATAGGTAAAGGCCAAAGAGCTTTATTAGTTGCTCCGCCTAGAACTGGAAAAACTGTTTTGCTTCAAAAAATTGCTAAAGCCATAACTGATAATAATCCAAATGTTTCCTTATTTGTTCTCTTAATTGATGAGAGGCCTGAAGAAGTTACCGACATGCAACGTTCAGTTAAAGGTGAGGTTGTCAGTTCGACTTTCGATGAACCTCCTCAAAGACATGTTCAAGTTGCTGATATGGTGCTAGAAAAAGCTAAAAGGCTTGTTGAACATGGTAAAGATGTAGTTATTTTATTGGATAGTATTACCAGGCTTGCTCGAGCTAGCAATACTGTTACCCCCGCAAGCGGCAGAGTTCTTACAGGTGGAATGGAAGCTAATGCCTTACAGCGTCCAAAGCGTTTTTTTGGTGCTGCAAGAAATACTGAAGAAGGTGGGAGCTTGACCATAATTGCAACAGCCTTAATTGATACTGGAAGTAGAATGGATGAGGTTATTTTTGAGGAATTCAAAGGGACTGGGAATATGGAAATTTATCTTGATAGAAGACTGGCTGAAAAGAGAATTTACCCTGCAATAGATTTGCAAAAATCTGGAACCAGAAAAGAAGAATTACTAATAACACAAGATGATCTAACTAGAATATGGCTACTCAGAAAAGTTTTAAATCCTATGAGTCCAAATGAGTCTATGGAGTTTTTATTAGATAAACTTAAAGGAACGTCTAGCAATTCGGACTTCTTGAAAGCAATGAATGCTGGCTAATGAGGCACTAATCATAATGATTAGCACCCCAATTAACTAAAAATCACTTTCTTTTCTTAGCCGCTGGCTTTTTCTTAGCTACTTTTTTCTTAGCCGTTGGCTTTTTCTTAGTAACTTTTTTCTTAGCTACTTTTTTCTTAGCCGTTGGCTTTTTCTTAGTAACTTTTTTCTTAGCTACTTTTTTCTTAGTAACTTTTTTCTTAGCTGCTGGCTTTTTCTTAACTACTTTTTTCTTAGTAGCTTTCTTAGCCGCTGGCTTTTTCTTAACTACTTTTTTCTTAGTAGCTTTTTTAGCTGCTGGTTTTTTCTTAACTACTTTTTTCTTAGTTATTGCTTTTTTAGCAGCTGGTTTTTTTTTGGTAACTTTTTTAGCTGCTGGCTTTTTTTTCTTTGCTACTGCCATAATAAAAACCTCCCTTTAGATTACAAAAATAATATTTAACTATTTTTATCTACTTTATGATTTTTTGTTTTGTAAGTCAAGGTTTTTATTTTTGGTTTTTGTAAAAAATTTTTTTATTTATTCAGATTTTGCAAGTTGCGAATTTAAGAACCATTTCTCAACAAAACTTTTATGTAAATCTAAAATAAAATTACTACTTATAAATTCTAATAGTTCTTCAGTAAAAGATCTTATCATAATTAATTTTGCATCTTCTAAATTTATTCCACGAGCTCTTAAATAATAAAGAGCTTCATTATCAATTTGACCCGTAGTAGCACCATGAGTACATTTAACATCATCGGCATAAATTTCTAATTGTGGCTTTGTGTCAACTTGAGCTTTTTCAGATAATAAAAGATTTCTGTTAGTTTGTTTAGCATCTGTTTTTTGAGCCTCATTGTGAACTAATATTCTTCCATGAAACACCCCTTTAGATGTATCTTTTAAAATACCTTTATACAATTGCCTGCTGTCACAGTTTGGTTTTATATGCTCAACAAACATATAATTATCCATATGTTGATTGTCTTTTGAGAGATAAAGACCAAGTATATTTGAATTAGAGCCTTCACCATTTAAAACTGGGTGAACATTGTTTCTATATAGCTTTCCACCTGTGAGAATAGTATCAGTTGTAAAATTTGAATCTTTTTTCTGTGAAATTTTTAAGTTAGACAGAATATATGAAGACTTATTGCTTTCATCAACTGAAAGATGCTCAACATTAGTAGAGTTACCTAATAGAAAACATGTTGCTTTATTTGAAAGAAAACTAATGTCATCAATTGAAAAAGTATATTCGACTATCTGTCCTTTAGATAAATCTTGAAAATTTATTACATTTCTATGGCAAACAAAAGATGCTTCCGAATCATAATAGTTGATTATAACTATAGGTTTTTTTAACTTAATATTTTTCTCAACTTCTATATATACACCATCTTTTAAAAAAGAAGAGTTCATTTCAAAAGTGAAATCTTTATTCTTTTCACTATGTCCATTTATAATTTCTTCAAACTCATTTGAATCTAGACTAGATACATATGATTCTAAATCTTCAATTTTCACATTTTCAGTAGAATCAAAATGACTTAATTTACCATTGTATAAGTATACAAAAGTAACATCAGAAAAATTAAGTGATTCGGGAATTAGTGCAGAATCAAATTTTTTATTATCTTGAATTCGATGTTTAAAAGTACTTTTATAAAAATCATTTAAATCGGTAAATCTCCAATCTTCATCTTTCAATGAAGGCAGGCCTAAAGAGTTTAAAGACGCAAAAGAGTTTTTCCTAAAATTATTCAAAACATCAGAAGAAGTATTTTGAGAATAAAAGTCCTCAAAATTATCTTTTATATTTTTTTTAAAGTTTTCCAATCAATTCTCCAGCCAAGAATACCCTTTTGACTCAAGTTCTAGCGCTAGACTCTTGTCACCAGATTTAACTATTCTTCCTTCGATAAGAACATGGACAAAGTCAGGCACAATATAGTTAAGTAATCTTTGGTAATGTGTTATAACCAAAAAAGATTTATCATCTCCTCTATTGGCATTAACACCATTTGCAACAATTTGAAGGGCATCAATATCTAATCCTGAATCAGTTTCATCCAAAATTGACATACATGGATTCAATATAGACATTTGAAGTATTTCGTTTCTTTTCTTTTCGCCCCCAGAAAAACCTTCATTTAATGATCTGTTTAATAAGGATTCATCCATTTTTAAATCTTTAATTTTTTCTTTAGCAATTTTAACAAATTCAACAGGCTTTAAAGGTTTATCTCCCTTTGACTTTCTAATAGAATTCAAAGCTTCTCTTAAAAAGTAACTATTTGTAACACCAGGTATCTCTATCGGATACTGAAAAGCTAAAAAGATACCCTCCTGAGCTCTTTCTTCAGGAGCCATCTCCATTATACTTTCACCATTAAAAAGGATATCACCTTTTGTGATTTCATAGTCTTCTTTTCCTGCAAGAATAGATGCTAGAGTACTTTTTCCAGAACCATTTGGACCCATAATGGAGTGGACCTCTCCTTTATTAATTTTAAGAGTTAATCCTTTTAAAATTTCCTTATCTTCTATATTTGCATGCAAATCTATAATCTCAAGCATAATTTTATCCCCTAAATAATTTGGATTTAACCGACACTGCCTTCCAAGCTTACGCTTAGAAGTCTTTCAGCTTCAACTGCAAATTCAAAAGGTAATTCTTTAAAAACCTCTTTACAAAAACCATTAACTATTAAAGACAAAGCATCTTCTTCATTCATGCCTCTTTGCTGGCAATAAAAAATTTGATCCTCACCAACTTTAGATGTCGTCGCTTCATGCTCAAGCTTAGCAGATGGATTCTTAATTTCGATGTATGGAAAAGTATGGGCTCCACATTTATCACCTATAAGTATTGAATCACATTGAGTATAGTTTCTAGCATCTTTTGCATTTTCACCAACCTTGACTAAACCCCTGTATGTATTCTGTCCTTGGCCGGCAGAAATACCTTTGGATACTATTGTACTTTTTGTATTTTTACCAAGGTGTATCATTTTTGTTCCAGTATCGGCTTGTTGCCAATTATTTGTTAAAGCTACAGAATAAAACTCACCAACTGAGTTATCTCCTGTTAATATACAGCTTGGATATTTCCATGTAATAGCTGAACCTGTCTCAACTTGAGTCCAAGATATACGAGAGTTTTTTCCAACACAATTACCTCTTTTAGTAACAAAATTATAGATACCCCCCTTTCCGTTTTTATCACCCGGATACCAGTTTTGTATAGTGGAATATTTGATAGTAGCATCATCATGAGCGAGTAGCTCGACACAAGCAGCATGCAGCTGACTTTCACTCCTTTTTGGAGCAGTACAGCCTTCGAGATAGCTTACGTAGCTTCCCTCATCAGCAATAATTAGAGTTCTTTCAAATTGGCCTGTATTTTCTGCATTGATTCTAAAATAAGTTGAAAGCTCCATTGGGCATCTAACTCCTTTTGGTACATAGACAAATGACCCATCAGTGAAAACTGCAGCATTCAAGGCAGCAAAATAATTATCATTTGCTGGAATGACCTTACCTAAATATTTTTTAACTAAAGCTTCGTGATCTTTAACAGCTTCTGAAAAAGAACAAAAAATAATGCCTAACTCAGCAAGTTTGTCTTTAAAAGTTGTAACAAGAGATACACTATCAAATACAGCATCAACTGCAACACCTTCTAGCATCTTCTGTTCCTCAAGTGGAATTCCTAATTTATCATAAGTTTCAAGAATTTCTGGATCAATATCATCCAAAGAATCTGGAGCCTTTTTTGGTGATGCATAATAGCTCATTTCATTATAGTCAATTTTATCAATATTAAGCTTAGCCCAATCAGGATCCTCCATCCTTAACCACCTTTTATATGCGTTAAGTCTAAAATCTAATAACCATTTTGGTTCATTTTTTTTCGCAGAAATTTTTCTTACTATATCTTCATTCAACCCTTTTGGAAAAATTTCTTGGTCTACATCGGTTGTAAAACCATATTTATATTCTTCACTTTCAAGCATTTCTTTGGTTGCTTGATCATTGTCAATTTTTAATTCTTCTCTCATATTCCCCTCGCAATTTAAGTATTAAATTTTTTGGTAGCTATATCTTTCACACTGATTTTACTGAGAAAATCTAATGTATTAAGTTGCAGATGATCCCATATCGTGCGTTGATTACATGTCTTGAACAATTCACATACTTGGTCTCCGTCCATACAATCTACTAATTGCAAATCGCCTTCGATGGCCTCATACACTTCTTTTAAGCTTATAGATTTTGGATCTTTTTTGAAAAAATATCCCCCATCTGGTCCAGATGATGAAGATAATATTCCCCTTTGTACTAACTTTCTCATAATTTTAGCTAAATAACTAGAAGGAATATGCTGTTTTTCCGATACAAGCTTAATGGTGATATTTTCATCTACTGAGGAAGCCATAAAGCTTAATGATCTGACCGCATAATCTAGAGTCTTACTAACCTGCATAAAATACCTACCTAAGTGTTAATATAACATAAAAAAATAATTATTATTGAAGATAGCCCTTGCTTGACATGCATATGCAATGCAGTAATATATAAGCTTAATTTCTTAATTGCGAGATATTTATGACAGAAAAAAAATGGTTTTTAGTCGATGCAAAAGATAAGGTTGTGGGCAGACTTGCTACCCAAATAGCAACTGTGTTAATTGGAAAGAATAAAAGAACCTATACTCCTGGAACAGATAATGGTGACTTCGTCGTAGTAATTAATTCAGATTCTTTAGTTTTTACAGGAAAAAAGCTTCAACATAAGTTTTATTACAAGAATACTGGATATCCTGGTGGACTAAGAAGTAAAAATGCTGGTGACCTTATGGCTGAAGATTCCCCCGAAGTTCTCAAAAAAGCTGTCAAAGGTATGCTTCCAAAAAACAAATGGCAGGATATTCTTATATCTAGGTTAAGAATTTATGGTGAAAGCAATCATCCACATAAGGCACAAAAACTTGAAAGTTTAGAGGTATAAAATATTGTCTGAAAAGTTCTATGCAACAGGTAGAAGAAAAAACTCAATAGCAAAGGTATGGCTTAGTAAAGGTTCGGGTGAAATCAATATAAATAAAAGAGATATTCATACTTATTTCCCCAGAGATTTTTGGGTAAAACATGCCACAGAAGCTTTAGATGTTACTGAGACTAGCAAAGATTTTGATATTAACGTGTCTGTATTGGGTGGAGGTCTCACTGGACAAAGTGGTGCTATTAGACTAGGAATTTCAAGAGCCTTAATATTATATAACGAAACTTTGCGAGGTAAGTTAAAACCACTTGGTTTACTCTCGCGTGATTCTAGAATGGTTGAAAGTAAAAAATATGGAAAGAAGAAAGCTAGAAGAGGCCCTCAGTTCTCAAAAAGATAATTTTCAATGAAAAAAAAGTTTAAAGTAAAAAAGGCTTCAGGAAAACTTGGGGTTCTAATTCCAGGAATTTCTGGGGCTGTTAGTACAACTTTTATTGCGGGAATTTTAGCAAAAAGAAAAGATCTTGGTGAACTTTTTGGCTCGTTATCTCAAATGGGTACTTTGAGACTCGGAAAACGGACAGATAAAAAATCTCCTCTAATTAAGGATGTCTTATCTCTTGCAGATATTAATGATATAGAATTTTTTGGTTGGGATGTTTACGGAGATAATTGCTATAAGTCCTGTAAAAAATCAGGTGTTCTAGATATAAATCAAATTGAGTCAATTAAAGATGAATTAGAAAAGATAGTGCCACAAAAAGCAGTTTTTAATAAAAAATTTGCGACAAATCTTAAAGGTAAAAATATTAAAAAAGAAAAAAATCTTTTTAAACTTGCTAAAGAATTAATTGATGAGATTCAAAGATTCAAGAAAGAGAAAAACATAAAAAGATTAGTAATGGTTTGGTGCGGTAGTACAGAAATATTTTTAAAAATTGAGAATGTTCATAAAAGTATATCTGCATTCGAAAAGGGCTTAAAAAATAATGATAAAAATATATCTCCAAGCATGATCTATGCTTATGCAGCTATTAAATCTGGTGCAGCATATGCTAATGGTGCTCCAAATTTATCAGCGGATATCCCTGCCCTTATATCCTTAAGTTTAAAATCTAAAGTTCCTATATGTGGAAAAGATTTTAAAACTGGACAAACTTTAATGAAAACAATTTTAGCCCCAGGACTTAAAAGTAGGCTATTAGGATTAAATGGGTGGTTTTCAACAAATATACTAGGTAATAGAGATGGAGAAGTCTTAGATAATCCAAAAAACTTTAAAACTAAAGAAGAAAGTAAATTAAGTGTTTTAGATCATATCTTCCAATCAGATTTATATCCTGATCTCTATGGGGATTTCTATCATAAAGTTAGAATAAATTATTACCCTCCTAGAGGCGATGAAAAAGAAGCATGGGATAATATAGATATATTTGGATGGCTAAATTATCCTATGCAAATAAAAGTAAACTTTCTTTGCAGAGATAGTATTTTAGCTGCCCCTATTGTTTTAGATCTAATCATTTTCATGGATCTTGCATTAAGATCTAATATGAGTGGAATTCAAGAGTGGATGTCCTTTTACTTTAAAAGCCCTATGCATGCTGAAAACCTATATCCTGAGCATGATTTATTTATACAGAGTCTTAAGCTTAAAAATACTCTTAGAGTTTTAGCTGGTGAAAAAACATTAGATCACACAGGCTTAGATTATTATTACGATTAATTTTATTTTTTTATACCGTTCTCAAGCGCCACAGTTACTTCATCAGATTCTACACTGATGAGTCCTTTTCCAACATTAAAAAAAACTTCCTGGCCTTTATCATCAACAATTTTCAAATCACCTTCAACAATATCAGATGCGAATATCGTGTGCCCGGGTAAAACTCCAAATTCACCTAATGAATTAGTTGCTGAAATCATTTTTGCAGAGCTTGAAAAAAGAATTCCATCCGGAGTATAAATTTTTAGAGAAAAGAAATCTTTCATTATCCTAACTTGGTTCCTTTTTCTTTTGCTTCTTCAATGCTTCCAACTAAATAAAAAGCTTGCTCAGGTAAATGATCTAAATCTCCACTAAGGATTTCATCAAATGATTTAACCGTATCCTGAATACTTACATACTTCCCGTCAAGACCTGTAAACTGAGCTGCAACAAAGAAAGGTTGAGATAAAAATCTTTGGATTTTTCTAGCCCTTGAGACATCAATCTTATCTTGTTCAGATAATTCATCCATACCCAAAATGGCAATTATCTCTTGTAATTGCTTATATCTTTGAAGAATTCTTTGAACTTCACGGGCTACTCTGTAGTGCTCATCACCTACTATCCTTGGATCTAGCATTCTCGATGTTGAATCTAATGGATCAACAGCAGGATATATGCCAAGTTCAGCTAACTGTCTAGATAGAACAATTGTTCCATCCAAGTGCGCAAACGTTGTGGCAGGAGCAGGATCAGTCAAATCATCTGCAGGTACATAAATTGCTTGAACTGATGTAATTGATCCATTAACAGTTGAAGTAATTCTTTCTTGCAGTGCTCCTAAATCTGTTGCCAAAGTTGGTTGATACCCAACAGCTGAAGGGATTCTTCCAAGCAAAGCGGAAACCTCGGATCCAGCTTGAGTGAATCTAAAGATATTATCTACAAAAAGTAAAACATCCTGACCCTCTTTGTCTCTGAAATATTCAGCTTGCGTAAGACCTGTCAAAGCTACTCTAGCCCTAGCTCCAGGGGGCTCATTCATTTGACCAAATACCAAACCTGTTTTATTTAAAACTCCAGATTCTTTCATTTCCATATACAGGTCGTTACCCTCTCTAGTTCTTTCTCCTACACCGGCAAAAAAAGAATATCCTCCTGATTCCTTAGCTACATTATTAATTAATTCCATTAGAAGAACAGTTTTACCAACTCCTGCTCCACCAAATAATCCAATTTTTCCACCTTTTAGAAAAGGTGCTAAAAGATCAATAACTTTAATTCCGGTTTCAAAGACTTCAGTTTTTGTACTCTGGTCTTGAAAAGTTGGAGCTGGTTTGTGTATTGGGTATAGCTCTTCAGATACTATTTCACCCTTCCCATCAATAGGCTCTCCCACTACATTCATCATTCTTCCTAGAGATGCCTTACCAACTGGAACACTAATAGGATTTCCAGTATCAAGAACTTTTGCTCCTCTTTTAATACCATCTGTTGTATCCATTGCTATACACCTAACTCTTTTGCTGCCAATTTGTTGAGCAACCTCAACAACTAAGTTCCACTCTTTCTCATCAATTAAATTATTAGAGATTCTCAAAGCCGTATTTATTGGAGGAAGATCACCGCTGAACTCAACATCAATTACTGGCCCTAAAACTTGAACCACATTCCCAAATTTATCATTATTCATAATTTTCTCCTTTATTTAACTGCCTCCGCACCATTAACTATATCCATTAATTCTGTAGTTATTGAAGCTTGTCTAGTTTTATTAAAAAGTTTAGTTGTCTCTTTTATTATGTCGTCAGCATTTCTTGTCGCATTATCCATTGCTGCTGTCCTGGCGGCATGTTCGCTTGTAATAGCATCTAGCATAATACTAGATAAAATTAAGTTAAAAAATTGGGGAAAAACAATATCTATAAAATCTTCAACATCAGGCTCAATTAATACGTCATTAGCATCAAAATCAGATTCATATGTATCAAAAGGCAAAACTCTAGCAATATTTGGCTCTTGAGTAATCGCGCTAATAAATTTGTTATATCCAATGTAGATATTACTAACCTCAAAATTTAAGAATTTCTCTAAAATCTTTGGAGAAATCTCAGCAGCAACTTCTTTGAAATTTTTTTCAGTAAAAGATATGTCCTCTTCTAAATAGCCTTCATCTTTAAAATAGTCTTTACCTTTTTTCCCTATATATATTTTGCCATGAAAAGTTTTATCGTCTTTATCAATTTTTCTGAAAAGACTTGTATTATAAGATCCACACAATCCCCTGTCTGATGAAATTATTATAAGTAGATCGTTTTCTGCATCTCTTGATTTTAAATATTTTTCTCCATTTTTAGTAGACATCTTAGACAGAGTTGAAATTATTTTTTTGTAAGCATCGTAATAAGGCCTATAAGAACTTATCATTACTTGTGTTTTTGCATATTTAACAGTAGCAATCATTTTCATTGCTTGCATAATTCTTTTTGTGCTTTTTACACTAGAAATTTTATTTCTTATTTCTTTTAAACTTGGCATTAACCCTGATAAACTCCTTTAAATTTCTCAAGTGCAGATTTAAGAGATGATATAATTTCATCTGAATAATCAGATTGTAATGAGTCTAAAAGATCCTTGTGATTTACTTCGAAATATTCATATAATTTTTCCTCAAAAGTAGTAATTTTATCAGCATTAACATCATCAGCAAATCCATTCGTAACTGCAAAAGCCAGCAATACTTGTTTTTCTACAGGTAGAGGAACATACTGACCCTGCTTTAAAGCTTCAACTAATCTTGATCCCCTTTCTAATTGTGATTTTGTTGCCTCATCTAAATCAGATGCAAATTGTGAGAAAGCCTCGACTTCTCTATATTGAGCCAAATCTAACCTTAATGTACCTGCGACCTTTTTCATACTTTTAACTTGCGCTGAACCTCCTACTCTTGATACAGATAAACCAACATTAATAGCAGGTCTAACACCAGAATAAAATAAGTCTGTCTCTAAAAAAATTTGACCATCAGTAATAGATATAACATTCGTCGGTATGTATGCAGAAACATCTCCTGCTTGCGTTTCAATTATTGGCAATGCAGTCAAAGATCCTCCCCCCATTTCATCACTCATTTTTGCAGCTCTTTCTAAAAGTCTAGAATGTAAATAAAATACATCTCCAGGATATGCTTCCCTACCAGGAGGTCTTCTAAGCAATAGAGATAATTGCCTATAGGAATAAGCATGCTTAGTTAGATCATCATAAATAACTAAAGCGTGTTTTCCGTTATCACGAAAAAACTCCCCAATAGCACAACCAGTGAAAGGTGCAAGGAATTGATATGGAGCAGGGTCACTTGCATTAGCTGCAACAACCGTGGTATATTCAAAAGCTCCATTTTCCTTGAGTTTTTCAACAACTTGAGCGACTGTAGATTGTTTTTGACCTATGGCAACATATATACAATAAACTCCCTTACCTTTTTGGTTTATTATTGTATCAACAGCAATAGCAGTTTTACCTGTTTGCCTATCGCCTAAAATTAATTCCCTTTGTCCTCTTCCAATTGGAATCATCGAATCAATAGCTTTTATTCCAGTTTGTAATGGTTCATTTACCGACTTTCTGGCAATAACACCGGGAGCTTTTATTTCTACAGGTTTAAACTCTGAGGATTCTATCTCACCTTTACCATCTACTGGAGCTCCTAGCCCGTCAACTACTCTACCTAACATTGAGTCACCGACACCAACCTGAGCTATCTTTCCAGTTCTCTTAACTTTATCACCTTCCAATACAAGGCTGTCTTCACCAAAAACCGCAACACCAACACTATCTTCTTCAAGATTTAAAACAAGACCAAGAATACCGTTATCAAATGAAACTAGCTCACCTGCCATAGCTTGATCAAGACCATAAACTTTTGCAATACCGTCTCCAACTGATGTCACAGTTCCAACCTCATCAGATTTAAAATTTAAATCCATTCCTTGAATCTTGCTTTTCAGCTGATCACTAACAGTTTGAATATTACCTTCTGACATTTTAAAACTCCTTAAAATTAAATATTATTAAATTTTTCTAATTTTCCTTTAACTGAACCATCATATAACTTATCTTCAACTTGTAAAATAATTCCACCAACAATCGAATTATCAATATTATAATTAACTTCTAAATTAGATCCCCAAATTATTTTTAATTCATCATTTATCATATTCTTTTTATTATCATCTAAACTAGCAACATAAACATCGATTTTAACTCTGTCTAAAATTATTCTAAGTTTTTTTAAGAAAAATTGATATGAGAGAATTAAATCGCTCAAAATATTAAAATCAAGAACAGTTTTAAAAAAATTTATACTACAAGCTGAATCACCAATTATATCTTTTATAATCGATAGTTTAGATTCAGAATCATGAATGTCATTCGTAAGGAAAACTCTTACTTCTTTATTTGAAGAGGTGATATCTGAAAATTTAACTAATGATGAATATATTTCTTTCAATTCTTCTTTTGAAGAATCTGAATCAGTTATCGCTTGAAGAAAATCATTAATTGTTGCTGACGACATCGTTTTTCACCTCACCTAAAAAGTTTTTTATAATCTGGCTATCCTTACTTTCATCAAACTCACTATTTAATTCATGTTTTGCTAAATTAATTGCTTTATTTAAAATTTCATCCTCAATTTTATCATTTATTTTTTTTGATTCTAACTCAATAATTTCAACCGTATCCTTTTCAATTAATCTAACAAGAGAATTAGCATTATCCATAATTTCCGAAACTTTATTGTCATCAACTTTATTAGAATTACTTCTCAGCTCAGATACTTCTGAGTCAATTTTAGAGAATTTTGTAGAGTTTTCATTATAAACTTTTTGAGCAGTTTCGATTATATCTTTGGCAGAGTTTATAGAATTTTCAATTTTTTGGCTTCTAGCTATAAAAAAAGATGAGACAGGTCTTCTGAGAAAATAATATAGTATCCCAATAAAGACCCCCAAATTAAGTAGGTGCTGAGACGCGAACTTAAGCTGTCCTAATAAATCAATTTCCTGAGCCATTTATCTCGTCCTATCCTTAATTATTAAAGAGACCTCTCTAATTTTTTTTGATATATCATCACTTCCCGACTTGATTTCGTCAACAGAGAGTTCTTTAATTTTATTTAATATTTTTGCGGAAGTAAGATCTTTCCTAGACTCTTCAATTTTGAAAATCGATTGATGCTTTGCCTCTTTAATTAAATCCTCTGCAGATATTTTTGCATTACTGATTTTTTCAATAGATGTTTTATCAATTTCAATTCTATATTCATTCATTTTTTCTTCATATTGAGACTCGAGCTCTTTAGCTTGTTCTTGCATTGAATCTGCTCGCTCAAGCCTAACAGAACTTTCAACATCTCTATCATCTTTAAGTTCTAATAACGGTTTAAATAAAAATTTATTAAGAAGTAATAATACAGAAATATAAATTATTAATTCAAAGAAAAAAGTTCTATCAACACTTAAAACATTTGAAGAGTCTGCAGCATTTAAAAAATTTGAGAAAATTAGAAAAAATAAAAAAACCTTAGTTCTCATAATCAATCTCTATAAAACTTATACAAGAGTGGCGGTGCTATAAAAGTCGTAACCATTACCATAATCGTGACCGCAGAATATTCGCTCTTTGTTAAAACCCCCGATACTAAACCCATAGAAGCAAAGATTAACCCCACTTCACCTCTAGGAATCATTCCTATTCCTATAACAAGCTTATTGACATTCAAATTATATACACCAAAACCGCTTATTACCTTACCAACTATGGCAACTATCGATAGAACTACGGCTAAAATTATAACAGCAATATTTTCCTTAATAAAGGGGTTAAAAGAACTAATATCTACAGCTGATCCAACCATTATAAAAAATATAGGTATAAAAACATCCGCTACTGGCTTAAGCCTATCTTCTATCAAATCTTTTTGATGCGTCTTAGCTAAAAGCAATCCCGCTGCAAATGCTCCTATGATAGGGGCAAGGCCTGCTAATTTAGCAAGATAAGCAAAAATAAATGTATATGAGAGCGCGCCAAGAAGAAGGCTACCTCTTGCTTTTAGGCTATGAACAAAAATAAATAGTTTTTTAGTAAATAAGTTTCCTATTAATATTGCTAATATTAAAAAACCAAAAGCCTTTGCAGAAATTATTAGAATTGAAGGAATACTTACTGTGAAATCCGAGCCTGTTCCACCAGTAGTTGCTATTATTCCGCTTACTACAGCAAGTATTATCAAACCTAATACATCATCAATAACAGCAGCTCCAAGTATTATTTTTGACTCAGTTTGATTTAATTTTTTGAGTTCTGATAAGACTCTAGCTGTTATGCCAACACTAGTTGCTGTTAAAGTTGCTGCAACTGTCAAAGCCAATAAAAACAATGAACCATCAGTAGCAAAACTTATAAAACCCATATCAGCTAATATGTAAATTGTGTAATAGCCAAAGAAAAAAGGCGCAACAACTCCAATTAGAGCAACAATTAAAGATGGCAAGCCAACTTTAATTAAATCATTTAAATCTGTTTCCAATCCAATTTCAAAAAGCAGTATTGCGACTCCTATTTCAGCTAGAAGATGAAAGAAATGATATCCTACCTCTCCATAAAGAGGTATAAGTCCCAATATTCCCAATAAAACTCCTGCAATTAATTCTCCTAATACCTCGGGTTGTCTAAATTTTACAAATATTGAACTTACTACTTTTCCAGCAATAAATATACTAGCTAAAGCTATGAAAAAACTTCCTAGTGTATAAGTATTTGAATCCTCTAATGACATATTAATTGACCAATTAACAGATTTAAATTCTCTCATGAAAAAAAGGGGTAGTCAAACATGGTACAATATATTTCAAAAAAAATAATATAGGGTTTAAAAAAATTAATGCCTAAAAAAAAACTTTTAGAGTCTATTAATGAATTGTGGAACAATCAGTATACATATTTTATATTGATTGGATTTATTGTCGGAATTTGCACCGGATTTTCTAATGTAATTTTTCATTTCTTTTATAGCGAAATAACTTCTCTTTTTTTAGAGCCGTTGTCAGAAAAGAATATGGTTATATTTGGTACTCTGATTGGGGGCTTGATTTTATTCTTTATGACATATATTAGTAAGAAAAATGATATTTTAGGGTATAAATTTCATAATTTTATCCATACAGTTTCTCAAGGTAGTGGAATAATAACCATAAAAGAAACATTATTAAAAGCGAGCTCGCAAATAGTTTCTCTTGGTTTTGGTGGGTCAGTTGGACAAGAGGGTCCTATGGCTCAGCTAGGTGGTTCAATAGGAAGTATAATTGGGCAAAAAATAAGAATAAAAAAATCGGATTTGAAAATTTTCATAGCTTGTGGAATTGCTGGGGCAATTGCGGCAACATTCAATGCTCCAATAACTGGAGTGCTTTTTGTTGAAGAGGTAACTCTTCTAAGAAATATTAAAATCAGGAGCTTTCTACCAGTAGTTATTTCAGCTGCGACAGCAACAGTTGTTGCAGGTTTTTACAGTGGTGAAAATAATATTTTTTATACTATAGATTTTCTTCTCTTGAGTTATAACGAATTATTAATATATGCTTTAATGGGACTAGTTATTGGTCTAATGTCTTCTTTATTTACCAAAATGCATTTCTATATTGAAAATAAATTTGAAGATATTTTTCCTGAACAAAGAATAAGACCAATTGTTGGTGGTTTGTTGTTAGGATTGATAGCTTTTATACCTTTTGGAATTGGCTTAGAGATACTCGGAAATGGTTATTCAGCTATACAGAAAGCTCTTTCATCAGAATATACACTTTGGATTGCTTTAGGAATTTTGATATTAAAACCTATTGCTACAAGTATAACCTTAAGCAGTGGATGGCCAGGTGGAATATTTGCACCAGCAATTTTTATGGGGGCTGTATGTGGATTTTTGTTTGGCTATGGTGTAGAAAATTTATTCTTTATTGACTTGATATATCCTGGTGAACTTTCAACTTCTTATTCTATAGTTGGCATGGGAACTTTTCTTGCTGCTATGACACAAGCTCCATTAACCTCAATATTTTTCACATTTGAATTAACACAAACTTATCAAGCTGTGCTACCTGTAATGATCAGTTCAGTTATTGGTACATCTATTTATAGATTAATTATAGGAAGATCTTTTGAATCATGCTATTTAAAAAAAGAAAATATAGAGATAGTTCAAAATGAGGAGTCAAATATTTTAAGTAATATCAAAGTTAGTGATATTATGAGAAAAGATGTTGTTACCATTCCTGAAAAAATGACATTAGGAAAATTTATCGAATTTTTACCAACAACTCAATTAACAACTTTTCCTTTAATCGATGAGAATGATAATCTTTCGGGTATCATTAGTGTCCAAGATTATAGAGGTTGGGTACTTGAAGAGGACTTAAAAGAAGTAATAATAATGAAGGATCTTGCCTCAACTCAAGTTAATACTGTTACTCCTGAAGAATCTATGTTAGAGGTTTTAAAACACTGGGATAAAGGAGATATGCTACCGGTAGTATCTAAGATGGGTTCATTAAAAATTGTAGGCATCTTAGCAAGACGAGATGCATTAATTGCTTATAATAAGGCCCTAAATGATGATGCTTCGTAATTTATTTTTTAAGTATGTGTTTGATTTCTAATCCAGTTGCTATAGCACCAACTTTAGCAATTAAACCTAGTGATGGTTCCAGAGAATGCAGAGACTCAAAATACATACCTTTTGTATTTAAATTTTCATTCTCATCTTTATTGTCATTAATTCTATAAAAAGCACCAGAAACCTCGTTATTAATCAGATAATACACAGGCTCTTTATTTTTATAAATTGTTGGGACTGATTCCTGAATTATAAGATCCTTTAAAAGTATTCCACCTTTAGAAATCTTCATTTTTTTTCTGCCATCTCTGTTTAAATTAACAAAGTCTTCCGCAGCGCTTATGTTCATAACGCTCATGCCATAAGTACCCGAATTATTTTTAACAAAGACTTCGCACTTAGAAGTGTTTTTATTTAATAAAGAAAGTTGTTTATCAATTACTTCTCCAACCCTAGCCCTATCCTCTGAACTCTCAATATTCACTTTTTCGACTAATTTAGTTTCTAAAGAAAATGTTTTTTCATCAATATTTAATAATTTAGAAAGTTCATCAACTAATTTATTATAAAAAAAGAAATGAATATTTTTTTTTCTTGTATGCCATCCAACTTGGATAGGAGGAACTATAGTTTGAGATATATTTAATAATATTTCTGGGAAAAAATCAGAAAAATCATTATTTATGAGTATTAAATCAGGAGCAAAGTCTCCTGCGATAATTTTGCTACCCTCTTTTTTAATTGTTATTGCGCTAACTTTTGTTGGACCAGATGAATCAAAGTCTATTTCAAATTCAGAACCATCTTCAACAATCAGTCCAACTTTTGATTCAATACCTGATTTATATAATATTTTCTGGAGAGATAAAACATTATCCCAATAATACTGGTTACGTGTATGAAGTTCAGGAATAATTAAAATTTTTTTAACTAGATTATTCCTATTTCTAAAAAAAGATTCAACATTTTTCGAGGCTAAATCAATAAATTTATCAGACAGGTTATTGAAGCCAGCTGGAAAAATATTTGTATCTACAGCAGTTATTTTTTTATCAGAAACTCTTATGTCTGTTGAAGTATAAAAAGGTGGTTCAGACTCTTTAGTTTTTTCAAAAAGCCAATTAGATATTAGTTCTTTTTTATTTAAAATTATTGAATTGATCTCATTAACTATGCTCATTTTATTTTATAATAGAATCTATTTAGAAAAATATTCTATTGCATCAATTATTTTGACTAAATCTGCGCCTTTAACAATATAACCGTTAATTACAAACGAGGGAGTAGAATTTAATCCTATTTTTTTTGATTCATCTCTATTACTGTCTACGTGATCAAGATATTTTTTATCTTTGTAATTATCCAAACAA
Organism: uncultured Candidatus Hydrogenedens sp.; assembly: GCA_902609885.1. Classification (GTDB taxonomy): domain Bacteria; phylum Desulfobacterota_D; class UBA1144; order UBA1144; family UBA1144. Next base: position 31,399 of record CACLTT010000001.1, on the reverse strand, counting down.
GCTGAATGGTCTTCTGATAAGATTTCTGAATCTACAAATTTATTTAAATATTCTGTTAAATTATTTTTGCTAATTTCGCTTTGATTTTCAAAAACAAAATCATGGAATTCCCAAAATGATATTGAACCAAAATTATCATATATACATGAAGAGAACATGGCAGCATCTTTAGCCCAGTCATGAAAACTTAGAGGTAAATGTTTATAATATATTATCATTTTACCTATGTATTCATCTCTTTTCAAAACTGTAAGAACCTCTTGCGCTGCGTACTTACAAGCTGGGCACTGAAAATCTGAATATTCAACTATTACTATTTTTGAATTTTTATTCCCAATATAAGGCGTATTATCAAGCACAATTTGATTCATTAAATTTTCATTTCTATTTGGTCCTGAAACATCAATAATTTCAGGATTGAAAATAAAATAGTCACCATTATTTGATATTAAGAAATAAAGAGCCTGGGGACCTTCATTAGATTTAACAACAAATGCTCCTTCTTGAAATCCTTCAATTTTAGAGGGTTTATAGTTGGTTAAATTTACTATATTTTCTTCAAAAAATTCTGGAAAATTCTTTTTAAATTTTTCTAAAACTTCACTACGGCTAACAGAAGATATATTCGCATTTTGTTCTTTAATCATTTCACATGAAAACAATGAAACAAAAAATATAAAAACTAAAATTCTCTTCATTTTTTTAAAACTCTTTGCAAAATAAGTTTGGCATTTGAAATTAAACCATCAAATTGAAAAGCATCATTTATTTCTGATGGACTTATTATTTTTACAATCTCGGAATCATTCTTTAGTAAGTCTTTAAAATCTTTATTCTTATCCCAAGCCTCATGTGCGATTCTCTGAACAATTTGATAAGATTTTTCTCTGCTCAATTTCTTATCTATGAGTTTGATTAAAATGTTTTGTGAAAAAATAATACCATTAGTTAAATAAATATTCTCTAACATTTTTTTTGGATAAACATTCAATCCACTTAACAAATTATTTGCCCTCCTAATCATAAAGTGCACAGCAATACAATTATCTGGTCCGATTATTCTCTCCACGGAGGAATGGCTAATATCTCTTTCATGCCACAGCGGTATATTTTCAAATCCTGCTGCTAAATTTGACCTGACATATCTTGAAATACCAGATAAATTCTCAGACAGTATTGGATTTCTTTTATGTGGCATGGCTGATGATCCTTTTTGGCCTTTTGAAAAAGGTTCCTCGACTTCCAGAACCTCAGTTCTCTGAAGATGTCTAATCTGTATTGAAATTCTTTCAATACATGTAGCAATAAACGCTAATGAAACAAAAAAATCAGCATAATAATCTCTATTAATAATTTGACTGGAGATTGGCGCAGGATTCAATTTCAATATTTTACATGCCCTTTTTTCTATTCTGGGAGATACATTAGAATATGTTCCGACGGCTCCAGATAATTTGCCTACAGAACAATTTTTTATTGAATTTTCAAGTCTTAATTTGGCTCTCTTGGCTTCGTCAAGCCAATTTGCAGTTACTAATCCAAAAGTGGTTACCTCAGCATGTATGCCATGGGACCTTCCAATCATGGGCGTTTCTAAGTATTTTTTTGAAAGCTTAATAAGTGTTTTGATTAATATTTCAAAGTCTTTCAATATTAAAAGGCCTGACTCTTTAATCTGAAGCGAAAAGGCAGTATCTAAAACATCTGAAGATGTTAAGCCAAGATGAATAAATCTAGATTCGGAACCTATATATTCTGAGAGATTAGTTGTAAAAGCTATTACATCATGTTTAACAATTTTCTCTATCTTCTCGATTTTCTTAACATTAAATTTAGCTTTTCTTTTTATTATATTTAAAGATTTTTTAGGTACTACCCCTTCCATTGCCCAAGCTTCACAAACTGCTATTTCAACATCAAGCCATTTTTGATATTTATTTTGATCTGACCAAATTTCAGTCATATCTTGGGTAGAATATCTTTTTATCATTTGATAAATCAATTATATTCAAAATTTGTAATTTAATAAAGAAAAATCATTTAAGTTATATCAATCAAATTCCTATTAGCTTGTTTATAATTGATGAATTCTTTATAATCTATTATGAGCCCTTTAAGAGTAATCTTCTCAATTATAAGTTCAATTGCTGGTTTTTATATTACTTTAACTAGTTTAAAATCTGCTGGAAATCTTATCCTTCCTTATTCGGTTGGAATAGGTCTTTTTTGTGGTTTAATAACTTTCTTTTTTGTATATTATTCTGAAAAATTATTTAATGATCTGAGCGCTAAAGCTTTAGTTGGGGCAACAATAGGAACTGGGGCATCGTTATTATTCTTCCTCACTTTTGCATATTTTTCTGAGATAATTGGATTAAGTATTAAATATCCCCCTTATACATACCCAATTGTTTTTCTTTCAGTTTTGTGTTTGGGTATTGGAGTTGGGCTTAAAAAGGGTTCAAACCCTGAAGCGAAAAATGCCTCCAATGACGAGTTTTTTCTAGCAAAAATACTCGATACTAGTGCAATTATCGATGGCAGAATTTCTGATGTTTCTGAAGTTGGATTCTTGGAAGGCACTATAATTCTTCCACAGTTTGTAATACGCGAACTCCAATTTATAGCCGATTCCAATGATAATTTGAAAAAAGTGAGAGGAAGAAGAGGAATGGAAACACTAAAAAAAATGCAGGATCAAAAAAATCTAAAAGTTAAAATAGTCGATAGAGACTTTACAAACATTAAAGAGGTTGACCTTAAACTTGTCAGATTGGCTAAAGAACTAAATGGCCAATTGGTTACAAATGATTTTAATTTAACTAAAGTTGCAAACCTACAAGGTATTAAAGTTTTAAATGTTAATCAATTAGCTAATTCACTAAGGCCGGTAATATTACCTGGTGAACATATGAATATTAAAGTAATAAAAGAAGGAAAAGATGAGGGCCAAGGGGTTGGTTATCTTGATGATGGAACAATGGTAGTTATTGATAATGGTAAAAAACATATCAACAAAGTAGTGAATCTTGTCATAACAAGTGTAATACAAACACCAACGGGAAGAATGATTTTTTCAAAAGTTGCGGATCTTAGAGATGAAGAAAACTCAATAACTGGCGTTAAATAATGGGCAAGTTAAGCTCAACTTTTATATTAGCCTCTGGGGGTAGCGGGCAAAGATTTAAAAATTCCAGGTTACCAAAGCAATATTTAAAAGTTAATAAAATTCCGATTTTAATGTATTCATTAAAAGAAGTAAATAAATTAAACTTTATAGACCAAATAATAATTATAAAAAATAAAAATATTGAAAAAAAATTTTTATGTGATCTCCTAACCAAATATAAAATAAGTAAATATACTATGATAGTAGATGGAGGTAAAAGTAGGTTTGAAAGTGTTAAAAATGCAATTAAAGAGATTAATATAAAGAATAATTACATAATAATTCACGATGCAGTAAGACCCAATTTTAATTTTAAAAATTTAAAAAAAATGATACAACAAGTTGATACATATGATGGGATAATTCCAGTTGAAAAAATTAATAGCACTATAAAAAATATTAATAATGAAAAGGTTGTTAAAACTTTACCTAGGGAAAATCTATATTTATCTCAAACACCTCAAATTTTTAAAACATCATCACTTCTCAAAGGATATAATAAAGTTAAAAAAATAAATAAATTTACGGATGAGTCTGAAATGTTAGAAAGAAATGGATTTAAAATTAAATCTTTCTTAAATACAGGAGATAATTTAAAAATAACAACTAAAGATGATTTAGAAATTTTTAAAAAATTACTTAAAGAATATGTTTAAAATCGGTATAGGGTATGACATTCATAAAAAATTATCAACTAGGCCTCTTTATTTAGGAGGAATTTTGATTTCTAAAAAAAATGGTTTACTAGGACATTCAGATGCTGATATTTTGATTCATACTATCTGTGACTCAATCTTAGGTGCACTTGCTGAAGGCGACATAGGGGATCATTTTAGTAATTCAGACCCTAAAAATAAAAATAAAAGAAGTGTCTATTTTTTAAAAGAAATTTTAAAAATTATGGAGAAAAAATCATATAAAATTATTAATATAGATTCAACTATAATATGTGAGAAACCAAAACTTTCCAGATTTAAGAATAAGATTAGAATAAATCTATCAAATATTATTAATTTACCTATTGACAGTATTTCAGTAAAAGCAACTACCTCGGAAGGTCTAGGAATTATTGGCGAGAACATGGCAATTGCATGTAAAACAATTATTCTCTTAAAAAAATGAATCAGTTTAAATTTTTAAAAAATAAAAATAATTTCCTTGGCATCAAGAATTCGAATGAAACGGCTTCAAAAGTTTATGTTGTACCATACGGTTTAGAAAAAACTGTATCATATGGTAAAGGTACATCTTTAGGTCCAGAGAAAATTTTAAAGGCTTCACAACAAATAGAGCTATATGATATTGAGCTTGGTATTGAGCCATCCGCTATTCTTTCACCAAAAACATTAGAAGTAAAAAAAATTCCATCCTCACATGTAAGTGCGCTAATCAAACTACAAAACATAGTAAAATTAATAGTAAGCTGCAAAAAATTTCCCATTGTTATCGGCGGTGAACACAGTATCACTCCGGCTTGTATTGAACCCCTTTTAGAAAAAAATAAAAGTTTGACCATTGTTCAGTTTGATGCACATGCGGACTTAAGAGATAAATATCAGGGTAAAAAAAATTCGCATGCGTGCTCAATGAGGCGATGTCTGGATAATGAAAATTTAAATCTCATTTCAATTGGAGTTAGAAGTATTTCAAATGAAGAATATATATTTTATAAAAATAATAAAAAAAGAATTGAAATTTTTTGGGCTAAGGATGCTCCAAATTGGGATTTGAAAAAACTAAAAAAATTATTAAAAAATAAAAATGTTTATATTTCCTTTGATGTTGACGCCCTAGATCCAAGTTTAATGCCAGCGACAGGAACCCCAGAGCCTAATGGTTTATGTTGGGATCACGCTATAAATCTCATAAAATTAATATGTAAAAATTCAAAAGTCCTTGGAGCTGACATAAATGAGTTTTCACCTATAAAAAGTAATGTTTCATGTGATTTTATTGTTGCTAAATTAGTATATAAAATAATGTCATATTCATTATTAAAAAATATTTTATAGAAATATATTATTTGAGTGAGGTATATTAATGTAAAACTAATAAATATTGGAGGATTAAAATGGCACATTCATTACCTAATTTAAATTATGATTATAGTTCTTTGGAACCTCATATCGATGCAAAAACTATGGAAATACATCATACAAAACATCATCAAACTTATGTAACTAATCTCAACAAAGCTCTTGATCAACATCCTGATCTTTTTGATAAAAGTTTGGAATTTTTATTACTTAATTTATCAGAAATCCCAGAGGATATCAGAGGTGCTGTAAGAAATCATGCTGGGGGCCATCACAATCATTCTTTGTTCTGGAGAATTATTGGACCAAGCACTGGAAGTCAGCCTTCGGATGGGCTTCTAAAAAGATTAAATAATGATTTTGGTAGCTTTGATGACTTCAAATCTGAATTTACTGATAAATCAACTAAACAATTTGGGAGTGGATGGGGATGGCTTTGTGAGGATAGAAGTGGAAAACTAATCACAACATCAACTGGAAATCAAGATAGCCCTATATCATCTGGATTAAAACCTATTTTGGGAATAGACGTATGGGAACATGCATACTATCTTAACTACCAAAATAGAAGACCAGATTATATATCTTCTTTTTGGAATATTATAAATTGGGAGGAAGTTGAAAATAACTTAAAATAATGTCTAAAAAAAAATATTCTACTTTTGTCACTGATGGTCCAGACAAGGCTCCTAATAGAGCTATGCTTAGGGCAGTAGGATTCACAAATTCAGATTTTAAAAAACCTTTAATTGGCGTAGCTTCAACTTGGGCTATGGTAACACCATGCAATATGCATATTGATATTCTTGCAAATGAAGCAACTAAGGGTGTTAATTCTAATGGAGGAAAATCAATTATTTTCAATACAATTACTGTTTCTGATGGTATTTCAATGGGAACACCTGGAATGAAATATTCTTTAATATCAAGAGAAGTAATTGCAGATTCAATCGAAACCGTAAGTGGAGCTGAAGGATTTGATGGCTTAATTACAATTGGCGGGTGTGATAAAAATATGCCTGGATGCCTGATTGCAATGGCTAGGTTAAACAGACCCTCTATTTTTATATATGGTGGTTCAATATTGCCTGGCACTTATAAGAAAAAACCTGTTGATGTAGTATCAGTATTTGAAGCAGTTGGTGCTTATTCTAATAAAGAAATCTCTAGAAATGAATTATATGATATTGAAGAAGCAGCAATCCCGGGTCCTGGATCATGTGGTGGAATGTATACAGCAAATACTATGGCTTCTGCAATTGAGGCATTAGGTATGAGTTTGCCTGGAAGTTCAACTCAAATTGCGGTATCAAGAAATAAAAAGACTGATTGTATAAATGCAGGTAAAAAATTAATTGGGTTAATAAATAAGGACATTAAGCCTAGAGACATAATGACTAAAAAAGCTTTTGAAAATGCAATAACGGTTGTAATTGCTTTAGGAGGCTCTACCAATGCCGTATTGCATCTTTTAGCTATGGCTAGCGCAGCTAATGTCAAACTTAAAATCGAGGACTTTAATAGAATTGGAAAAAAAATTCCAGTTATTGCCGACTTAAAACCTAGTGGAAAGCACATGATGGCAAAATTCTGTGAAATAGGTGGACTACCTCCATTACTTAAAAGACTATATGATGCAAAACTACTGCATGGAGAGTGTTTAACAGTAACAGGGAAAACATTAAAAGAAAATTTAAAAAATGTAAAAGATAATCTAGGAAATAATGTAATTAAATCTTTAAACAATCCTATTAAAAAAGATAGTCATATATGCATATTGAAAGGTAATCTTTCACCCGAGGGTTCCGTTGCAAAAATTTCTGGGAAAGAAGGATTATCTTTTGAAGGAAAGGCAGTTGTTTTCAACTCTGAGGAGCAATGTATGAATGCAATTCTAAATAAAAAAATTAAAAAAGGAGATGTATTAGTTATAAGATATGAAGGACCTAAAGGCGGTCCTGGAATGCGTGAAATGTTAGCTCCAACATCTGCCATAATGGGGCAAGGCTTGGGGTCTGACGTTGCTTTAATAACTGACGGTAGATTCTCTGGTGGAACACATGGCTTTGTTGTTGGACACATTACTCCAGAAGCATTCGACGGTGGACCAATTGCTTTAATTAAAAACGGCGATCAAATTAAAATTGATTCAAAGAAAAAAACTTTGGAAATAATCGTCACTCAAAAAGAACTAAAACAAAGAAAGAAATTATGGAAACAACCAACAAGGAATCATTTGACAGGTGCATTGTATAAATATTCTATGCTAGTAAGCTCCGCATCTTATGGTGCTATTACAGATAGAGGGATATAAATGATAAAAGATTTAAAAGGTAAGAATATTTTATTAGGTGTTACTGGTGGAATATCCGCTTATAAGTCTTGCGAACTTTCAAGGCTATTAATGAAAGATGGAGCTGATGTGAATGTTGTTATGACATCAAATGCTGAAAAATTTGTATCTGCCTTAACATTTCAATATCTTACTGGTAATAAAGTCTCAAATGATATGTATGATGTAAGTGATCCTAAAATTTCTCATATAGATTTAGCCGACAAAGCAGATTTAATTATAATTTGCCCTGCTACAGCAAACTTTATATCAAAATTTGCTAATGGTATCGCTGACAACCTATTACTAAATATCCTATTAGCAACTAAAGCTCGAATCATTGTTTGTCCCGCCATGAATGTAAATATGTATGAAAACAAAATAATCCAAGAAAACATTATGAAGCTCAAAAAGAATGGAGTTATTTTTATTGAGCCTGAAACAGGTGAGCTTGCCTGTGGCTGGGAGGGTAAAGGTCGATTAGCAGAAATTGAAAATATCTTAAAATTTATAAAAAAAAAATTTCAAAATAAAACTTTAACAAATGAAAACGTTTTAATCACTGCTGGAGCCACTAGGGAATATCTTGATGCTATTAGGTTTATTTCAAACCCTTCATCTGGAATTATGGGGCTATGTTTGGCAGATGAATTTAAAAATAGGGGTGCAAAAATTAATATAATAGCTGGTCATACAGAAGTTGATTTAAGTAAATATGATAATTATTTTAAAGTTGATTCTGCTGATGAAATGAAAAATGAAATTGATAAAAAATTGAATACCTATTCCATAATAATAAAAGCTGCAGCAGTAGGTGATTTTAAATTTAAAAGTAAGAAAAAAAATAAAATAAAAAAAGATGATAATTCTTTTAATTTTCAAATAGAAAAAAATATTGATGTTTTAAAGAACATAGGTCAAAAAAAAATAAAACATCAGATTTTAGTTGGCTTTTCAGCCGAGACTGAAAAAGTTGTCCAAAATGCAAAAAAGAAAATAAAAAATAAAAATTTAGATTTTATTGTAGCTAATGATATCTCAAAAAAAGGAAGTGGATTTGGAAGTAAATCTAACTTTACTTATTTTGTTGATTCTAATGGAAGTGTTGAAGAATTAGGTTTGCAAACTAAAGAAAAAATTGCAAAATATTTAGCAGATAAAATTGAAATCATGAGACAGAATTAATAAATTAATTCTGTCTCATAATATCTAACCTAATACGGAATCTTTACATGCTTTTGAAACTCTAAATTTTACTACCTTCTTAGCAGGTATCTGAATAACTTCTCCGGTCTGAGGATTTCTTCCCTGTCTTGCTTTTCTATCGACTAAAACTAATTTACCCAATCCTGGTAAAGTAAAAGATCCGCTATTTTTTGCCTCTGAACATGCCAATGAAGCAAAAGATTCTAGATATCTATTCGCATCAGCTTTCGAGATTCCTAAAGTTTCAGCAATTGAACTTGCTATTTGTGATTTTGTTAATGCAGCCATAAGAGCCTCCTGTTATAAACAGTTATTAAATAACCCTGTTTCTTCTAATATAGTTTTTTAATTCAGAAAATGCAAGATTTTTATATATTAAAATCATGTATATTTAAGTAAATATGCAGTTTAAAGAAAAAAACTTTACTTTTGTATTGGTAGTTGCGGTATTTATAATAGTAGGATTATACTTTTATCAATTTAACGAGAGAGTGCAGGAAGTTGAAAAACTTGAAAGAAAAACAGTACGTGTAAAAGTATATGAGGCATATCCCACTGATTTTATTAAAAAAATAAATGTTTTTGCAAAATTATATAGTGAAAAAGAAATAACTATATTGGCCGAGGTTGATGGGACGATCAGTGAAAAAAAATTCCCAATAGGTTCCAAAGTATATAAAGATGATTTAATTATAACAATGACAGATACAAGAAAACTTTTGCAGCTTAAAGAATCAAAGGATAGTCTCTCTGCATTCAAAGCAATTTTAGATGAAGAAACTAAGAATTATAAAAATGCAATTTCGCTTTTTGAAAAAGATATAATTTCGAAAAATGAACTTACGTCAAAAGAAAATTTATATAGAAAAGCTAAATCTGAATACGATAATAGAGAGGCTATATATAAAAGAATATTATGGGAATTTGATAATTTAAACGTGAAAGCTCCATTTGATGGATATATTAACAAATTTTACTTTGATGAGGGTCAAAAAATATTGGCAGGACAAAGAATTATCCAATTTTCAAGTTTTAATAAGTTAATTGGAAGAGTAAGTCTTAAATCAGAAGATATAAAAAAAATAGATTCTTCACTTAAAGATATAAAAGTTAGTCATAACAATGAAGTTTTTTTTGCAAAATTCCTAGGTTTAAGTAAAGAGTTGAATAAAGATATTTACTCTTATATATTAGAATTCGAAATTATGAATCATGATGAAAAGTTCTTACCCGGAGAGGTTGTTGATGTCGAAATACAAGTTGAGGAACTATTCAATTATATAATTTTTCCATCCAAAGCAATCACTAATGAGAATGATGCATTCTATATTTTTTATTATGACAACGGATATGCCTTCAAAAAAGTAGTTAGTCCTATATGGATAGATGAGGAACAATGCGCAATTCTGAATTCTGAGGATTATTCTGAATTAAAAATTATATATGAGGGACAATCGACCCTGGAAGATAATCAGCCTGTTGAGTTGATGAATTAGAATATGAAAATTATTGAATATTCAGTAAAAAATCCCGTATTTGCAAATCTTCTAATGGGCACAATCATCATTTTTGGTTTATATATAGGATTTGGACTTCCTAAAGAGCTTTTTCCTTCAGTTGGCTTTGAAAAAGTAACAATTGCTTCTGTTTATGAAAATTCCAGTGCAGAGGATATTGAAAAACTAGTGACAATACCTTTAGAGGATAAAATTTCCTCAATACCAGGTATAAAAAATATAAAATCTGAATCAACACAATCTAGATCTTTTATCATTGCTGAATTAATTGCAGGAGAAGATACAAAAACTATAGCTCAAGAAATCAGATCTGAGATATCACAAGTAAAAAATGACTTACCAGATGATATTGACGATCCAATTGTTAAAGAAGTAATTGGCAGTGCCCCATTAATCAATGTATCTATAGCAAGCGATGGGGATAAAAATGAATTAAGATTTTACGCCCGAGAATTGAAAAGCAAATTGGAAAAATTGGACACCGTTGAAAGTTTAATTGTATCTGGTTATGGGGATTTGGTTTTTTGGATAAAAATTGATCCGAAAAAATTAATTCAATATGAAATAAGATTAGACGATATAGTAAATCAGATTAGAAATAAGAATATTGATCTTCCTGCTGGGGCAATTGGTCAAGGTGAACAAGAGTTTACAGTTAGAACAGAAGGAAAAATTGAGAAGAAAAAAGACTTAGAAGAAATTCCAATAAAAAATTTATCAAGTGGAATAACTTTAAGGTTAAAAGATATTTCTAATATTTATTTAGGTCAAGAAGATGATATGAGTCTTTCAAGAATAAATGGTCTAGACTCAGTATCTTTTTGGATTGAAAAACAAAAAGGTGTTGATGCAATAATTGCGGTTAAGGATATTAAGGAAATTACTAACAAATTTAGTGAGATTGCGCCTGAAAATATTAAAATTTTTATTTCTAACGATTCCTCTTACTGGGTAAAGGGTAGATTTGATTCAATGATAAAAACAGGTCTTTTTGGCATTGCTGCAGTACTAATTGTATTAGCTTTGTTTTTAGATTTTAGATCTGCTTTTCTAGCTGCACTAGGTTTGCCTGTGGCTTTCTTTGGTGCATTTATATTAATGCAATATACTGGAAATACCTTGAATGTAATAACTATGTTTGGTCTTATTATGGTACTTGGCATTGTTGTTGATGATGCAATAATAGTAGTTGAAAATATAAAGAGGTATATTCAAAAAGGGATTGAACCCACTAAAGCTGCAATAATGGGGGCGCAGGAGGTTGCGTGGCCTGTAATTGCAACCGTATTGACAAATATTGCTTCACTATTTCCAATATTATTAGCTGAGGGAGCTCTAGGGATTTTTTTATCCATAATTCCCACCGTAGCAATATTTGCATTAATTTTTTCTTTAGTTGAAGCTCTTACAATTTTACCTTCTCATTGTGCGGAATTTGTTAAAAATACAAAAAAAGTAGGAATATTCTCTAAATATTTTGATAAATTTAGAAGAAAGTATCTTTATGTTTTAATTGCTGCTCTAAGAGTTAAATATAAAATAATTGGAATTTTTGTTGTTCTATTTTTAGTATCTATTGGAGCCTTATATAAAATTCCATTTGTTTTACTTTATTCATCTGATATAAATCAATACCTTGTTAAAATTCAAAATCCAACAAACTACAGCATTAATTCGACACTCGAAAAGACTAAAGAAATTGAAAAAATAATTGATGAAAATACGGATATAAATTTAAAAAATAATTCTTTAACTACTATTGGTGTAGATTTTTCTAAAAAACCCCCAGGTTTTGGAGATAATGTTTCGAATATATTAGTTCAATTCAAAGACTTTGAAGATAGAAATGAAAATGGACTGGATTCTATGAAATTAGTTCAAGATTTAGTATCCAATCAAATAGTTGGTCCATCTGCGATAGAGTTTGTTGAAACAACTGGTCCTCCAAAAGGAAAGGATGTAGATATAAGAATTATTGGAAATAATATAAATGTGCTATCTGAAATATCAGGAAAAATGAAAAATTTTCTCAAAAAACAAAAAGGCGTATTTGGTGTAAACGACAACTTATCATATGGAAAATCACAAGCAAGTCTTAAAATTAATGAAGAAAAAGCATCGCAATATGGTTTAAATACAATAATAGTTGGTAGAGAAATAAGAGCATTAGTGGATGGATTAGAAATTGATGAAACTAGAATAAATGATGAAAAAGCGACAATTAAAATTAAATATGAAACAAAAAATATTAACAAGTCCATAATGAACTTATCAAACCATTTAATTTTAAATAAAAATTCAGAATTTGTACCTATTGGAAATTTTACTGACATAGAATTAAATTCTGATCTACTAACAATTTCAAGATTTAATAGAGAACGCGCATCGAGCGTAACAGCTGAAATTGATGGTGACATCACAACTTCAAGAAATGTAATAAATTCAGCTTTGGAGTTTTATGAGACAATTAAAGATGAATATCCAGGCTATAAGCTTGCGCTGGATGGAGAAGAGCAAGATACTAGAGAATCTTTAGATAGTGTCAAAAGAGCATCTGTAATATCAATATTATTAATATATTTAATTTTAGCAACTATCTTAAAGTCGTACATACAGCCATTGCTAATAATGTCTATCGTACCATTCTGTATGATTGGAATTACTTTTGGTGTGCTTTTAAGAGGTGATCCGGTTTCCATCACAGGTCTTATTGGAGCGGTTGCATTAATTGGAGTTGTTATAAACGATAGCCTTTTATTAATGAACTTTATTAACAAAGGAGTTAAAAATAATTTATATGGGCGAGCAGTCTACATATCTGCAAAAAATAGATTCAGAGCTGTAATTTTAACTACATTAACAACATTTGGTGGACTACTTACTTTGATGTTCGAAACCAGAGGTGAGGCAGCATATTTGGCACCAATGGCAATCTCTCTTGGTGTTGGGTTGGTAATAGCAACTTTCATTACTCTGTTCTTAATTCCATGTTTATATTTGACACTTATAGATGTCAAAAAAAGATATGGATTATTAAATTAATTCTGAAACTGTAAATAGTGGATCATAAGAAATATTCTTTTCTAAAAATTTAGATTTTGCATTCATTTCTCTATCGACGATTGACAATATGTTGTTTACCTTTAATCCTTGATTTTCTAATCTATCAATGGCTTTTATCAAGGAACCTCCTGTAGAAACAACATCCTCAACTAGGGTTATAGTTGCATTTTCAATAATTGGACCTTCTATAATTTTTTTTGTACCATGATCTTTATCAGTTGATCTTATCAAAAAACCCTTAAGGTTATAATTTTCCACAGCAGCACAAACTAAAATACCACCAACAATTGGGTCGGCTCCTATTGTTGGACCTCCAACATAAGTTGATTCCGATTTTTTGATTAAATCAAAGAAAATTTTAGAAATTAGTGCTAATGGCTTTGAAGATAGTGTACATATTCTTGCATCAATATAATAGTCGCTTTTCTTTCCTGATGATAAAGTAAAATCTCCCTTTAATATTGATAATTCTTCTAAATACTTTTTCAATTCATCTTTCATATTAAACCTACAGCTTTAGTTATTTTGAGTTAAAATATTAATATGTCAAAACTTCCACCAGGAATAAAAGAGGCAACAAATTATTCTTATTTGGATGCTCTATATGAAAGAAGGTCTAGGAGATTTGCTATGGGCGGAGAAATTGATGAAGGTCCATTAAAATTTAAATCTAAGCATAAACCAATACCATTGAGTGAGATTGAGGAAGCAATATTAGTTTGGAATGGCTTAGGAATAAAAAATATAAATCTTTCTGATTTCCCTCCACACAAAGGCTTAGATCTTGAAGTAAAATTTATGAGTAAGACAATAGCCTCATTAGGAGACATACATAGAACTGAGCTTTTCTATACAAATGATGACGGCCTTTACTTAGTTAAGCTTCACGACCAACTGCCTTCTGATTTACGTGGAATTGAAGGGCTATCAAAAGAAAAAAAAATCGAAAAAATTTTGGAGTTATTCAAGGCATCAAGAGTAAAAATTCATGATGGAAGGGCAAACCTTCCGATGGATCCTCCTGGGCTTGCTATTCATAATACTTGGAGTGTCAATAAACCTGGAACAACCCTAATGATGCCAGTTACAGATTTAAGCGCGGGGCTAATAAATATATTGTTTTTTTATATGAGGGATGGACATAGGTTTCACTTTATTGATGAATTAAAGAAGATGAAGCCAGCAGGGACTCAAAAATGGATTGATGATGGATATATTGATACATCTAAACCTATTCCACTTATTGAAGCTGAGCTAAGATTTGCGAACGGTTATATTGCTGAACAACCAATGTTTTGCCAAAATGTTGCGTTAACTCAACAAATCTTAGGACTCGGTGGGTGGATGTTTAGTGGTTTTCAAAGTAGGTATATGCTAGGAGCTGATAAAAATTATAAAGGGTTAGGATTTACTTGTGTTGAATCAAAAGAAGATTGGGGCGAGGCAGTTTCTAAAGCGCCTGTAGGGCTTGATGGACAGTTTGAGGCTTATTCTCCTCCATATTATTCAAATATGAATGAAGCTGTTGAAGCTTTTAATGATATGAAATGGTCCAATTGGGAAGAAAAATTTATGCCCTACAAAGATCCAACGGGGGTCTTAAAAAGTACTCCTAGGCCTTCAAAAAAAGAGATAGAAATTGTAAAAGACATTTGCACTTATCTATACGAAACATACGGTAGATTTCCAGCTTTTTCTGATGCTATGTATTGCAGAATGATGGTTCAGAATCATCACATCGATTTAGATTTTTATGACCACTTTTATCCTGAAGGTTCATATACAGAGAATCATAAGAATCACTTTGCTCTTTGGCACCCAGAAATAGAGGATCCATTTAAAAAATGAAAATCTTAGAAATTTTAAAAGGTGTTGATTTGGTAATTGCTGATATTCAAGTTAATTTAGGAAATCAAAAACATAATAATCCAACTTTATGTGTCAAGAAAGGCGACAAAATTATCCCATTAAGTACGCCCGACGGTAGACCTATACTGATGAGAGAAGAGAATTCAATTAAAATTGATAAAGATTAAAAATTATTAAATATTTTTAAGTAATTTTATTATTTTTAATCTTTATCTAATTCTTTAAAACAAGCAAAAGTAAAAGCTATTGTACATAAAGTAAAAAGCCACAAACCTGAGCCAGCAACATTAACGCTTTCACCGTCATAAATCTCAATACTTTTTGTTGTAATAAACCAAATTGTCAGAATGACAGTTAAAACACCTAAAGCTAAAGAAACTAAAGTATTGTGTTCTTTTTCCGCCAAAATACAATAAAGTGGATAAATAAAACAAACAAGAAATATATACCCTTGTTGCTGAAATCCATTGAGTGTTATAATTTCCATATCAACCCAAGGTAAGAACATAGAAAGAATAGATATTCCAAAAGAACCAAGAATTATTTGTTGGTTTAAACTAAAATTTTTCCAATCAAAAACCATTTTTAAAACCCCGCAAAATTTGATATATATAAATCACCATCAGTTGTTTCCTGAACTGAATATGAAATATACTTTATAAGCTTTAAGTCCTTAACTAGTTTATCATTCCATGTATATTCTAAATCGGCCTGACATGAATAGAATTTGGTTTTCTCATTATAGGATGCAATCCTAATATTTTTTAGTTTTATCTTTGGAGTAGGTATTTCCACGCTACCATCTAAATAACCAGAATACTTTTCATCGGTTAATAGTGGTAATCCCATAGCTTCTCCAAATCTGAAACCAAATTCATACGCATTATTAATTACGTTAATTTGAACTAATTCTTTTACTGTATCTTTTGCACCAGAAGAATCACATGAAATATCTGATCCACATCCAATAAAAGAAAAAATTAAGAAAAGAACTAAAAGTTTTTTCATTTAAATAATCATAATATTACAATCAATTCTTTACAAGTATGTTCGTAAAACTTATTTAATTAATTAATGAATTAATAATTATCTCAATAATTAAAATTAACAAAAGTGTGAGATAGATCCACCAATATTCTGACCTTGTGCTTCGGCTTTTAAAATCAAGCCATTTCGTAAAATATTTCATACTTGCTGGAATAAATTCATAAAAAATTGCAGGAGAATCTCCCCATTTATTTTGCTTTGGTACTGATTTAAAAAACATAAAAATAAAACATAAAAAAAATCCTATGACTGAAATACAGAGAATAGAAATCGCAAAATTACCTAACTGCTCTATAGTTTTATAATCAAAAGCATAATACGCATCTGAGCTAAAATAAATTATTATATAAAGAATTACCATTAGAATTAGAGGAATATAATACCAAATTCCCGATAGTCCTACATCGTGTAGTCTTCGTACTGTTAAAGCAGCTCCAGCTATACCCAAATAAATATTAAAGCATGCATACAGTATTGATAGCATTTTTATATAGTACATTAATTCTTTTGAAAATATAAAGATGTAAAGCTTGAATGTTTATAGGGCCTTAATGGCCCTATAATCTTATTTTTCTAATCCCAATCGAGGGAACCAGCTGTCTGATATTCTGTAACTCTGGTCTCAAAAAAGTTTTTCTCTTTTGAAAGATCAACAGATTGAGACATCCATGGAAAAGGATTTTCTGTTCCATATAGTTTTTCTAACCCTATTCTTTCAAGCCTTCTGTCTGCAATGTGTTCTACATACTCGCCAAATTGCTGGGGGTTTATTCCAAGTAACCCATTAGGACATGCATCAAACGCATATTTTTTCTCTTGGTCAACGGCGGTAACGATTAAATCAGTAATCTTTTTTTGAAGGTCCGGAGTCCAAACACCTTCATTTTCTTCTTTTATCGTATTAATTAAGTCACATCCAAAAGCCAAATGAATACTTTCATCTCTCATTATGTATTCAAATTGCTCACCAATTCCAACCATTTTATTTTGCCTTTTAAGTGCAAGCATCATTGCGAATCCCGCATAAAAGAATATTCCTTCCATTATCACATAATAACCAACAAGGTCATGCAGTAGAATTTCTATATCCTTTTTTGATTTAATTTCAAAATTTGGATCCATAATTGACTTTGTAAGCCCGACAACATAATCATCTTTTTCCTTAATAGAAGGGATTGTTTCATACATTGAGTATATATAGTCAGGATCTAACCCTAAGCTGTCACAACAATAAATAAAAGTGTCTGTATGGACGGCTTCTTCGTATGCTTGACGAAGTAGATATTGCCTAGATTCAGGATTTGTTACGTGCTTGTAAACAGTTAAGACAATATTATTTGCAGTTAATGACTCTGCTGTGGAAAAAAAGCCTAAATTCCATAAAATCATTCTCCTTTCTGTTTCTGATATTGCTTTATCAGACTTCCATTGCTCAACATCTTTTTGCATGGAAATCTCTTCTGGGGTCCAGTTGTTTGCAACCCCATCCTTATAATGTTGACGGGCCCATTTATAAGTCATTGGTAAAATCTTATTTGGGTCAGTCCTTGAATCTAATCCTATGATAGACATATTAATCGCTCCTTAAAGTTACTGACAAGCCTCACAATCGGGGTCCATTATGCTACAAGCGCTTCCAACCTCACTAGCTGGCTTTTCTTCGCTTGATGCTTGTACAGCTTCTTTGTTTTGTTTTTCTTCTATTTTTTGATACTCTCTTTTTTGAGTGTAACCAAATTTGTTTGCATCTAAAGTAGATTTTTCAATTTGGCTGGCTGCCAAAGTTCTTAAATAATACGTTGTCTTGAGACCCAGCTTCCATGCAGCTGTATAGATCTCACTTAATTTTTTACCTGATACGCCTTGCATAAAAACATTGTGGGACTGGCTTTGGTCAATCCATTTTCCTCTAACTGATGTATGCTTAAGTAATATAAGTGGATCTATTGCAAAAGCTTCTTTATATTTTGCTTTAAAACTTTCGGGGATTTCATCAATATAGTCTAAATTACCATCATAATATTTAATTTTGTCGAGCATCTCTCTTGACCATAAACCCATAGACTTAAGATCATTAACTAAATAATTGTTAACTACTGTGAATTCACCACTCATATTTGACTTTACATAAATATTCTTATAAATAGGCTCTATACATGGATAACATCCCGCTATATTTGAAATTGTCGCTGTAGGTGCTATCGCCATAGTATTTGAGTTTCTTATACCATTTTGCTTAACTTTTTCTTTTAACGAGTCCCAATCCAAAGATGTTATTTTATTAACTTCTACATTATCTCCGCGTTCATTTTCTAATAAAGTTAAAGAATCAAAAGGAAAAATACCTCTTTGCCACTTTGAGCCCGCAAAAGATTCGTAAGGACCACGTTCAATAGCTAAATCACATGAAGAGCTAATCGCATGATATGAAATTTGTTCCATTAATTGATCGGAAAAATTTAGTGCTTTGGGAGAATCAAAAGGCAAGTCTAGTTTGAATAACGCATCTTGCAAGCCCATTACACCTAGCCCTATTGGTCTATGTTTCATATTAGAATTTTTTGCTTCAACTGTAGGGTAGAAATTTAAATCAACTACATTGTCAAGCATTCTCATTGCGGTATTAACAGTTTTCTCAAGTAATTTTTTATCTAACTTTCGTTCCAGAGTTACATGTTTGGACAAGTTTACAGACCCTAAATTACAGACCGCAGTCTCATCTTGTGACGTATTTAAAGTTATTTCTGTACATAAATTTGAACTATGCACGACACCAACATGATCTTGAGGTGATCTAACATTACATGCATCTTTAAAAGTAATCCAAGGATGTCCTGTTTCAAACAATCGTGTTAACATTTTTTTCCATAATTCTTTAGCAGGAACTTTTTTAAATTTTTTAATTCGACCATTCTGAATACCTTTTTCATATTCACAATATGCATCTTCAAATTTTTTTCCAAATAAATCGTGTAAATCAGGAACTTCTTCAGGAGAGAATAAAGTCCATTCTTGATCAGATTCAACTCTTTTCATAAATAAATCAGGAATCCAATTAGAAGTATTCATATCATGAGTTCTTCTTCTGTCATCACCAGTATTCCTTCTTAGATCAAGAAAATCTTCTATGTCTAAATGCCAAGTTTCAAGATAAGCGCAGGTAGCCCCTCTTCTTTTTCCACTTCTGTTTATAGCAACAGTAACATCATTTGCTATTTTGAGGAAAGGTATAACACCTTGACTTTCAACATTTGTGCTTTTTATGTGGGATCCTGTCCCTCTTATATTTGTCCAATCATTTCCGAGTCCACCAGACCACTTAGAAAGCTGAGCATTGTCACCAATACATTTAAAAATATGTGAAAGGTCATCTCCAACTGTGGTTAAATAACATGAGCTTAATTGAGGATGAGGGGTCCCGGAATGAAATAATGTTGGTGTTGAAGATACAAAATGCATTTTAGAAAGAACATTATAAAATTCAATCGCTCTAGCATTTTTATTATTTTCATTAAATGAAAGCCCCATAGCAACTCTCATCCAAAAGGATTGTGGTAATTCAAATCTTTTTTCGTCATGTTTTTGCAAGTATCTTTCATACAAAGTCTGAATGCCAAGATATTCAAATAGCTCGTCTCTTTCAGGGTTTATTGAATTACTAAGTCTTTCAAGATCAAATTCTAGAAGTTTGGGGTCAAGATATTTATACTCGGTCCCAAGCTTAATTCCTTCAATAAAAGTCTTTTTATATTCGTCAAAGAAAGTATTTTCATTAATAGAAATACCAATTGCTTCTTTATATAATCTTTGCATAAAAAAGCCAGCAGAAACTTTACTATAATCTGGGTCTCTCTCAATGAAAGCAGTTGAAGCTAATAATAATGCTTTTTCGATATCATTAGTTGTTGCCCCATCAAAAATGTTTCTACTCAATTCTTTAGAAATCGCATCTACTGAAGTTGTATCTGGGTATTTTTGACAAATTCTATAAATCGTTTCTCTAACTTTTTGAGGATTAAATAGAACCGTAGTTCCATCTCTTTTTATGATTTTTAGCTTCCCTAATTCAGCTTTTCTAGAAATATTGTCTTTTAATTTTTCTCTTTCAGTTGTTCTCTCTGCTCTATAAATGATATAGCGCCTTGCAACATCTAACATATCAGATCTTAATAGGTGCTTCTCAACTATATCCTGAATATTTTCAACATTTGGATAAAATTCTGTAAATCTGTCATATATTTCATCTTGAATTGATTCAACGATTTCACTAATTTTAGCAGAATCATATTTCTTCTCACTAGCATCAATTGCAGCTGCAATAGCATTGCTAATTCTTTGAGAGTCAAAATTAACTACCTCACCTGATCTTTTAACTACTAGTAATTCTTCAATATGATTCAAAATTTACTCCTTATCTAAAATTCTTTAGAGGCAAGGAAAAGCTTCTAACGGGGTGCAAAAAGGGTTTAAATAACTATTCCTTGCCCCAGGGATAATCACGCCTTCCAAAAATCTAAAGAACAATTCAACAATATATTGTGATTATATTTTGATTAAACCACTATATGTTGTATCAGTCAAGAAAAAAATAAATTTTTTTTAAATTAATGTATTTTTAGATTTTTGCAGAGGTTTTATTGATCATGTCACACTCTTTTTTCAGGGATTTCATTAAATCTTTAAAGATTAATTTGTGTAAAGGAAGTATTGAATACCAATATAAATAGCCCCAGATCCCTTTAGGCTCAAATATTGCTGTCATCACAATGTATGAATGAGTTATATCATCAATAGCTTCAAATTTTAACCATGCTTCACCAGGAGTTTTGAGAGTCATTTTTAAAAGAATTTTTTTATTTGAATCTAGCTTTTGTATTTTAAAGCAATCAAAATCGGAACCAACTTTTAAATTCTCCCTATCTGGTTCAGAACATATTTTACCACCTAGTAAAATATCAATATATTTTCTGACATTCCACATACTATTCCATGCTTTCCACCCATTAGCACCACCTAATGATTTAAAAATTGAAAAAATTTGTTCACAAGTAGCATCAGTTTTAGCAATCCTAATTTCCTCAAATCTACCTCTCTGTTGGGACAATCGATAATCAAATTTAATTTTTTGCTTATTCCATGATGTTTCAGTAAATTCTTTTTTTGTTTTATCAAGTGCGGATTTGATAGAATCAGTGTAGTTTAGAGTTTTAATTTCTGGGTAATAGGATAAAGCAAGAGATATATCGCCTTCAATATTATTTATGACACTTTTAACAATTGGTGAAGCAAGAGAATTTGTTATTGGGGTCACAAGGCCTATCCATCTTGCAGCTAAGCCTGGGGCTAGTATGGGCACAGGAAAAATATATCTTTTTAGTCCCCTATAATCACAATATTTAAGCATCAAATCTTTAAAAGACATAGGGTCCGATCCAATATCAATTTGTAGACATGGTTGTTTGTCTAATGATAAAACTAAATATTTTAATACGTCCCTTACGCTAATAGGTCTTACTATATTATTTATCCATTTTGGGGCAACCATTACTGGTAATTTTTCGCTAAGATGTCTGAGCATCTCGAATGAGGCAGAACCTGATCCAATTATAGGTCCGGCTCTGAGCTCTGTTGTTGGTAGTGATTTACTAAGTATTTTCCCGACTTCAATCCTACTTAGTAAGTGTTCTGAAATATTTTTTTCTTTTGGTGAGATTCCTCCCAAATATATTACATGTGGGATATTTTCTTTTGCAATTTTAACAAAATTTCTTGCGGAGAGTCTATCAAGCTCAATATATTCTTTCGAGTTAGTCATCGAGTGAACCAAATAAAATGCCTGATCTATTCCATCACATAACCCAGATAGGGATTCGAGCTTAGTTAAATCACCTTCAAATATTTCAACTTTATCATACCACGACTTACCATCAATTTTGGTTTTATCACGAACTAAAATTCTAACTTTAATATTATTAGCTAATAATCTTGGAATTAACCTGCCCCCGATATAACCTGTTGCTCCAGTTATGAGGACTTTAATATTTTGTGTTTTTAAAGTTATAGGATTATAGAATTCGTTCATTTTTTAATATCCAGTATAAAAAAAAGTTTTTTTCTCTTATAATAGTTCATAATGATAGATTCTTTAGCAAATATTATTAAAACTGATTTTTCCAATAATGCTTTATTTGATTGGGGATTATTAATTTTATCTACAATAATTTTATTCTTAATTTTAAAGCTATTTAAAAATATTACTTATAGCAAATTAGTCAAAATAACTGATAAAACATCAAATAAGGTCGATGATTATTTAGTTTCTACTTTAGGATCTGTATCTAATATTTTCATTCTTTTTTTATCAATATTTATTTCATCTAAATTTATCTCGCTCAAAGGATTTATGAACGATAGAATTGAGCAAATATTTATAATTATATTCCTTTGGCAAATAACAAAATGGGCTATAGATTTATCCGGCTTAGTTTTTGATAAATATAAAATTCAAAGAGAAAAACAAAACGACATGCACAGCGTTACCGCAATTTCTGGATTTACCAAGCTCGTAAGATTTTTAATTTGGACAATCTTTCTACTACTAGCCCTAGATAATCTGGGAGTAAATATTACAGCTTTAGTTGCGGGACTTGGAATAGGTGGATTAGCAATTGCGTTAGCTGCACAAAGTATTTTAGGGGACTTGTTCGCTTCCTTGACTATAATGATTGATAAACCAATAGCAATTGGCGATTACATTCAAATTGATAATTATATGGGAACAGTTAAAAATATTGGAATAAAAAGCACAAAAATTGAAAGTTTATCAGGTGAGGAAATAATAATTTCCAACTCAGATCTTTTAAATAGCAGATTACGTAATTATCATCAATCCAGAATGCAAAAAAGAAGAACCACTATAATGATAGGAGTAGTTTACAGTACTCCTTTTGAAAAACTAAACTCCATACAGTCTCTGCTGACAAAAATCGTGAACGACTCTAAATCTACTGATTTTGTTAGAGCCAGCATGGTTGAATTTGCTGATTTTTCTTTAAATTTCGAATTAGTTTACAATGTTTTAAGTTCTGATCATGGAGAGTATATTGAAATTAACCATAAGTTAAGAATGAAAATTTTTGAAGAATTTGACAAAAATAAAATTGAATTTGCTTTCCCAACTAGAACAATACATATCGAAAATTCTAGCCAAAAATAACATAATTAAATATTTTTTAATAATAATTTGTTTTAAAACTTTATATATTTTATATTCTTAAAATGAGTAAAAAATTATGGGGTGGAAGATTCACTAAGTCCACGAATAAAAACGTTGAAGAATTTACATCATCTATTGATGTAGATAAAAAACTTTATAAAAAAGATATTGATGCTTCTATTGCTCATGTAAAAATGTTAAAAAAACAAAAAATTATAAAATCATCGGATGCTGCAAAAATTATAAAAGCACTTTCACAAATTGAGTTACAAATTGATAAAGGAAGTTTTTTATATGATGAATCTTTGGAAGACATTCATATGAATATTGAAAATTCATTAATCAAAAAAATTGGCAATATTGGTAAAAAAATTCATACAGCAAGAAGTAGAAATGATCAGGTTATCACTGATCTAAGACTATACACAAAAGATAATATAAAATTATTAAATGGGTCCTTAAAAAACTTAATAAAAGCACTTCTAAAAATATCACAAAAAAATATCAAAGTCATAATACCATTTTATACTCATTTACAAAAAGCACAGCCAATTCTTGCATCCCATTTTTTAAATTCGTATATTGAGATGTTTCTCAGGGATATGTCGAGATTAAAACATACTTATGAAATAGCAGATGTAAGCCCATTGGGATCATGTGCTGGTGCAGGAACATCTTTTAATATTGATAGAAAATTGACAGCAAAGTTGCTTGGTTTCAAAGAAATATCAAGAAATAGTTTAGATTCAGTTAGTGATAGAGATTTTGTAGCTGATACTATTTATTCGTGTTCCATGTTGATGATGCATTTTTCAAGATTTTGTGAAGATTTAATTATATGGAATAGTTCCGAGTTTGGATTTATAAAAATTGGTGATTCTTTTACTACTGGCTCGAGCATAATGCCGCAAAAGAAAAACCCTGATATTTTAGAACTTATAAGAGGTAAATGTAGTAGTGTTTATGGGAATTTAAACAATATACTTGTGAACTTAAAAGGATTACCTTCAAGTTATAACAGAGATCTGCAAGAGGACAAAGAGCCCCTATTCTCTGCATTTAAAACTACAATGGAATGTACTTCTATTTTTACAGAGACGATCAAGTCAATTGCTTTTGATGCGAATAAGATAAAATCTAGTATTGATTCTGGATTTATGACTGCAACCGACATTGCAGATTATTTAGTAAAAAAAGGAATTCCGTTTAGAGATGCGCACAAAATAACCGGAAAGATCGTACTATATTGTGAAAAAAATAACCAAATTTTATCTGATCTAAAAATTGAAGAATTTAAAAAATTTTCCAAGAAGATAGAAATAGATATTTTTAATTTTATTACAAATGAGTATTCTATAGAATCAAAAAAATCATTTGGTGGAACTTCGACTGTAATGGTCAAAAAATCAATAACTAAATATAAAAAAATTATAGACAAACTTTGATCTTATAATTTTGTTGTTTTAAAATATAGTTATGCCAATTATTGATACATTTCCAAATCCCAATAAAAAAAGAGATTATGATATTGAAATTTCATGTCCTGAATTTACATCACTTTGTCCTAAAACTGGACAACCCGACTTTGCAACAATTAAAATTATTTATACACCTGATTTGAAATGCATTGAGCTTAAATCATTAAAACTCTATTTTTATTCTTACAGGGATAAAGGTTCTTTTCATGAAGATGTTACCAATAAAATTATGGATGATTTTATTAAAAGCTGTAAGCCAAAAACGGTTACAATAATAGGTGATTTTAATGTAAGAGGTGGAATTAAAACTATTGTTAAAGTTAGCTATAAAAAACCTAGCAAAAAAAAATAATATAATTTTTTATATTTCACTACTATTTTTTATATTTTTAATTTTTTGTTCCATTTTTCCAGAGCAAATAGCGCCTAAAAATCCAAATTTAACTGATTTTGGTAGTATTCTTTTGGGGCCGAGTGAATCAAATTATTTGGGGACTGATCAACTTGGTAGGGATATATTAAGTAGGATTGTTTATGGATCTAGAATTTCTTTAAGTATTGCTTTTTTCTGTTCAATTATTTCTTTGATTTTGGGTGGTATATATGGGCTTATTTCAGGAATATATGGAGGTGTTTTGGATGAGATATTAATGAAATTGGTTGATGTATTCTATTCTATCCCAGATTTATTATTAGTTTCAATATTTATACTTATTTTTGGTAAAGGATTATTAGGAATTACTCTTGCACTTTCACTGCTGAGTTGGATGAGAATTGCAAGAATAACTAGGGCAAGTGTGATGGAGCTCAAAAATCAACCATTTATTATAAACGCTAAAATTTCTGGATTCAGCAAGATCCATATAATGTTTAAGGAATTATTACCAAATTTAGTTGGGCCATTAGTTGTTACCTTTACCTTTACTATTCCAAGCTCAATTCTCGCAGAATCTACTTTGAGCTTTTTAGGTATAGGAATCTCCCCTCCCGATATAAGTTGGGGATTAATGGCCAATAGTGGATGGCAAGGCCTTAGAAGCTATCCGCATTTAATAATAAATCCATGTATAGCTATATTTTTTTCGACTTTGTGCTTTTTAAATATTGGAAATTATATGAAAAAGAGGTTTATTTAAATGCTTAAATTTTATATTTTAGCTTTAGGAATATATTTTATTTGTTTTACCTCGAATGCATCTGAAAACTGTAATGAACTTAATTCTGAACTTAAAAAAGCAATATGTTTTGAAAAAAACGGAGAATATAAAAAAGCAACAAAACTTTTTAAACTATCGTCAAAAAAATATATAAATTATATGGAGTTTTTTGAATTTTATGACTTTTACTTAAACCAAAAAAATTATAAATTTGAAGAAATTGAAAAATTTCAAAAAGAATATATAGAAAAATATAAGAATTCAATCTTTGTTAAAACATTAGAACTAATGTTCTCTACATATTTATATAAAGAATCAAAATTCGAAGAGCTATTATCTCACGTAAAAAAAATTGAAAAAAAATATAAGTATAATAATTTTGATTATCCATACATTATATATTACAAGGCTATTGGCTATGAGAAGTCAGGAAAAGATTCAAAAGCATTTAGAGAGTATTTAACATTATGGAGTAAGTATCCAAATTTTAAACTAATTAAAAATGTTGAAAAAAAAATAAAATCTAGCAACAAAGGTATACCAAAAAAGTTTAAAGTTAATAGGCTCCGAAAACTATTTGAAAATAGAGATTACAAATTATTTAAAAAAGAATATAAGCCTTACAACGATTCAATAAAAATTCTTAGGGCTCAATTATTTTTAATGAACAATAACGAGAAGCGAGGTTTGGAGATATTAAATAATATAAGTAGAAAAGATAGATCAAAAAGTGCCAATAAAGAATTAGAGATTATAGCTGAAGCAAAATACAGAATTTCTTTATATAATTTAAAGAAATTTGATAATAATTCAGAATCTGCGAGTGACTTGAAAAATATTTTATTAAAATTCCCAAATTACTCAAAAAATAGTGAAGTAGCTTATTTATCTGCAAAGCTTTTCACTTTTGATAAAAAGTTTAATGAGGCAAAAAAGATATATGATTGGCTAATTAAAACTAAATCAAAAGAATATATATATGATTCATATTGGGGAATGGGGTGGTCAGAATATATGCTGGGTAATTACAGATCAGCTTTAAATATTTTTGCATATTTGGAAAAGTCTGGAAAATCTTATTATGAATCTAAAGGACTTTATTGGAAAGCTAGATGCTTAGGAAAGCTTGGAAATAAGGAAGATTCAAATAAAACATATAGGCTAATATTAAGTAAATTTAATGAAGGTTATTATGTATATCTCGCAAATTTAAAGATAAATGATGGAAAAAACAACATAAAAGAAACAAGTCCAAATGTGGCAAGAAAAATCGATTCTTTGTCTCAATTTATAATAGATCTTGAAGGCGGAGATAGGTTGATCAAAGAATATCAAGCATACCTAATTAAAAATTTAGATTCAAAAGAAAGTATAGCTCTATTAGATATTCTTTCAGACAAAAAAAAATACAATTTACTTATAAAGTCATCATATAAGACTTTTTCTGAAAATCATCATAAGTATCCATTAGCCTTTGAAGAAATAGTCAATAAAAATAGCCAGCAATATAATGTCGATAAAAATTTGATATTCGCTTTAATGAGAGAGGAAAGTTTATTTGATAGTAATGCAGTATCATGGGTTGGAGCAAAGGGTTTAATGCAGTTAATGGATAAAACCAAGAAAAGTTTAGAAAAGGATATAGGAATAAAGTCAGGTAACGTCTATAAGCCTAATGTTAATATTAAGCTTGGTACATTCTATCTATCTAAACTTATGAAAGATTTTGATAATGATCTGATAAGGGTAATAGCCTCATACAACGCAGGTCCTCATAATATCAAGAAGTGGAATAAAAGATTTGATGGTTATGATAATGATGAATTTGTTGAAAGCATACCGTTTAAAGAGACTCATGGTTATGTTAAAAGAGTTTTAAGAAGTTATTTCAAATATAATGAACTCAATTAGAAATTTTTGCAAAATTCTCTAAAACTTTAAGCCCTTGAGAGCTACTTTTTTCTGGGTGGAATTGTGTAGCATATATATTATCAAAACTTATAGAGGAGGAAAATTCTTCACCATAATATGATTTAGTTAATGTAAGAGCAGCATTTAGATCGAACTTATATGAATGAACAAAATACATCCAAGAATCATCAGAGAAATTTTTAAAAATATTACACTTTTTTTGTATATTAATTTTATTCCAACCCATATGTGGTACTTTCAGATCATCACCGAATTTAATCTTTGAAATTGTACCATCAATAATATTTAAACCCTCAACTCCTGGGGACTCTTCACTATTATTAAATAAAATTTGAAGACCTAAACAGATTCCTAAAAAAAATTTGCCCGATTTTATAGATTTATATATTGGTGAGATTAGATTTCTACTATCAAGTTCAGTCATACAGTCTCCAAAGGAGCCGACGCCGGGAAATACTATTGCTTGAGAATCAAGGATCTCTTTAGGGTTTTTAGTAATTTTAGATTCGTAGCCAAGTAACTTAAACGCCTTATGAACTGATTTTAAGTTTCCTAAACCATAATCAATTACAGCTATCATAAATTTCCTTTAGTGGAAGGAATTGAATCAGAACGAGGATCAATCTGAGTTGCTATATCTAGTGACTTTGCAACTGATTTGAAAATAGATTCAATAATATGGTGATTATTTGAGCCATACTTATTTTCAATATGAATATTTGCTTTAATATTATTGGTAAAGCTTTGAAAAAATTCTTTAGTTAATTCAATATCAAATTCCCCTACTTTACCGGGGCCTATTTCAGCATTAAAAATAAAGAAAGGTCTTCCACTTAAATCTATTGTTGATGAGGATAAAGTTTCATCAAATGGAACCGAAAAATATCCATATCTATTTATAGATTTTTTATCTCCAAGAGCAGATTCAAATGCTTCACCCAAACATATACCTACATCCTCAACAGTATGATGAAAATCAATATCCGTATCTCCATTTGCGGTAATCTTAAGGTCAAAGAAGCCATGCTTAGATAATTGCTCTAGCATATGATCAAAAAAAGGAATTCCTGTATTAATTTCATAAATTCCTTTTCCATCAATATTAAGCTCGATCATTACTTCAACTTCACTAGTTTGACGTTTAACGGCTGCTTTTCTTGACATAATCTGATGTTATACCATTTAGAAATAAAATTCAATTTATGTCAGTCGTGCTCATCTTCAATTTCACCAATTACCTCTTCTAATATATCCTCGAGGGTTACAATACCTGAGGATGAGGACCTCTCACCTACAATCGCAAGATTTAATTTAGATTTTCTTATTTCATTCAGTAAATTTGATGCAAGATTATTTTCGCTAGTATAAAATCCACTATCAATAAAACTATCTAAAGGTAGATCATCATTTTTTCCAAGTAGATACGAAGAATGAATAAAGCCTATTATATTATTAAATTTATTTTTATAAACTGGCAATCTTGAGAATCCAGTTTTTTTGATAATTTTTTTAGCCTCACCAACTGTTGAATCAAATGACAAAGACTCAACTCTACTAATTGGTATCATAATATCTCTCACCCTAATTCTATCGAAAAGAAATATTTTATTTAATATTTTATCTCTAAAACTTTCTGAAGAATTTTCAACAGATGATTC
Organism: uncultured Candidatus Hydrogenedens sp.; assembly: GCA_902609885.1. Lineage (GTDB taxonomy): Bacteria > Desulfobacterota_D > UBA1144 > UBA1144 > UBA1144. Next base: position 1,719 of record CACLTT010000001.1, on the reverse strand, counting down.
AACTTCGAGTGCATGAATTAACTCTTCTCTTGTAACCAATTTGCCCTTAGTTCCAATTAAACTAACTATTAAATCTGTTATCACTTTTACTACAATAAGTAATGGTTTAAAAATTATACTAAAAAAAATGGAGAAATATATTGTACGTAAAACCAATGCCGTGCTTTGCTTTTGAAAAACTGATTTTGGAACTACCTGGCCAAAAATAACAATAAGTGGGGTTAAGACTATTACTGATATTAAATGTGGATCATATTGGGGGTAATTTCTTTGAACATAAAAAGATAAAATAACAGTATTTATAACAATACATAAATTTTCTCCAACTAAACTCGTTGAAACATATTCCTCAATTTTATTTATTGAATTCATTACAAGTTTAGCTGACGAGCTTCCTGAATCAGCTCTAGATCTTATCTTGGCCTTATCGCATGATAGCAGAGCTATTTCTGAACCAGCAAATAATGCCTGGATCAATAGTAACAATAAGGTGATAAGAGGAAGAGTAAATATATTAATCATCTTTAATTGAATTTCTCCTCAACAAAATTTTTGTTATTCTATTATTTGAAATTTTTTCAACTATTAACTCGATTTTTCCATTTAATATTGATTCGCCCTCTTTGGGAAGTCGACCAAGCTTGGTAAATATATAGCCACCAACAGTCTCTATGCCCTGATCTTCGGGAATTTGTGAATCCAGTATATTTTCAGATAAATTTTCAAGTCCGGACTCTCTATGTATCGCGAACAAGCAAGTTTGATTAAATTCCTTTATTTTAGTCCCACCAAGAATATACATTTTCTCATTTTCGAAAAAAATATTTTCATCTGAAATCTCTTTTTCATCTTGAATTTCTCCAAAAATTTCTTCTAAAATATCATCAAGAGTAACAATTCCTTTTAACCTTCCATATTCATCAATGACCATTGCCATGTGCAGCCTCATTAATTGCATTTCTCTTAATAGAGCCAAAGCTTTCTTTTGAACTGGTACAAAAAAAGGATCTCTTAAAAGTTGAATAATATTTTCACCAGAAAAATTCAATAAATCCTTTGCATAAATTATTCCTGTAATATTATCTGAGGCTCCATCGTATACAGGTATCCTAGAAAAGCCAAATTTCGTCGCTAATTCTAATGCTTCTTCTTTTGAAGTAGACGATTTGAGCATAAACAAATCTGGAACAGGTGTTAATATTTTTGATAATGGTATTTCGTCCAATTTCAAGAAATTATCTATCAATTGTGTTTCACTTGTCTTAACCGAACCCTCTTCTTCTCCAATATCAATTAAGCTAGTTATGCGGCTTGAAGATGAAACAGCATCAACCTCGGATTCGACTTTAAAGATTGCTACTAATTTTCTTGAAATAAAATCGAAAAAAAGTGTTAATGGAAATAATATTTTATTTAAGAAACCTACAGGCCTAGCTACAACAACTGATAATGTTCTTGAAAATTTTACTCCTATAGTTTTTGGAATAATTTCACAAAAGACTAATATTATTATTGATGTAATTAGGACAGCAATTACTGAAATCCACTGGTCTGACAAATGATTCCTTAGTAATGAATCAAGTTTTGCCGATATCAAGCTTGTTATGGTTACATTCAGAATTTCATCAGCCAAAAGAATTGTAGCTATTATTGATGAGGGAGTTTTTATAAAAGATTCAAGTAAATTGCCTATTTTTGATTTTTTTTTAATTAAATCAA